>JAISVZ010000192.1 GCA_031271295.1 Clostridiales bacterium | reverse complement strand
CGTAATCTATGATAATTATTTTTGTTCAAACATGTTAGTTTCCCGCTTTTTCTATCTTGGCACAAAAAGGTTAACATGGTTCATTTTTTCTGGAATGGTGACATTGGAGTGTCATCATTCCGGTAAAAAGAAAATAATTGCAACAGCAGAAAAAATTTGTATTTCGGCATAGTTGAATATATAATTGAACAAGAAGAATTGTGAATAACGCAATATTTTACTTTGATTTAGAGAGCTATTATATCATTCACGTTTTGGTATCGCTTAGGCTTAGAAAAATTGCGAAAAGTGGGAGTATCACATTATGAGCAAAATTAAAAATAAAATATTGTTAATCGTTGCCTTACTAATGCTTATTAGTGCCGGCGTATTATTTGTTTTGAGCTATAATCCGGGGAGTTTAAAATATGTTAAGCGCAAGCTGGATTCTTACTTAAAAACAGAATATGTACATGTATCAACTCAAAAAACCGTTGAACCCACTATAGAAGGCATAAAACCTGTAACATATTTCTTTAAGGACATTAACGGAGTTGAATTCAGCGTTGTAGCATTTCCCCCATTTGGCGATTATGATTCTTCACAACCGGGTTATCCCCGATGCGACTATTTATCCGCTTATTGTTTGTTTAATAAAGAATTAATTGAAAAAGCGATTCAATGCGAAGTGCCTGTTACTTGCGGGGAATCTCGCGGTTTTTTTTCGGTTAGCTATAAAATTTCCGATTATAATGAGCTTGAACTGATTGCCCCATCTATAGAAAAAGCGTTAAATATGTTTTCGCCTCTAATTTCAGAGAATTTTTCGGCGGTTACGGAAGATAAATTTGAATTTTTAATTCCGGAAATAGCAGTTGAAACAGTTGACGGAAAAGAGATAATTTCATTTTTTAAATTCCGGCTTACAGACGGGGAAAATTCATTGACGAAGAATGAAATTTTGGAGAAATTAGAAAAGGATTTTAAGGTAAAACTATAAACCCGCAGAAAGGGCGATTTTGTGGCAGTATTAAGCGAAGCGCAGATTAAACGGAAATATTTCAACGAGGTTGGAGGCTTCCCGTCATCGAAGATTATTCACGAACTACGCGAATATAATGGGGAGGAGCAAATTTGTATTGCTTGCACACAGCTTAACGGCAAAGAGGTCAAGCTGCTTTTTTCCGATGCAATAAGTTATAGTGAGCGCGACAAGAAGCGTATTTTTATAGGCGGCACATGCGCATACAGAAAAAAAGGGTTGCTATTTTGCAGCAGCCCTTTTCCCTTTTCAATTTATTTGACGTTTGCCGTTATTTAAATCAACACCTAACGGGTATATAAAAATATACGCACCTTTCAAACGGCGTTAAGTCCGGTGAGGTGAATAAAAATTCCGCTTCTGTTTTGATGCATACAGACGCGCTCCGGCTAACTCTGCCTCTAAAATATAATGTTTCTATCGTTCCCGCCGGAATTGTGCCAAGCTGCAAACTTCCCTTCCATTCGTTCCAGTTTATTCTGTTTCGCGAATAGGTAATTCTGTGGATATCGCAGGGATTTATACCTGCAAGCATCACATTGGAAGCGTCCTTTGTGCCGGTATTAGCTACTATAAGCGATAGCGAAACGCAATCGTAGGGGGCTACAATTTTGGGACTGTAAATAAGCGCGGGCGATAAATCCGTGCCCGCTTTAGTACCCGGCGGGTTTTCAGGCTGAGTTACCGTTGTTTGAACTTCGGAAATATTGTTACTTAAAACAGGGTCGGTTGTGGAGCAGCTAACAGAGGCGGTGTTTGTAATACTCTCCTGCGCGGATTCTTCAACCGTGGCGCGTATTAATGTTGTTACTTCGGTGCCGTTCGCCAAATTGTCAAGCTGAATTGAGCCGGGCCAGGGCTGCCAGTTTGCGCCGTTATCGGAGGAATATTCCGGTTTGGTTAACGGCGGCTGAATTGTATCTGTAAGCACAACATCGTTCGCCGCAGCTTCGCCTTTGTTGGAGGCGGTAACGGTATAAGTTAATGTATCTCCGGCGGCAACCGCAGTTTTATCTGCCTTATTTGTAACGGATAGATCCGCGGCAGGTTCCGGCTGCGCCGTTGTTACGGACGATTGTACTCTGGAGTTGTTGTTGGAGGAAACAGGGTCCGGAGTGACACTGTTAACAGTTACGCTGTTGGTTATAATGCCCTGAGCCGACGGTATAACCGTTGCCCGGATTAAGGTTGTAACCGCGCTTCCGTTTGGAATACTGCCAAGGTTAAGTTCGCCAATCCACGGTTGCCAGCTCGCGCCGTTATCGGTTGAAAATTCCGCGCCGCTTAAATACAGGGATATCCTGTCCTCAATTTGCACGCGCGACGCCTCTCCGGGGCCGTTATTTGATGTTACTATCGTGTAGGTTATTACATCTCCGGGCTGAACCGAGGTTTTATCTGCGCTTTTATTTACCGCAATGTCTGCAACCGAGGCAACCGAGGTATCGTCCGTTGCGCTGTTGTTATCGGGGTTTGGGTCGGTCGTGGCACTTGAAACTGTGGCCGTGTTAACAATACTTACGCTTGCGGATGAGTTTACCGTAGCGCGAATAAGAACAAAGAAGGAACTGCCGTTTAGCAGCTCGCCGCGGGTGTAAGTACCTGTCCAAGGTTGCCAGGTGTTGCCGTCGGTTGAATATTCCGGGTTCGAGAGCTGGGCTGGAATTTGGTCGGTTACCGTAACGGTGCGCGCCGTACCCGGCCCGTTGTTGGTAACGGTTATTTCGTAGGTAAATTGCTCGCCGACTGTTGCGCGAAGCAAATCCGCGTCCTTTTCAATGCTTAAATCGGCGGGTAAAACGGGGTCGGCTAAAACACTTGCCCCTGTTAAACCCGTAACCGCAACCGTTTGTTGCGATACGTCTGTTGTTGCGCCGCCATTTGACAGCGTGTCTGAAACGCTAACCATCCTGATTTCCTCCCTTTATGGATATCAATTAAAATACTTGTTTCACCTACAGTATATGAAACAAGCAAACAGGTGGTTCCGGGGAGGGGTTTATGGGCAGATACTTGCCTGCGCAAACTCAGGTTGTTTACCTTACCTTGAAAGCAATACCGCCGTTTCCACATGCGCGGTTTGCGCAAAGCAATCATACACGCTGATTTTCCTAAGCTCGTAGCCTTGCGCCAATACTTTTAAATCCCTTGCCAATGTTGCGGGGCTGCACGAAACGTAAACAATTTTCTCCGGTTTTAATTTCAGCAGAGCGCTTAGAAGTTTTTCGTCGCATCCTTTTCGCGGCGGGTCTACTACCACGCAATCCGGCGCAATTCCTTTCTCAATGAAATCGAATATCGCCTCTTCCGCTTTTGCCAATACAAATTCCGCGTTACCCGCGCCGTTTTGTGCGGCGCTTGCCTTTGCGTCGCTTATAGCTTCGGGCACAGCTTCAATTCCGTAAACCTTTTTGAATTTTCCCGCCAAAAGCTGCGTTATGGTTCCGATACCGCAGTAGATATCAAGCGCGGTGTTATTTTCCCCGCCGCTTGCGTATTCCAAAGCTTTTGCGTACAAAAGCTCCGTTTGAACGGGGTTTACCTGATAAAATGAGTTGATGGAAATTTTAAAGTCTATGCCTCCAATTGAGTCTGTAATATAATCCCTCCCCCAGAGGCAGAGCGTTTTTTTGCCGAGAATTACGTTGGTTTCTTCCGTGTTTACATTTATCAATAAGCCGGAAATGCGGTGTTTCAGCTTTTCTATAAGTTTTTCGTGATGCGGGAGTTTTTTTCCGTTTAACACAAGGCACAGCAAAATTTCCCCTGTTTTGCGGCTTGTACGAATCATGGCGTGGCGCACTAAACCGTCATTGCGGGATTCGTAGTAAACGGAGATATTGTTTTCTTCCATAAATTCAAGCACGAGCGAGAGTATCTCTTTATTTTCCGCGCCGCACAAAAGGCAGTCGCAAACCGCAATAAAGCTGTGGCTTCGCGGGGCGTAAAACCCGAAAGATGGTTTACAGCCCGCTATTCCGGCGGGCATTTGCACCTTGTTGCGGTATCTGAAAGGAAATTCCATACCTACGCATGGGTTTGTTTCCAGTTTGCGCGGCAGTTCGTCCGCTGAAAATTTTCCTATTACCCTGAGCGCGTCCAAAACTTTTTCGGTTTTATATTCAAGCTGCGCGGCGTATTGCATATGCGAAAGCGAACAGCCGCCGCAGCGCTTATATACGGGGCATTCGGGCTCGGCGCGGTTAGGCGAAGCCGCTTTAATATGTTCAAGCTTGCAAACGCCGTAGGTTTTAGTAAGTTTAATTATTCGAGCGGTAACCTCTTCTCCCGGAATCGCGCCGGGAACAAAAAATACAAACCCGTTCGCCCGCCCAATTCCGTAAGCTTCCGAAGATAACGCTTCAATTTTTAAATTAATCATTTGGTTTTTCGCAAAATTCATATGTTAATTCCCTTCCGTAATGCAATTACTAAATTCGCAAACCGTTTCCCTGCAAATACAATTTCTGCATTTTATAAAGCTCGGCTCGGCGTGTGAAGAGATATTGCAGCCGCCAAGAATATCCTTCATATCAGTTAAAACATGCAGCAGTTGTTTCCTTAGAGTAGATGTGTTTTTTACTTTAAACATAAAATCTTTGTATATCAAATAACCGGTTTTGCACTTTTTCCCGTAAACATCCTGCGCAAGCAGAAAATACGCGGCAAGCTGCATCAAATTGCTGCGGTGCGGAACATCGGCGTTAATTTTCCCGCTTTTAATTTCCGCAACAATAAGGTTTCCGCTTAACCTATTGCGATAAATAAAATCCGGCTTGCCGCAAATTCCGTATGTTTCCGATTTTAGAAGGAATGTGTCCGCGCGTTTGTTTTTGCCGCGCGTATCCGTGTAGATTAGCTCGAAGCATATGCCGGGAAGTTTTACCGGCAGTTTTTTAACCGGAGAGCGGAAGCTGTTGACAAAGCACAAAATGGCAAGCACGGTTATTGTTGCGGTTATAATCGCGGCTACGGAGATATACGGGTTCATTGAACTTACCTTCCTGTTGCTATAAAATGTGAAAACGATTTGCTACCGGAATGATATCACTGCGAAGCGCAAATATCAATCAGAAAAGGGAAGGGGTTGGGTTGCTTTTCGGAGTTGTTACTGTTCACACACACAATGTCATTAAGTTAAGGGAGACCTATGCCTTGTAAAAAACAAGGATAAAGAAAATTGCCGATGAATAACCAAATGGAGGTGTAGGCGATGATTAACTGTCCGGTTTGCGGTCAGTATGAATTTGAGCGCAAAAATGAATTTTTTCAAACTTCACTATAGTTTTGACATCATATACCTCAAGGTGTACAATGCTATTATGTAGCTTTAAAACTTTGGCACATACAAAAAGCCCTGTTTCCAAGGCTCTTTTGCAACAAGCGGGTGAAGGGAATCGAACCCTCGCTCTCAGCTTGGGAAGCTGACGTTCTGCCATTGAACCACACCCGCAAAAGCTATGGACAGATTATATTCTAAGGCACAATAGATGTCAAGCACCGAAAATTATAAGGTTTGACGAAGATTGATGAAGATTGACCGCAAAGCGGAAATTTTAGCATTTAAAACAGCAAATTGGTTAGTTATACTCTCCTATAAATTTGAAAGGATGAACGGTATATGCAAAGTGTTTTTATAACCAAAATCCATGTTGATAAAGTAAGGCACATTAAAAACATTGATATAGTTTTATCTGAAAATGAGCGAAAAAATTTAATTCTCACAGGCAAAAACGGGAGCGGTAAAACCAGCTTGCTGGAGGCTCTCCGTGACAGTGTGTTATATGAACAAAAACTCATTAAGCCCGATGGCACAAGAATTATTCCTGCTGCCGTCATAAAAAGCCCAAACATTAGTATTACGTATTCGAAGCAAATTTCGAATTTTTCAAACGAAATATTTGTGTATATATCTGCCAATCGCAGTAAATTTATAGTTCCTAAAGCTGTTGAGCCGTTCAAAATTATAAATAAGACACAAATATCACACAATGCAAGCAAAGATTTTTTAAAATATATTTTGCTGTTGGATTACCAAATGTACGGCGCTAAAAGCGATAACGATAAAAAACTTGAAGCAAGCTTGGAAAAATGGTTCGACGACTTTATAAGTGCTCTGCGGGAAATTTACAGTTGCAGCGAGCTTAAACTGCAACGGGATACAAAGAATCTTGTATTCAAAATTGACATACCGGGGCGCGAACCGTTCGGCTTACATGAAATGGCGGATGGATATTCCGCCTTTCTCGATATTTATATGGAATTAATTATGCGTTTTGAAAACTCATCAAACACGTCTGTAAACTATGAACAACCGGCAATCGTAATGATTGATGAAATAGAAACTCACCTGCATGTTGAACTTCAGAAGCGAATTTTGCCGTTTTTAACGAAATTATTCCCAAATGTGCAATTTATAGTTGCCACACATTCGCCGTTTGTTATGACTTCAATTGAAAACGCGGTTGTGTATGATTTAGAAAAAGATGAATACCTTGAAAACCCGAAATTCTATTCGTATGATGCTGTGGTTGAGTCGTTTCTCGGAACGAGTATGTATTCAAATGAACTAATAAGATATTTTAAACGGTATAAAGAATTGTGCCTAAAGAAGCGCTCACCGGAAGAAAACGAAGAGTTCTTACAGGCAAAGGCTGAAATAGAGGTTAGAGCAATACCTTCAACCGAACTTTATCTCGCATATGAAAACCTCGAAAGAAAAAGGAGGTTAGCTAAAAATGGTTCAGCTATCTAAAACACCTTTACCGCCGGGTATTACGATAACATCCGCAGATGATTATCGCAAAGACGTTGTGTTTAAAACCCTTGCCGCAGATTGCTACAACAAATGCTATATTTGCGAAGATAAGCCGAGTACAATAAATGTTGAACACATCATACCTCACCGCAAAGACCCTAAACTAAAGTACGATTGGAATAACCTTTTTATTGCCTGCGGTCATTGCAATAATACTAAGCTTGCAAAATATGATAACATTCTTGACCCAACAAAAAGCGACCCGGAAGAGCATATTGCTTTGTCAATTGATATATCAGACGATCTTATTAACTGCGTAAGCGTAGAATTGTTAACCACAGACAGCGCCGCCATTCAAACATCAGAATTGCTAAAATTTGTTTACAACGGAGGGCTTACTGAATTAAAGGAAATAGAATGTTCAAATCTCCGTAACGAACACTTATTACCTAATATACGTCTTTTCTATCAGTACATAAAAAATTATAGCGAAGAACCGGACTTAGGTTACGACATTATGATAAAGAAAGAAATTAGCAGGTCGTCGGCTTTCGCGGCATTTAAACGGAAAATAGTGAGGGATGATCCGAAACTTTCATTAATATTTGCGGATTTATTAAATTAGGGGATTAATACGTCACTAAACACAAACGACCAATTTCCCGAAAAATGTTCAAGTGCCGCAAACGCCGTCAACCCCGCCAATTACAATATACGAAGTAGTTTCCTGCACGCCCGGTATAAATTCGGAGGCGTCCGTATTGTCCAAAATTTCCGCCTTAAGCCCGTTTTCATTTAAAAATTCAAGGAAAACAATCAGCGCGGCGGGGCTGTCTGCATAATTATTCGAAAACTCATGTATTTTTTCGTAGTCGCTGTTTTCCATCGCTTCAATTACGGTTTCGTTGTTTTCCATTGCCTCACGCGGCTGCAAATAGTGCGAAAAATCTATAGAGCATAAAAGCAGAACGTTTTTTTCGCTGTTCTTTAAAAGGGCGTTCAGCGTTTTGGAAAAATTCAACGTTTCTTGTAAAGTCATTGTGCGGCTTACAAGTATTGTCGCAACCTCGGCATTTGGCAGATAATAATTAACGTAGGGTATAAGCACGGATGCGGAATGGTCTGTTTCAACGCGGCTGCGGTTTTCAATAACATCCAATCCCCTTCCCTTTTTATCAAGAAGCGCCTTAATTAGTTCGGTATCGCAGGAAACTTTCCCGTTTCCGCCAAAATTCCAACCATCCTCCGTAACTACAATATCCGCCAAATCCCCCTTGTGGTTGGGCGCAACAATTATTACCGTATCGTACTTTTCGCCGCCGCTTTTTATCAGCTCAAAAAAGCCGCTGATAATTTGAGCGGCTGTTAAGTGGTGCGGCAAAACTCCCGCGCGAACACTTCCTTCACAGGAGTATTCACGCGGGTTTTTAATTGAATTTTTAAAAGCATTCTCCGTAATAGATTGTACGGAAAGCAAAGCGCACAGGCAAAATGAAAAAAGAAACTTAAACATCAATTACTCACATGCTCCCCAAACAGAATCCGCAACACACAGCCTCACTCACTTACTCCCCAAACACTGTCGTCGGAATATCTTCTTACTATATAAGCCTTGCCTTCTACCGCGTTAAAGTTTGAAACCTTCATTGCGGAATATGACACCGAAAAATTTCTGCCTTTTTCCGGGTCGAAATAGAAACTTATATTTACCAATTGCCCTTCGGGATTCGACGCAAAAGAAGAGTAATTTTCGTTTCGAACGGGCAAGTACCGCATGTTGCTTGGAAGCCTGTCGAAAATGGTATAGTAACCGGCGGTTGTTAACTGCGGCATTGTTCCTTTAAAAGTAACCGAATAATTGCCGCCGCTTTCGGTAATTTCCTTGGTAAAGCTTATGTTGCCTTTGCCGGGTGAAAGAGAAGTGCCGTCGCTGTAATACCCAATGTTTATATCCGTTGTTCCGGATAAGTTTGTAAGGTTAAGGCTTTCAAACTGCTCCTTTGATATATCAAGCGTTACCCTGCCGAAGTTTTTAAGCTGTTCGGTTTTGCTCTCGCCGTTTAGTGTGTAAACTACCTCGGAAACTGTCATGGAGTTTAACGACACTTTTTTAAGGAAGTTTATTTTTTCGCTCACGTCGGATACATATTTGTTTTCGCCTTTGGTTTTAAGGTATTCGAACGCCAAACCTGGGTTTGTGGCCGTATAAATGTAGAGAGCTAACGTATCTATTTCCTCGCGGCGGACGGTATCAACGTTTTGCGCCATCCTTGCGGATTTTGGCATCGGCTTGAATTCGGTTATCAGGTTGTTTGCGCTATACGTATCCCCAAGCGCCGAAAGAGCCGCCGCGTAATATAATACGCGCATGTTTCCGTTGTGAGTATTTGTAAAAATTTCTTTGTTATCGCTGTTTCTGATTAGTTCAACCTGATCTTTAATTTCCAAAAGCACGGGCTTTCCAAGCGCCGCTAAAGCTAAATAACCCGCGGCTCTTTTAAGCTCGGCTTCATCGTCTGCGGGCGGGGTAACTAAACCCGGTTTGGAATTTGCGTATAAACCGCCTTCATAATAAATATAGTTCGCTATATATTCGGCGTTTACAAACTCCGGAAAACTTGCGGCAAAACGCGCGGTATAGAAATAATCCGCGGCTTCGTAGGTTATTTGCGGTATTCCGTACATATCCCTAAGCGTAGCTTTAAGCTCGGAAGCGTAATCCTCGTCCGTTTCGTCAAAATCCAACATACTGCTGTAAAAATAAGTTGCGTACTCTCTTGCCGCCATGTAGTCGGTGCGGTAAGTGTCGCCCTGGATGCACGATGCCAAAATACGCATTACGGGGCGGATATCTCCGTTTGTAAGAGTTACCTTAACCGGCAAATCCAAAACGTCGATTTTTTCCGGCGCTTGCGATATTTCAGAGAGGGTTTGTTCGCTTGTAAGAGGAATTTTGTGCGCGCTTTCGGTAACTCTAAGCGGCTTTTCCATAGCGTCGGTATTGCCGCTTCTTTCCGCGCTTACCCTAACCGTGTATTCTCCCGATTCAAGCTGCCCGGCGTTAAACTCAGCGTACACCGGCGTTTCTTTGGTTTCGGTAAAAACCGTTTCGTTTCCTTTAAAAACCTCCAACGTGTAAGAACCCGGCTGATCGTTATATTTGTATTCGCTCCCGTAGGATTTTACGAAAACGCCAATTTCGTCGCCCGTTAAAAATTCCGGCGACATAACCATGCTAACGTAAAACGGCAGTGTTGCCGTTATATTTTCCTTCTCGCTTCCGGCGAACCCGTCGGCTGTAATTCCAAGAGCCGTTACCCTCCACGATGTTACCGCGTCCGAAAGCTTAAAGTTAAGGCTTGCCGTGCCGCTGTCATTGGTTTCAACCGTTAAAAACGCGGGGTTATCCGTAAAATCCTTGCGAAGAGTGGTGTTTTCGCCTCCGCCGCCCATTTCCGCGCCCGCGTTCGACGCGTCCGAATTTATTCCGCTTTGAATATACGACGAATAAACCGTGTAACGCCGCCATCCCGAAGCGTAACTTGAATATGAATAGGAACTTCCGTAGAGATTCTCAAGTAAATTCGCTTCGTGAGCCTGCCCCAAAAAGCTGGATTCGTCAACCACGCTAACCGTAATTTCAGCTTTTTTCGCAATTCCTTCATTGTCCGTAACTTTAATTTCCGCGTTAACCTCGTCTCCCGGTTTATACGATTCTTTGTCGAAGGATATATCAAAATTTAACTTCATATCCTCCGGATTGTAAGAGAGCGAAACAGGATACGATATGGGATAAATATATTTACCGTCAAAATACGCGCCGAAAACATTTGCGTCCGAAATACAATCCTGAGTAAAGGTTACCGGCGTTTCGGACGGGCTGCCAACAGCGGCTTCAATTATATTATCGCGCGTAAGTATCGCAAGCAGCCTGCCGTCCGTTATTTCCCCGCCTGTTTGGCTGTTAAAATCCGCTAAACGTAAATTAACTCTGTCGCCTACCGAAAAGCCCCGGTAATCCTCGCCGTAGGTAAGGTAATAATTTCTAATGCCGGAATCGTCGCCGTAATAGATATTATTATTTCCGTAACCCAAGTTTAGGGTAATGGGGTACCCTTTGCTGTCCGTATACAGAATTTTAACCGAATAATATATAAGAGGATCCGTACTTTCCGGCAGGTTATCAAGCACAGCCTTGCCGTTTCGGGTTCTTACGGAATACATATCGTACGGCGTTGTTACGGTATCATAATCGTAATAGGAAATATTGCGTTTACTGATAAAATCGTAACTTTCTCCTCTTAATGTTTTAACTATCTCGTTCTTTTCAATATCCACAATAAATTCTATATCCGTTGCCTCGCCGGTGAAATACTGCTCATCCAAATGCGAATAAACGGGAGCGCCTTTGTAATGCTGCTCTAACTTTTCCCGGTCAATTTTGTTTGCGGAAAATTCGAACGAATTATCCGTAATTTTTTCATATGTCAGCATTGTATCGGAGGGAATAATAACAACCGGGCTGTAAACGCTCTGGGAAGATTCGGAATCGCTCGCGGAATAAAAGTACACGGATTCCCAAGACGGACGCCAATTCTGATAGCTGTGACCGGGGCTAATGTTGGTTTTTGCCTGCGCGGTTCCGGTAGAATCCGTAACAACGCTCATTTCTCCGAAATAGGACGAGGAAAGTTTTAAACCTTCAACCGGAGATTTATCAAAAGTTTCGGCGGTAAGCAAAAACTGCGCTTCCTCACCTAAAAAATAGGCAAGCCTGTTGGTTTCGGAAGATAATACGTAACTGTCGTTCGTGTAATTTGTAAACGTAACGTGCTTTGATAACAGCAGGCTTTCATTAATATATATTTCAAGCGGCACATAACCGTACATTCCGCTTACCGGAAGTTTTAGGCTGTAAACTCCGTAAGAATCGGGTTTAAGGGAAACTTCCCGCATATCGCCGAGTTTCAGCGTAACGGTATCGCTTTCGGTTAAAGCATACCCTTCCTTTGCGCGTATAACGCCGAAAATATCAATTGTATCGTTCTCCCGGTAAAAATCCCTGTCGGTATACATATACGCCAAGTATTTGCCGGATGCTGAAAGTTCTTTCGGAGTGTAGGTTGTGTTTGTGTAAACGAATGTGCCGTAATCGGCGTAATCTATTTTAGTAACAACATCCTCGTAAAGCGCGGTTTTAATTATTGCAGTGCCGTCGGTTCCGGTAACGGCATTTAGTGAGCCGGATGTTATTTTTGCGCCCGGCGCGGGCATTCCGGTTACCGCGTCGTTAACCCAATAGCAAATTTCGCCGTCTATTGAAAGCGAATACACGGATACCGGCGAAACCTGTATCATTTTTTTTGCCGAATACTCCTCGCCGGACGGCTGCTTTGTGCGGATATCAAGCATATACCAACCTTCCGGCAAAGGTTTACCAAGCAAAATATAGTGAGATTCGTAATAACTGCCGGTTTGCTGAGTTTCAAGTTTTGTGGTTAGCTGCTCAATTACTTCCGCGTCCCGGGGAATTTCGCCGGTTGTTAAATCGTAATTTATATAATTATCCGGTGTTTTCATATCGTAAACGGTAACGGAATAATCCGCCGAAAGCAAAGAATCCTCCGCGTATATTCCCGCATAAACGTCGTCCCACGGTAAAAATGTTTCATGCGATTTGCCGCTTATTTCAATACCTTTTTGCGACGACGACGAATCGCTCCATTCGGTGTTAAACGTAAAATCGTAACCGGACGCCAATTTATCTCCGTTTTCGCTTGTTATGCCGGGCTTTATGCTTGCCGTATACGACGTTCCGTAATTAAGCTTTTCCGGAACGAAAATATAACGCGCGCCAACTTGCTTAAACTCACCGTTAACATTCGGCGTAACAGAAAAATAATCCGAAAAATTGCCGGTTATTTCATGGCTGAAAACAACTTCAATTCCGGAATTTACCGGCACGCCGTATGTGTTTGTATCCGGCGTGGTGCCCACAATGCGGAAGGTATCCTCGGTTTGAAACGCGTATGACGACGGTGTTTTTTCCGGCGGGCTGTATATTAAATTGTAAATTTTGTTGTGTTTTAAGGTTGTATCGAAGCTTAAAAGATAAGTGTTTTCGGAATCCTTTTCCTGCTTGGTTAACGTAAAAGTTTCCCCGCTTTTAACGGAAAGATAGGACTTTAACTCGTCCATGGAAACGCCGCCGGTTGTAATTTCGAACTGCGAATTCGCGGCTACGCCTTGGGGCGTTGAGTTTAGCGGAATAATTGAAATGTCGGATACGGCGGAAGGCAAAACGGTAAAATTCCCGGCAAGCTCCGGGTATTCCGGATTGTCGGAAACTTCCCAGTAAGAATTTTCAGCGTCGTTTTGGTTTGCCGGCTGCTCCGCTACGGCAGCGGAATCCGGAACGGATGAGGCGGCAGAATCGGTTTCGCCCGAAGGAAACTGCGCAACAAACCCGTCCGCGGGCGTGTCCTTCTTGTTTTTGTTTAAATACAGAACAAAATAAGCCGCTGACGCCGCTATCAAACAAAACACAATCGCGAAAATTATCAGTAAATTTTTTCGCTTTGGTTTTTTCGGGCCGTTGCCGTTATTTACCGGCTGTGTGTCTTTAATCTCGTCAGTGGTCTTTTCTTCGTTATCCATTAAAAAGCCTCCTAATGCGCGACAGACAGTCGCTGATATAAATTGCGGTTTTCTTCCCGAATTATTATGCTATGATAATATATTATTATCACGCGGTTTTTTGCGGTGCCTTACTGATAGAGTAATACATTTCATGCGGAAAATCAATAAATTTTTAAATTGAAAAAAAATTTCGAAAGATTTTCAACATCTGCAAAATGTTGCATTTACAAGCCATTTACAAGCATATATTTATGTGTTATACTAACGAACGAGTACAGAGATAAGCGTATTCGCAATGTTTTTCTCGTTGGTTTCAGCGGTTTTACGTTTGCACTCATTCATGATTCGCAACCCCCTAAAGTAAAACCGCTGTTTCCATATATAATCTAATTCTAATCAATCATATCTGCGCACAATTAAGTTCTCTTTTCTTAATTTTCCGGCTTAATTAATTTTCTTTCCTAATTTATTACTTCCAACATTTTTAGGTTTATTTGTTATTTATTCACTGATTATTTGCTTGATTTTATTTTCAAGTAGGATATAATGTAAAAAATGTTTGAGATTTGGGAGGGTGGTTTTGTTGGAATCAATTATTACCGAGCTAATCAAAATAGAAAATAAGGTGCAAGAGGTAACTCTTAAAACTGACGAACAAATTCGCAATTTTCCGGATCTCGTTGCCAAACGTAAAAAAGAAATAGACGATGCAATTGCCGCTGAAACTTCCGAAAAATCAAACAAATTACAGGAAATGGCGAAAATTGAATCGGAAAAAAAGCTTGAGAAAATAAAAGCTGATGCCCTTGAAAAAGTAGAAAAAATTAAAAGCCTCTATAACCAAATTCACGAAAAAACGGAAGGCGAGATTTTTAACAGTATTATACTTGCAAAAAGGGACTGATCAGTTAGTAAACTCTAAAAATGCGAAAATTCGGCGGTGAGGTTAATGGAGTACGCGGCGCTAAACACAAAAATCCACGCAATGCACTCAAGGTTTTTAAGTTATGAGGATTTTGAAAAGCTTTCAGGCACAAAAAGCGTAATTGAAGCGGGGCGGCATATAAAGCAGCTTCCCGGCTACGCCGGCGTAATGCGCAATCTTGAGGGCGAAAGGCTTAAACGCGCGCGTATTGAACGCAGTTTAAACTTATCACTGTTCGACGATTATATGCGGCTTCATAAGTTCGTAACAGGTTACAAATTTTGCAAATTTCTTGAAGCTTTTTTTATGGACAACGAAATTAATTTAATTAAAATAATTCTCGGTTTGGTTTTGGGCGAGCGTACCGAAGATTTTTCGCAGGAAGAGCTTCTAAACGAAAAGGTAAGCGCGTACATGCCGAACTTATCAAAGCTGATAAACTCCAAAACGATATCCGGTTTTATGGAAAATTTAAGCGGTACAAGTTATTACAAACCGCTTATGCGCATATATAACCGCGACGCCACAATTTTTCAATTGGAAATGCAGCTTGATTTATTTTACTACATGAACTTATGGGATAAACGAAAATTATTTACGGGAAGCGAAAGGAGGGCGATAGAGCATATAATCGGAACTCAAATAGATTTGAGAAATATCATGTGGGTTTACCGCTTTAAAAGATATTACTCATTTACTCCAGAGTCGGTTTATGCTTTTTTAATTCCTATAAACTACAGGCTTAAAGCGCAGGATTTGGTTAACCTCGTTTCGCAAAAGGATTTGGAAAACCAGAATGTTTTAAACAAAGTTTTAATTTCACGCTATAAAAACATATTTAATGAAGCAACCTCGCTCGAATCCGGTTATTATCAAAAAATGGAGTCGGTTTATTCAAAAACTTTTAATGCAACGGGAAGCGGCGCTGTTTTTGCAATGCATTACCTTTTCCTTAAAAAGCTCGAAATAGACAACATAACAAATATAATCGAAAGCGTGCGCTACGGCCTAAGCCCGCAGGAGTGCATGAAGCACATATATTACCCGGAAAAACGGTAAGTATAAAAAACTGCGGTATAAACTTATACTGAGTAAGAACAGGGGGTACAGGTTTGATAGAGAAAATGAAATATATAAACTTAGCCGGACCTGTAAATGAAATCGACAGGGTTATAGAAACCTATATTTCAAACTATGAAATTCAGTTGGAATATGCGGCAAAAGAGCTTTATAATTCCGAAAATGTTGAAGCATTTACAGACCCGAACCCATACGTTCGCCTCTTTGAGGATTCGAAGAATTTTGCCGAAACGGCGCTAAGCTATTCCGGCAAGTTATATCCAATTCAAAAAGAAGAAGCCGAAAACATAATAACAAGAGCTGTTGACGCTCTTGACACCCAAAAATCGGAGCTTAAAAAGTTCGATGAAAAACGCGGTGAATGGGCTAAAGTTTTGGATGTAATTTCGCATTTCGCCAATATGCACTTTAATATTGAGGATTTGGCGAAGTTCAAAAATTTTGATTGCGTTTTCGGCAAAATTCCGTTAAGCGGGTTCATGCAGTTTGAGGCGTATTTGTATAACGACGCGAATATTTTATTTGAAAAGTTCGATAACGACGGCGAAAACGTGTGGTGTGTGTATTTTACGCCAAAACCGTTCCGCGAAAAGGTTGAGGCAATGTTTTCTTCGCTGCACTTCGAACCTGTGGATTTTCCCGCGGAAGTTGGCGGAACAAAGTTGCTTGGAACCCCTGAGGACAGCATGTTTATTTTAAGGGGTAAAATTGCCAACGCCAACAGCAAAGCCGCCGAATACGTTGAGGATTTACTTGATATCGTGGGCGTAACGCATGAAAGAATGGCCGCCGCGTGCCGTTTTGTAAAGGATATGTATTATTGCTACGAGTGCCGCAAATACGCGGGCAAAACTTCATACGGGTATTTTATGTTTATGGGTTGGATGTCCGAAACTGACGCGGCCAAGCTTTCCGAAGAGGTGGATAAGGACGAGGGGGTTGTTCTTATTTTGGAAACAAATAACGATTCAATACTAAGCAAGCCCCCAACGAAACTTAAAAACAATATAATATTTAGGCCGTTCGAGTTTTTAATTCGAATGTACGGCGTTCCCTCTTACGGCGAGCTTGACCCTACTCCGCTTGTGGCAATTACCTATTCGCTGTTTTTCGGCATGATGTTCGGCGATGTTGGGCAGGGCGCGGTGCTTTCGGCCGCCGGGTTTTTGCTTTATAAGTTTAAGAAGATGGCGCTTGGTTCAATTCTTGGAATTGTTGGCATCTCCTCGGTTGTGTTCGGCTTCTTGTACGGAAGTGTATTCGGGTTCGAGGATATTTTGCACAGCCACATTATAAAACCGGCGGAAGATATTATGAAAATGGTTATGTTTTCAATTTCGCTCGGAGCGGTAACAATACTTGTATGTATGGGGTATTCCATAGCCAACGCGGCAAAGAAAAAGCAACTTGGAAAAATGCTCTTCGGCAGTAACGGTATTGCCGGAATGCTGTTTTATATTTCGGTAATTGCCTGCGCACTCGCTATAGTTGTTTTCAAAATAAATATTCCCGCCGCAGTAATTGTTTTGGCGGTTGGGCTTCCGCTTGCGGCTATAGCGTTTAAAGAGCCCCTTACGGAACTTGTAACGGGCGGAGGAAATGGGCGCAAACGCAAAAAGAAACAAAAAAGCGGCGGCGGCATGGGCGCGTTTGTTACCGTTATGGAACTTGTGGAGGTAATTTTAAGTTTTTTCACAAATACGCTTTCCTTTGTAAGAATTGCGGGGTACGCAATTTGCCACGCGGGGCTTATGAGTGTGGTTATGATGCTATCCGGCGCTGAAAACGGAAGCACAAATTTTATAGGAATAATTTTAGGCAACGCCTTTGTTATGGCGCTTGAGGGGTTAATCGTTTTTATTCAAACAATGCGTTTGCAGTATTACGAAATGTTCAGCCGTTATTACGAGGGCGGCGGAAAAGAACTCATTGCTTATAAGGACATAAAAAATTAAGTATACAAAACAAATCAGGAGGGTAATTACTATGGTGTTTTTAACAGTTCCCGCACTTATTATGTGCATCGCTTTTCCCGCTCTTTACTTTTTTTCCGGCGCGCGCAACAAAAAAAGGTTTAAATTTTCTTTGGCGGTAAATCTTTTAAGTTTCTTTTCGGTGCTGTTTTTCTCGGTATTTTTCGTTTTCTCCGGCACGGCTTTTGCGGCGGAGCCGGTTGCGGAATCCGCCGCAAAAGCGGGCGCCGACGGGCTTAAATATATCGCGGCGGCACTATCCACCGGGCTTGGCTCAATAGGTACGGGTATTGCGGTTGCATCTTCCGCGTCCTCCGCAATAGGCGCTATTTCCGAAAACGAGGGTATCTTTGGTAAGGCTATAGTTTTCGTTGGTTTGTCGGAAGGTATTTCAATTTTCGGCTTTCTTATTTCGTTGATGATACTTTTCAGTTAGGTTGTGAAAACTTGAAAATTTATTGCATAAGCGACAATTTGGATACAAGAATAGGGCTTAGGCTTGCGGGTATTGAAGGCGCGGAGGTGCACGGCGCGGACGAACTTAAAAATCAGCTTAACCTTGTTATGGCGGATAAGGACATTGGCATTTTGCTGATTGTAGAAAATTTGGCAAAACTTTTTCCGGATCTTATTATGGAGCTTAAAATTAACCGGACCCTGCCGCTCGTTGTGGAAATTCCGGACAGACACGGCTCCGGCCGTTCCGCCGAGTTTATAACTAATTATATACGCGAGGCAATAGGGGTAAAAATGTAATAAAAGAAGGTGCGGTATGAACGTAGAAAAAAAGTTGGATAATTTCATGAGAATTGCAATGGATGAAGCAACATACCAGCAAAATAAAGTAAACGCCGATTTAAAGGCGGAATTTGAAACGGTTTGCGGAGATTATAAGTTAAAAGCGGAAGCCGCCGCCAAGGACAAATTAATTGATGTTTATTTTGAGGCTAAAAAGCAAACCAGCAGAGAAGAAATAAGGGCGGCTACTCAGGCAAAACGCGACGTTATTGAATTAAGGGGCAAATTGCAGGATGAAATATTTAAAAACGTGGAGCAAAAACTGCGCGAGTATGTTAAAACTTCGCAGTACAAGGTAAATTTACTTGAGGAACTTAAAAGCGTTTGTTTGGATGTTTGGTCTGCGCAAATAATTCTCATGGAGGATGATTTAAAGCATATTAAGGGTAAAATACCGGTAGGCGAAATAACCTTCGCCGAAGCGGACGAGGATTTTATCGGCGGCTACAAACTAAAGTACAATAACAACGCGTTTATGGATAACACCTATAAATTAAAACTTAGGGATTCCAAACGCGATACGAATATTTTTAAGGTTGAATAAGAAAGAAAGCTTGTAAATTGAAATTTTAAGGTTTCAAGCGCAATACGATATTTTAAAAGGCTGAATAAAGAGGAAAAGCGGGGTGCTTTTAAAATGGAGCAAGCCGGAATTATAGCGGGTATTAACGGGCCGGTTGTAGCCGCGAAAGGCTGCGACGATTTTCGCATGTCGGAAACCGTATATGTTGGGAAATCGCGCCTTATAGGCGAGGTTATAAAAATAACGAAAGAAGAGGCGACAATACAGGTTTTCGAGGATACCTCCGGGCTTAAACCGAAGGATGTTGTTGTAAAAACCGGAAAACTGTTATCCGTAACGCTCGGCCCCGGTATTGTTTCGAATATTTTTGACGGGATAGAGCGCCCGCTTAAAGCCATAAAAGAAGAATCCGGTATTTTTATAGAAAAAGGCGTACACGTTTCAAATTTGGATACCGAAAAACTTTGGGATACGCAAATACTTTTAAAAGAGGGTCAGGAAGTTAAAGGCGGGGATTTTGCGGCTAATGTGCCGGAAACTTCAAGCATAACCCACAAGGTTATGATACCGCCGTTTGTTTCCGGCAAGGTAACGGAAGTTAAACCGGACGGGCAATATACCATAAACGATACCATAGCGGTTGTTGAAAACGATTCAAAGGTGAGGTTTGAAATTAAACTTGCGCAGGAATGGCCAATTAAAACCCCGCGCCCGGTTAAAAAGCGAAACACCGTAAGCGCACCGTTAATTACCGGGCAGCGAATTATGGACGCTCTTTTTCCGGTGGCAAAAGGCGGCATGGCGGCGCTTCCGGGCGGCTTCGGCACGGGCAAAACCATGAACCAGCACCAAATAGCGAAATGGTCTAACGCGGATATAATTGTTTATATTGGCTGCGGCGAACGCGGCAACGAAATGACACAAGTTTTAGAAGAATTCGGCGACCTTAAGGACCCGCGCACAGGCAAAGCGTTAATGGAGCGCACAACTCTTATTGCCAACACCTCGAACATGCCCGTGGCGGCAAGGGAAGCGAGTATTTATACCGGAGTTACGATAGCGGAATATTACCGCGATATGGGGTATCACGTCGCTATTATGGCGGATTCCACATCCCGCTGGGCGGAGGCATTAAGGGAACTTTCCGGCAGGCTGGAGGAAATGCCTGCGGAGGAAGGTTTCCCCGCATATTTGGCTTCCCGTTTGGCAACCTTTTACGAACGCGCGGGTTATATGGAAAATTTGAACGGCACGGAAGGCTCCGTTACAATAATAGGCGCGGTATCCCCCCAAGGCGGGGATTTTTCCGAGCCCGTTACGCAAAACACCAAACGTTTGGTGCGCTGTTTTTGGACGCTTGACCGTAACCTTTCCTACGCGCGGCATTTTCCGGCTATAAACTGGCTTACAAGTTATTCCGAATATTTAGACGATTTGGAAGGCTGGTACAACAAAAACGTAGGCGTGGAATTTTTAAAGTACCGCACGGAAATATTAAAGCTTCTTCAAGAGGAAAGCGACTTGATGGAGATTGTAAAACTCATCGGCTCCGACGTTCTGCCGGACAGCCAAAAGGTTGTGCTTGAACTTGCGAAGGTTGTACGCCTTGGCTTTGCGCAGCAAAACGCGTATCACACGTTTGATACCTACGTGCCGCTGGAAAAACAAAAGCGCATGATGGAAGTTATTTTGGCGCTTTATGAGAAGGCGAAAAAATTGGTATCCATGGGTATCCCCATGAGCGTTCTTAAAAAAGAAGATATTTTTAACAGAATTATAAATATTAAGTATGATATCGGTAACGACGAAATGCCCAAGTTTGACGCGCTGCTTACGGAGATTGACGGGTTCTACAATAAGGTTTATAGGGAAAATAGCTGATGCGCGCTTAAAACGGGGGCGAAAATTTTTATTTTACGCGCAAGAAGGTGGAGTTACATGCTCTATATTGATAACAAAAGTTTTCAAGGGTTGCATTATCCGTCAGATGCAAAGGATAAGGTCATAATTGTCGTTAGCGGAAGCGACGGCGGCATAAAATGGGCGGCTAAAATAGCCGAGTCTTTTTCGGCTTGCGGGGTTTCTTCTTTCGCACTATCCTACTGGAAAACAAAGAACACATCGAAAACGCTCTCTTTAATTCCGATAGAGATTGTTCAAGCTGCCGTGTGTTGGCTTAAGGATGAAGGTTATAAAAAAGTTGGCATATATGGGTTATCAAAAGGGGCGGAGTTTGCGTTGGCGGCAGGAAGTTACCTTCCGCAAATTGAATTTGTGATTG
>JAISVZ010000152.1 GCA_031271295.1 Clostridiales bacterium | reverse complement strand
AGCGCGGTTAATTCGTCAAGGCTGCTTTTATACGTTTTTTCATCCGCCTTGTAAATATCGCGTATCAGCTCGAAGCTGTCTATAACGGGAACATCCCACCAAAGCTGGCTGCGCTGCCCAAACACAACGCCGATATCGCGAACATGGGCTACGCGTTCCTTCCACGGCGTGCGCCCGTTTATATCGCATGTGCCGCTATCCGGCGTTAAAATGCCGCACATAATTTTAATCGTCGTGCTTTTCCCCGCGCCGTTAGGACCGATATACCCCACCATTTCGCCGTCCCGTATTGTAAAAGAAACGTCGCTTAAAGCGCGAACAAGTTCATATTCGCGCGAAAACAAGGCCTTTACCGCGCGGGTAAGGCCTGCTTGTCGTTTGGTTACGCGAAAGGTTTTGTTGATGTTTGAAAGGGTGATCATTGTTTGCTCCCTTTGAACAGCCGCACCGCCATTGCCTGCGATATAGATAATGCTACTATTCTAATCATTTAAGGCGATTGTTTCAACGATTTCATCTTATTTCACAATCTCCCAATAGCCGGATCTGTCCGAACCAACGCGGCGAATAACATTACTCTCACGCAGTCGCTTTAATTCACGGGCAACTGTGCTTACTGATAAACCTGTTTTGTTAGCCAGTTGATTTTGTGTAATTTTGGGTGTGTCAAGAATAATGTTCAAGATTTTCGCAGTATTTCTTTCTATATCAATATCTATGTCATTTTCTATGTCATTTTCTATGTCATCATCGGTGTCATCTGATGTAGATGTTTTTCCGTAATTCAAGTTTTTTAAAGTCACAACAAAAGACTGCTCCGTGGATCTAAACGATGGCGCAGCATCTTTTGGGTACTGGTCTATGATTTTGCGCAAACCGCTCCCGCGGCGCTCCATTAACTTCAGACGGCTGAAAAGGTCACAGATCATTGGATTTCGACGAATCGACGAAATATCATCAAAGTTCAAGTCCTGTATCCGCTTGCCGTCCGGCATACCGCCGGGCGAAACTATTTCAAGGCGGTCGTCATACATATCCACATGAATTTCGCTTCCTTTAATCATATAATCGCGGTGAACAAGGGCGTTTACTATCGCTTCGTGAACAGCCTCGGACGGGTAATCCGGCATCTCAATTCTGCCGTTCCCCGTCTTCTTCCATTTGACGGACGAGTTGTGGCGCACAAATTTTAAAGCGTCCGTAAGAAGTGAAATGACATTGCTCTGAAACTCGTCGTTATCAAGGGCATCAACATAAAGCCCGCCCTTTTTCAATCCGTTCCAGCGGGTGCAAAATATTTTCGACTGATAAATCGGGCATTGGTCGGCAAAAAGCGCACCAACATAAGTCAGTGCTTCGTCGCCCATCAGCATTCCGAAGGAACGGTAGTCCCTCGGCTTATCAATGGTAAACCCGGTTTTCTGTTTATATGTCGCTTCGAATAGTGTGTAGCTGTAATCGGAGAACCGATACTTCGTTTCGAGTGCGTCAAAAGTTTCGTGAAGCCCTTTCAGGAGCAGTTCATTCAAAACTGCGGCGGGCGCTTGCGCGGATTCATTTCCGATTCGGTAATAGGCAATCTTTGTGCCGTCACCTGTATAGTAATAAGGAGTATTTTCTCCGCCGGAAACCCGGACGCGGAGTATGTCCTTACCGTCTGCATTCTGTGGTTCAAGCACAACTTTTTTAATTGCAGGCTCAATTCTTGCCTTTATAAGTTCGCTAACCTGCTTGGCGGCTTTGTGAACGTTATCCAACCCGATTGCAACACCCTCGTCGGACACGCCGAAATATAAGCTGCCGCCCACACCGTTGGCGAACGCGCTGATTGTCTTTAGCCAGCTTCGCGGCTTGTTTGCCTCTACAGCGGACTTGAATTCATATTCGGTTGCTTCCGCAATGAGAAGCTGATTTAGCGTCGTCAACGTTAACCCCCCTTAAACACTTATCATAATATGCGCTACTTATTTGCGTACCAACTCTCGCTTGCTGTATTTCCCCTTAATAAAGAGCAAGACGTAAAACTCTTTTTACTTAATCCCCTTTATTACTAAATGAATTATCAAATGGTTCGCCCAACTTATTTGTGTCACCAGTGGTGACACAAATAAGTTATCTTTATATGCTTCAAAGAATCGGTGTACTCGGTAAAGCCCGCAACTATCAAAGACTTAGATACTGGGGCATTTCCTACTCCCACTCGGTAGTTGCCGGGGGCTTGCCCGTAACATCGTAAAACACAAACTCAATTTCCGGGAAACCGCGTTTTATATCCTCCGCCAGTTCCGATAACTCCTCGAAGGATATCTCGCCTCCAAGCTGCGCGGGGCGGCCTGTCATAAAATCTGTGGATATAAAAGTTCGGATAACAACCGAGTACCTCTTAGCGCTTCCTATCGGCAGAAGCACCGCGAAGGTTTGGCTCAGTTTTTTATTCTCAAACCGTTTTGTTACAATATAATCTATTTCCCTAAGCAAATCCGCGCATTCGCCGTTTCCAACATACATGGGGTATGCCTTAACGTTTTCTATACCGTCGCAGCTTCCAACAACATACACAACACGGTTAATAAATTTAAGGTTATTTGTTATTTTCCTTGTAACAGCATTTATTCCTGCCCAATCCGGCGCTTCGCCGCCTTTTGCATATATCGCTGCCGGCCACGCGTATGTGCGGTTATCTCCGTAAACGCCAACGGAGTTTACCGGAAGCATTACGGCGCTGAACTTCCCCGCGCCCTCGCCTTCGCTAACCAATTTTTTAAGCGCCTCGTTTTCCGCCGAGTCTACGGTTTTTTTGCCGTCTTGAAGCAGAAGGCGAACAGCAAGCCCGGGGCCTGGGAACGGCTGCCGGTTTGCTATTTCCGGCGATAGCCCTATCATTACCGCAATACGGCGTACCTCGTCCTTATGCCAGTCGTAATTTGTTTCAACTATAAGCCCTTTTTCCCTTGCTCGCCTTACAATATCCACATCGTTGTGGTGGGTTTTGATTTTTTTCGAATGTGCGCTAACCTCCGGGTTGCCGGATTCTATAAGGTCCGGGCGAAGGGTTCCCTGCGCTATGAAGGTTTTTTCCGGGTCTAAGTTCAGCTTGTTCATTTCTTCCTTTAGAACCGCGATAAACGTTTCGCCGATAATATTGCGCTTCTTTTCCGGGTCTGTTACGCCTTCTAAATTTTTGTAAAAAATATCTTTGGCGTTTAGGCGGATTAAGTTTTTAAGCCCGTTTCTTGTAAGGTTATCGCAAATTGTGTCGCTCTCGTTTTTGCGCATAAAACCGTGGTCTACATGAACGGCGTAAATATTTTCCGCAGGCAATGCGCGAAGCAAAATTCCGGTTGATACCGCCGAATCCACACCGCCGCTTACAAATACCATAACCTTGCCGCCGCCTACCTGCTTACGAACCAGTTCGATTGCCGAATCAAGCCTGTCCTCCAAAGCGTAATTTTCCGTTACGCCGCAAATTTTGCGAAGGAAATTTTCAAAAATAAGCCTTCCGTTAACCGTCATATCAACTTCGGGGAAAAACTGCACGCCGTAAATCTTTTTTTCCGCGTTATAAAAAGCGGCGATACTTCCGTTAAAATCCGCGCTTGTTTTAAAACCCTCCGGCAAAAGCGATACTTCGTCGTCTATACTTAAAAGCACCGTTTCCACATTGGATAAACCGTCAAAGAGCGGGCAGGTGTTATCCGTTTTTATTTCCGCTTCGCCGTATTCCTTTTTCTTCGCCTCGGTTACTTTCCCGCCGAAATGCTCAGCTATAAGATGCATCCCGTAACATATTCCAAGCACCGGTATTCCGAGCGAAAATATTTCACTGTCCGGGCGGGGCGAACCGGCACCCTTAATGCTTTCGGGGCTTCCCGTTAAAATTATGCCGCTGTATCCGGCCAAATCCGCCGCTTTTACCCAAGCCGGAAAGATATCGCTTTTAACAAACGCTTCCCTTATTTTTCTGTCTATAACTTTTGTATACTGTCCGCCGCAATCTAATACCGCAATTTTTTCCATAAACACTCTCCTTAGAAATTTTAGATAATCTTGTCCATTACCGGTTCAAACCGGATTCGTATATTCGGAAGCGATTCTATTTTTGTAAAGTAATTCTCCCGCCACGACCCGCCGTGCGATGGGTCGTTTTCACCGCTTGCGGGGGGCGCGAATATTTTAAGCGTAAGTTCGCACTCGCCTTTTAGCGGATTTTCGTAAAACGCGCTCATTAAATCTATAGTGGTTGCGTTTGGCGATTTATAAAACCATGTGCCGTTTAACTCCATCATTAAGTTTAACCTGTCCTTTGGGTTGAAATTCACTTCGCAGAAAACAGGGTTTTTCTCAAAATGAAGAGGAACAGCAATACCTTCCGCATCCTCCGCTCCGCCCCAGCGCAGCGTTACGGGGAAATTTATTTCTTCCTTTTCAACTATCTGCGGGCAAAAAAACGGGTCGTGTATTATTTCTTTATATGTATCCAAAACCGGCTGTTTTATTCCCACATCCGGATTGTTTGGGTCCTCTATTTCAAGCCCCAAGCGTCCCCTGTCGCGGAACTGATAAAATGTAAACGCCGAAAACCAGCGTTCATCGTCCGCTTTTAAAATGTCTATAAATTCCTTAATCATTTCCGCCTGACCTGCCGCTCCTGTAACGTCGCCGTCCGCGTTAAGCTCGCTCATAACCATCGGCTTTATTTTGCCGCCGCAAAGATGTTTGTAGCGCATACAGCTTCTTTTGGCGAATTCGTAAACCGCCGCAGTGTTGTAACGCAAATGCGATTTTCCGCCGCGCTCGGCAACATCATAAGGCCAGCCGTAATGCAGCGCTAAATATTTATCCACCGACCATATATCGGTTGCCCTTATCGCCTCCGTAAATTCCGCCTCTTTTTCCACCTCGCCGGAATTTTTATCCTCTACGCCGCCCGCGCACAAAATAGTTTGAATGTGCGGCGCTTCCTTTTTAATTATGTTGTGAAATTTAACGTAGAAATCCGCAACTTCCTGATAGGTGCAGCGCTTGTTAAACGAAAACCAACTGCCGGTTGCCTCGTGGTTTATGCGAATCATCAGCCTGCCAAACGTACTTAAATCCTTGGCTATTTGAACAAGATGCTCGTCCGGCACGTGCGGGTCTATCGTTAGGGTTAAAATAACGTCCTGCCCGTGAGCGCGTACATCGCGCATAGACTTAAACGGCTCGCCTTCGGTGTTCCCGTTAATTCCGCCGGTGTAGGGGAAATAATCGTCGTAGGGGTAATCCCACTGGAAAGTTACGCTGTCGCTTTTGTGTACCTCACTTGCCCTTCCGGGCCAGCCGTCGTCTAATGGGTAATAACAAAACATGAGGTTAACCGCGCGGTGCGGCCTGCCCAAGGTATGCAGGATATAATCCTGGTTTACATATTCTCCGCGCTCGCTGCCGTCCGATAAATCCACGGCGCATTTTGCGGGTGTAAGGTTTATTAGCTTCGCTTTGTAATCCATAAAATCCGTCCTTTTTAATGAGTTGCACACATTTTGAAAACGGCTTAACCCCGCCGTTTTTAAATATGTGAGTAGTTTTAATATTAATTATGCTTAGCAAACATTACCCGCTATACCGTTTGCTCCCCGCAGAACGGGCAAATTGCCGCGTTAACCATTTTTCTGCACTTAATACACAAAAAATCTCCGCGGGATACGTCGCTGCGCGGCTGCTTCGGCGGTATCAGCATTCGGGGTTTTAAAACCTTTTCCGCTTGCGATGCCTCCGCCTCCTGCGGTTTAGGCGGCTCGTCCGGTAACGGTTCGGGCTGCGTCGGCTGCTTTATCTGCGGCTCTTCCGGTAACGGTTCGGGCTGCGCCGGCTCCGGTTGTATTTCAACGGCTGCTTCCTCTTCTTCGGTAACAATTTCTTCTATAACCGCTTCTTCGGCAGCAACATCCCCTGCTTCCGCTTCTTCGGCAGCAATTTCTCCTGCTTCCTCTTCTTCGGTAACAATTTCTTCTATAACCGCTTCTTCGGCAACAGCTTCCTCTAAAACCGTTTCTTCTGCCGCAATTTCTTCTGCGGTATCCTCTTCCATATACATATTAACCGCAAATTCCGGAGGGTCTTCCTTAATTTTTCTAAGCTTCATTTCGCTTAAAACATATTTTGAAACGGGTTGGTTTGCCAAAAGGAAAATATCGCTTGGAAACGCAAAAGACGTAATTTTGAAACCGTACATATTAAGCCCCTGATGTTCGAATCTCCTTTTATATTCTCCCTCCAACATGCTATCAAGGCCGGAAGCGTCTAACCGAAGTTTTATAAATTCGTTAATATTGGTATCTATCCGGGCTTCCATAATAGCGCTTTTTATTCGCTGGCCAACATCCTTTAGTATCACATCCGAAAAGTTTTCCGTTGTGTAGGAGTCGTTTAAACCGGCGATACGGTTAATGAAGTTGAGATAATCCTCAAATTCTAAAAAAAACTCGCCCTTTGCAACAACCGCAACACCGGACGGAACCTCCGGCACGGTAATAATGAGCTTTTGCCTTGTTTCCCAGTTTACCAAAAAAACTTTTTTATTGAAAAGATAAACCTCGCAAGGCATTTCCGTGTTATTACCGTTTGCAAAATATCCGGAATATGATTGCAAACCGGGCATAATTTGCGTTAAAACGGTGTATGTGCCTTGGTTTTCAAACACACCTTCAATACGCCCGCCGGCAAAAATAATTAAAATTTGCCCGCTGCCTATTACAATTTTCGTATCCGCCTTAATTGAATTTTGCGGCCACTTATAATAGAAGGAGTTTGTGTTAAAATTCTCCCACTTTACGGTGGTTAAGTTTTCTTCGCCGTTATCCACTTAATGCACCCCCTTGAAAAATTCTTTTTTCTCCGGAATTTCTTCGGTAATTATACATTAATTTTTCGGGCATTACAAAAAAATTTCAAAATTGAGGCTCTTGCGAAAAACCATATAATCCTTACAATCTGCAAAACCCCTATAAACCCGAAAAGCGGATATATCCTGCCCACAAACGACGAGAACCCAAAACTCGACATCCCCACGGCCAAAACGGTTACAAAAATTTTAATGTAAATTTTTTTTACGTTTACCTTTCCGCCAAGCCACAGCACAAACGCGTAACCGTTTCCAACTGCGGTTGTTACGATTGCGGACAAAAGCACCGTCATGTATACTGCCTTCACATGGCGCGAATACATGTTTACAAGATACATCATAGGAATTTCGTACGCCGATACGCTGTTATAATTTACTATAAGCGGTATTAAAAGCGCCGCGCCAAGCAGCGAAAGCGCCGCGCCTCCGGCAATACCGCCGTATTTCGCCGCCTTGCGGCTTACGGTAAACTCTCTCATACAAGATAAAACCGAAACTGCGGTAACAATGTTATAACATGCGTATACAAGGGATTGCGTTACCCAATTGTAAACCAAAGCGCCTCCGGACAATTTAAAAACCGGCACGGTTTCAGTAAAAAAGGAATAAAGCCCGATAAAAACCCCGCCCACCACCATAACGGGCGCCAATACCACGTTTATACGAACAAAAGCTTCCGCGCCGAAAAGAAAAATAACAAGGCAAAAAACACCGCAGAGCATAACGCCCAACATATCCGGCAGTTTAAACGCTTCCCTGAAAGCCGCTCCCGAAGCCGCAAGCATTGTGGCAAAAAGGACGATTAAAAACAGCGCGACCGCGTACTCAATAAAAACCCCTAACCTTTTGCCGAAAATTAATTTGCTGAAATCCTCGTAGGAATCAATTTTATTAACTACACAGATATCCGTTACCGCCCAGCCGCATAACGCGAAAATTATTCCGGATAAAACAATACCTGCGTAAGAAATAACTCCGTATCGCGCAAAAAAATCCGTTAGCTCCCTGCCTGAAGCAAAACCCGCGCCGAGTATAAGCCCCGTATAAACTCCCGCAATTTTAACCGCGCTTTTAATTTCTTTTTTTGTAATGAATTTTGACAAATAAAAAACCCCCGAATATTTAGCTTAGTACTAAATATATGAGGGTTTTTAACTGTCTATTTATCAGTTTCTTAAATTATTCAACTCGCCTACAGCTTTTTGTACAGCTCAATGTACTTCTTCGCGGATGACTCCCACGAAAAATCGCAGTTCATGGCGTTTTTCATAATATTATTCCACTCGTCCCTGTCGCCGTACAGCGATATTGCCTGGTTAATTGCCCACATCATGCCGCTTGCCAAATAATCCTTAAATACAAACCCGTTCCCGGTTTTATTTTCCCTGTCGTAATGGGTGACGGTATCGTTTAAGCCGCCCGTTTTGCGCACAATGGGGATTGAACCGTAGCGCATGGAAAAAAGCTGCCCTAACCCGCACGGTTCAAAAAGCGACGGCATAAGGAACATATCGGACGATGCGTAAATACGCTGCGCAAGTTTAGGATCGAAGAAAATATTGGCGCTCATTTTGTGCGGATACCGCCACGCGTAATTTTTAAACAGGCTTTCGTACCTGCCCTCGCCCGTACCCAAAATTACAAGTTGAACGTCCATACTCATAAGCTCATCCAAACAAAGCGATACCAAATCCAGCCCCTTTTGATCCGCCAAACGCGAAATAATGGCTATTATCGGAGCGTCGGATACAGGAAGGCCAAGTTCCTCCTGGAGTGCGCGTTTGTTTTCATACCTTAAAGAAAAATCGCCGGCCGAAAAATTGCGGGCAATATGTTTATCCGTAGCGGGGTTACTAACTTCCGTATCAATTCCGTTAATAATTCCGTATACGTTGCCGTCGTGCGCTTTAAGCGCACCGTTTAACCCGTACCCGAATTCGGTGTTTTTAATTTCTTCGGCGTAAGTTTCGGAAACGGTGGAAACGGCGTCCGCATAAAGTATAGCCGATTTCATAAAATTGATATTTCCGTAAAACTCCATTTTGTCCGGCGTAAAATAGTTGTCCGACAGGCCGATGTTGTTTAAAATTTCTCTTCCAAACACACCTTGATACTGCAAGTTATGAATGGTATAGAGGGATTTTATCCCCTGATAAAAGTAAAAGTTACGGTAAATATCCTTTAAAAATACCGCTGCGGGTGCCGTTTGCCAATCGTTTAAATGAATAACATCGGGCTTAAAATCAATTTTCGCGAGCATTTCTATTGCCGCTTTGGAAAAGAACGAAAACCTCTCATAATCGTCCCCGTAGCCGTAAAAACCCCAACGGTTGAAATAATAATCGTTTTCAACAACGTATGTTGGCACAAAATCATCCAATTTATATATGGACGCGCTTTGCTTACGCCAGCCAAGGCCAACCACAAACGAATCGATATACTCGATATTTTTAAGAAACTCTTCCTTTATTTCCATGTATTTTGGGAATACGACACGGCAATCCACCCCAAGCTTAATAAGCTCCTTTGGAAGTGAACCGGCAACGTCTCCCAGCCCTCCGCTTTTTGCGTATGGGCTGACCTCGGATGAAACCATCAAAACCTTAAGCGCTTCCGGCATTTTATAACCTCCCTTAGGTTGCATAGATGGCGGCACGGCTTTTAGCGCGCATCGCTTCGGTTGCAGGAATGAAGTAATAATACTATTCTTGACAGGAAACGTCAAGCGTCGCGTAAACCTTATACTAATTCTGTTTAAAAAGTTTGAAACCGGCGCCCCAAAACGCCGAAAATCACGGCGATTTTTGGGGCATGGCTTCAACTTTTTAAATTGGAATTAGTATTAAGCTAAGATAAAAAATTGCCGGCGATTCCGTGCTTGGGTTCTTATTCTAAAGAAAATGTCGTATTATTTTTACTTGTCCGCTCCCGCATATGACAAAAAATACTAATTCTATTTTATATAATCAAATCACGGATAAAGCGGGTTTTGCCAAGAAACGGGGTGGTACAAAATGCAGGCGGAAATATACGCAGACATAGTTTTTATAATAAATTTTGTTATGGACGCGTTTATTTTCTGGATAACGTCGAAATTAATTAAGCAAAAGGTTAAAAAATGGCGTATTTTTACGGGTTCGTTTTTTACGGCGGCACTGTTTTGCTTAATAATTTTCATTCCTCAGCTAAGGAGGTTCTACAATTTTTTTACATGCCTGTTAACGCTGATGGGCGGTATATTAATTACCTTTGCCCCAAAAAAGCTCTCGGTTTTTTTTAAACTGATAGCGTTTGCGCACATATCGGCGTTTTGTGTAGGCGGCCTTGGCATCGCGCTTTTCTATTATACCAACTTTACAAGTGTTATTGGGAATTACTTAAGCTTCGCAATCGGAAATTTTTCCGTAAATATACTAATCGCGGCTACCTGTATATCATATGTAGTTATAAAACTTGCCGCCGGATGGATAAAACGGGTGCTTATAAAAAAACAAACATTTTACATTATAAAAATTTATACACAAGGCCAAGACCTTACGATAAACACGCTTATGGATACGGGTAATTCACTTAAAGAACCTATAGGGAAACTGCCTGTAATTATTACGGAATTTGAAGCGGTAAAGGAAATTCTGCCGGATGGGCTTAAGCTTTTATATTACGAAAAAAAGGACGAAAACTTTGAGTACATATTGGAGATTTTGGAGAACGCGGATTTTAAATTAAGGCTCAGAGTTATACCCTACGTTAGTATAGGGCGGCAAAAGGGAATGCTTATAGGTTTTAAGCCGGACATGGTAGAGGTATTTAAGGAAGATAAAAAAATCCCCGTAAAGGATGTAATTATAGGGATATACAATTTTAAATTATCCGGCGACGGGAGTTATCAGGGGCTTCTAAACCCTGAAATATTGACGTAATGGAGGTTAAAATGATTCAGGCGCAAATTTTTTACGATAAACTTATAGACTACGCGAACGCGCTTTTGATAAAATTCGGACACACGGATGATTACGAGCCGGTTTATTACATAGGAGGGAGCGAAGTTTTGCCGCAGCCGCTTACGCCGGAAGAGGAACAGGGGCTTTTGGGCAAACTCGGCGGCGAAGAGGACGTTAGCGTAAAATCAGTTTTGATTGAGCGGAATCTGCGGCTTGTGGTGTACATAGCCAGAAAATTTGAAAACACGGGCGTAAATGTGGAAGATTTAATTTCCATAGGCACAATTGGGCTGATAAAGGCCATAAACACCTTTAAAACCGATAAAAACATTAAACTTGCAACATATGCCTCCAGGTGTATCGAAAACGAAATTTTGATGTACCTGCGGCGTAATACACGCACAAAAACTGAAATCTCAATAGACGAACCCCTAAATGTGGACTGGGAGGGTAACGAGCTTTTGCTATCCGACATTTTGGGAACGGAAGTGGATGTAATTTACCGCAATATTGAAGATGAGGTAGACCGCGAACTTTTAAGCAAGGCGATGGATAAGCTTACAAAACGTGAAAAAAGGATTGTGGAACTGCGTTTTGGCATAGGCGGCGACGGCAACGAAAAAACGCAAAAGGAAGTTGCGGATATGCTGGGTATTTCGCAGTCCTACATTTCAAGGTTAGAAAAGAAAATTATTGGCAGGCTTAAAAAGGAAATAAGCAGAATGTTTTAACGAAGAAATAAAAAGGAAATTTGCAGAATGTTTTAACGAAGTATTAAAAGGGTATCCGGCAGAAAATTGTAAAGGGGCGTTTGCGCACGCCCCTTAATCATTGCCGGATACCTTTTTTTCGGATAACCGCTCCCACATTTTATACGCCTCGTTTAGTTTTTCCTCGGCTTTTGCTTTTTTCTCATAAATTTCGTGGGATTTTTCCGGTGAGGTATAAACCTCCTCTTTTTCAAGACAATCGTCATAATTTTTAATTTCCGCGTACAGTGCTTCTATTTCTCTTTCGCATTTCGCAATTTCGCTTTTGCGCTTCTTTTCGTCGGCTGTTTTGTCCGCTTCCGGGCGGCGCGTGCTTTTTTTGTCGCCTTTAATAACGTTTAACCCGTCCGCCAACGGAACTGCTGTTTTTTCCATATAATAATCGTAATTTCCCAAATAAACCGTTACGCCGTCACGTTCAAGCTCCAATATTTTATCGGCGGTGGAATTAATAAAGTACCGGTCGTGAGAAATGTAAAGCACCGTTCCGGTGTAGCTGTTAATCGCGTTTTCCAAAATATCCTTCGAGTAAATATCCAAATGGTTTGTAGGTTCGTCGAGCAGCAGAAAGTTGGAATCCGAAAGCATAAGTTTCGCAAGCTTAACGCGCCCCGCCTCGCCGCCGCTTAACGAAGAAATGGTTTTAAATACGTCGTCTCCGGTAAAAACGAACGCCGCTAAGGCGTTGCGTATTTCGGTTACCGTCATTTTCGGGTAAGTATCTGATATTTCGTCGAAAATAGTTTTTTCGCCGTTAAGCGAAATCCGTTCCTGCTCGTAATAACCTGTATTTACGTTGCTCCCGTTTTCGGTTTTGCCGCTATCCGGCGCAATTTGGTTCATGATTATTTTCAACAGTGTGGTTTTACCTATTCCGTTTGGCCCGATAAGCGCAACCTTTTCGCCCTTTTTAATTTCGAACGATACGTTTTTAAATATTTCCCTGCCGTTATAGTTTTTGGACAAATCCTTAGCACAAAGCACATCGTTTCCGGAATTAAGGCGCGGCTTTAAAATTATCCGGATTTTATCCGGCAGGTTTTCCGGCTTTTCTATTCTTTCCATTTTCATAAGGAGCTTTTCGCGGCTTTTGGCTCGTTTAATGGATTTTTCGCGGTTAAAAGATTTTAACGTGCGTATTATTTCCTCTTGCCTTTTAATCTCCTTTTGCTGATTAAGGTAGTGCTTTAATTCAATTTCGCGGTTAATTTCCTTTTTTACTGAAAACTCCGTATAACCGCACTCGTAAACCTCGGATTTTTTGTTTTCAATTTCAATAATTTTTCCCACGATTTTATCCAGAAAATAACGGTCGTGAGAAATTATTATCAAAGCTCCGTTGTAATTTTGCAAATACCCTTCAAGCCAGCGGACGGATTCAATATCAAGATGGTTTGTAGGTTCGTCAAGCAAAAGCAAATCCGGCTGCGACAGCAGAAGTTTACCGAGCGCGACACGGGTTTTTTCGCCGCCGGATAAAGTTGAAATTTGGCTTTCGGCAAAACTATCCGTAAAACCAAGCCCCTTTAAAACTCCGCGAATACGGCTTTTATATTCGTACCCGTTTTTTTTCTCGAAAATTTCCGTGGCGCGGTGATATTTTTCAAGCAAACTCTCTAACTGCCCGCCGGTTTTGCCGGCCATATCTTCCTGAAGAAATCGTATTGTTTCCTCAAGTTTTATAATATCCCCAAAAACGGTAAGCATTTCCGCGTAAATTGTTTTTTCGGATTCGACCGTCATATCCTGCGGCATGTATTTAATGAGGCTGTCCTTTTTAAGGTAAATTTCGCCGCCGTCTCCTTCGGTTTCGCCCGTTAAAATTTTAAACACAGTTGTTTTTCCCGCGCCGTTAACGCCAACAATCGCGGCTTTTTCCTTTTCTTCAATTATAAAAGATACGTCCGTTAAAATTTCGTCCGCTCCGTAGGATTTTTTTAAGTTTTTTACCGATAAAATCATTTATCATCTGCCTCGCAAAGTTGTTTTACACAGTTTGAAAAATATAATACATCTCTACATTTTAACCTTTGCGTCAAGCTTACCGAGCATCTCAAACAAATCCTTTATTGTAATACTTCCCTTGGGCTGCATTTTTGTGTTCGTGTAAATGCCAAGCTCAAACGCGGCGCGTATGTGCTGCTTATAATTCTCATTCATTCCGGAAATATTCGCCGTAGCGCCAAGGTTTCGTATTCTTATTGTTGAAAGCTTTGTTTTGCTTTTGGCTTCGTAGAGCGACATCACCAAATACACTGCCTCTTCGGTGGTTGCGCTGCCGTACAGGTTTCTTGTTGAAACTGTAATACCCAAATTGTCCCTTAGCCACTTTGCCCCGTCCGAGCCTCTTGGAGCGCCGGCCATTCGGGCTACAGAGGATATTACCATGCTGCGGTCTGCGGCATCGTCCATATTTATTGCGCCGTTGGCGCCAAGAAAATCGTCAAGGCCGTATTTAGCCGCAATACCGCTGATATTTCCGCCGTAAGGCAGTTTTTCTATACCCTCAATTTCAATAACACGCCCGGTAAAAATAAACGAACCGGGTGCGGCCGCCTGCATTGCCCGCCCCTGACCGTAAGGCATTGCCTCCTGAGGTATCCATGAGCCGTTTTGCAGGGAGTAACCCGTTACCGCAGCGTTAGGGTCTATACCGTTTGCGATTATGCTAATCGGTTTATCGAACTTGGTAACCGCGATGTTTTGCTTAACGCTTCCGGAAAGTTTTGTGTTAACCGCACCGGCGAACTCCGTTTCGGTATCCGCGACGATTTTTTCAATATACTTAACAAAATCCTCGCTTATCATTTCGCCCATAACGTTTTGCCTTATTTGCTCCTTAAGCTTGGGATCCGTAATTTTGGATTCTATTTTGCGCACAAAATCCGTCATAATTTCATCGTCGATTGTTCGCGCCAATTTGTTGGCGCCGGAAACCTCCACCTTTACGGTTGCCTGGTCTGAAAGTGGTTCGTTGCCCTCCACCTGCTCTAAATATTCGCTCCAGTCTATTTGAATGCGCAGAAAATAATCCTGCGCGTTTTTGGATTTTAATTCGTTGCCCATTTTCAGTATGGCGTCGTTATACGCATCGGATACCGCGCCCGGCGAAATAAAAACATCCATACCGTCATGCGACGCCTTAAAGCCTTTGTTTGCGCCGTTAGCGGAAATAAGCGCCGATGCTGGTATATAATACGTTGCCCTGCCGGTATTTGCGGTTGGCAAAATTATTGCGGAATCCTTAGCTTCGGCTAAAACCTGCCCGAATCTGTCCGGGCGGTACATTATTTCGTATTCGTTTGGGCTTTTCTTTGAAACCCAATATGGATTTTTAAGCAGCTTATCCAAAAGTTCCTTTAAGCGGTCAACCCAGCTATCCGTTTCCCAGTCGTCGTCGTATTCGTCGTTGTCAAAACCCGTCCTAAACGGCACAATGTTAGACCACATAGAAGTATCGCCCGAAGAATCCGTCATTCTTACCCTTACCTGGTACGAAGTGGACGCTTCAAGCCCGGATATTTTGTAAATATAATGCCAGTACCCCTCACCAGGAAGGTTTGGATTTGTGGCTCTTACCGCGCTTGCCTTTAACGTTGCCGCGTCCATTAAAACCGCCGGGCCCCACGGGTCGGTATCGTTTTTAAGCTGATACTGGAAGTTAATTGACCTTCCGAGTTCGTCCGTTGGCGGCTGAAGCGCGTCGAACTCTATAACTATTTCGGATTTTTCCTCGTACTCAATTTCATCGTTCAGCTTTAAGTTAAGCGGCTGTTTGATAATATCGGTGGTTATGGTAAGCCTGCTCCATACCGAATACAAAGGCGGCACATCTTGCGGCGGAATTTCCGCACCGTCCGCGTCTATCTGCGTTTTAACGGTTCTTATATAGTAGTAATAAATTTGGTTCGGCAAAAGGTCTGTATCGTGAACACGCAACGGGTCCGCGGTTAAAAACGGTTCGTAAAGCTCGCTTTCACCGGTAAACGCCGTGCCGTCGAAAAGGCTTAACTTGTTCGCTTCAACGCTTGTTTTTAAACCTACCTTAGACGCGATATGCGCAAGGTTTGCCCAAACGTCGCGCATAGGGTCCCTCGCGTTTAAGAGCGAATCCGGCATCTGCGTATCCTTAAGGCGGATAATTTCGTATTCAATTTTGGTATTTCCCGCGGTTGTATCGTCTTTAACGGCGTTCCACAAAATATCGGCTTCATTTGTCATAACATTTTCAGACCAAAAGATGGGGGCGGAAGGTACCTTATCCTCGCCCGTCGGCACTTCCATATCGTCCTTGGTTGTAATTGTTACCATGTTTGAAAGTTTGGACGCGGTATACTCTCCCGTTTCTTTTAAATCCAAAACCAAATCCACATATACATAGTACTTCTGGTTAGGGTCAAGGCCGTCTAAAATAAGGGTGAATTCCTTATTTTCAGTCCTGCCCATATCCATATAAACATTGTATAAAAATTCAGGGTCCACCTTTAGCCCGGTTAGCGCAATAATATCGCCCTTGCGGTCTGTTCCGTCCTCCGGCCTTAAATAAATTCTTGAATCTTTGCCGTCCACTTGGCTTACATGGTAGATACTGCCGGTTGGTTCGGCCGGCACGGAAACTTGCGAAAAATAAACCGTATCCTCGTAAGTTGTGTTTCCCACACGCACGCCGTCGCCGGTAAGAGCGCTGACAGAAATATCGTCGCGCCTTACTTTTATAGGGTCTGCGGCAATATTGGCAAGACGCCTTTCAAAGTTGTTTAAGTAAGCCATATAATCGCCCAGTTCTTCGCGAACCGAAAAATTATCGCGCAAATACTGTTCGTTGGTTGTTATATAAACATTCATAAACGCCGCCAACTTGCTGTCTATATTATCCGGCGCAGGGTCTGTTAGCATTATTCGGTTGCGGATGTATCTTTGCAGCCCCTCCCACCCTAACGACCACGATACGGTAAACCCTGTTTCCGTGGGGTTAGAGGCAATTAAATTCTGCGGCGGCGTAATCTCCGTTGTTTCGATATCACTCAGAGTTATGCTGTCGTAACTGGATTCCGAAAAATTTTCCGCTCCGGTCTGGTATGTTATACCGTCTTTTTCATACGTAACCGTTCGGGGCTGGGTTTTTATAAAATAAACGCCGGGGTAATAAAATTTAAAACCCCTGTTCTGAGTTGTATCGAATGCTTTACCCGCGTCTATGGCTATCTGCGCTTTAACTTCGTAGCGCCCAAGCTCAGTTAAAAGGGTGGTTACCTGCGTAGCTTTTGTATTCAGTTTACCCGTTATACCCTCGCTTGCATCAAGAGGAATATCATAAAATTCCACATTAAACGCGCCCGATGTTGTGCCGTTTGGGTTTATCGTTACATCCCTTGTTATAATTACGCCTAACTTAACGAACGGCTCCGAAATACCGGCAACAGGGTCGTCGGCGTCGTCCTTATTTGTAAGCCCGCGCCTAAATTCGTATTCGGCGGTAAGTTCCGTGCCCGGCGGGTTGTTGTCGAAATAAAAGTTAATATTGTTTTGCGTGCCTATATCCCACGTTAAATCCAAAATAAGTTCCGCCGTTTCGTCGCCGGAATCCGGGTACGGCCTCATGGAAACGATATCCGCCCTAAATATTTTCGGGCTGCCTATAGGCGGCGTAAAAGAAGGCTCAAACCTTAAATGCTGTGAGGAAATATCCGCTATGCCCGTAGCCTCCGGTTTAAATACCAGGTGATATGTCATGGCGTGGTCGTGCTCTTCAGGGTCAAACCCCAGCGAATAAAACCCCCTCTCCTCCGTGCCGGTAATATTTACGTAACCGATAAGATCCCCGGCGGAATAACCTTCGTTGGTGGTTGCGTATATTTCGTAAACGCCGCGGTATATCTGCGCCACACCGCCGCGCGTGCTTCTGTAGGGGTTAAACCACAGGGTATAATCGTCCCCGTCCTCGGTTACGCCAAAGCGCACAAAGGTATAAACGGGTTTATTAAGCGGAACCAAATCCGGCGTTGCCAATAAGCTTCCCATAGGGTTTTCAATTCCCCATAAGATGTTGGCGAAATATGTGGACGGGTCTAAATCGTACAGGTGCATTGTTATTTGGTGCGCGTTCGCGCCCGAAGCGCGTTCAAAATTCGGGATATATCCGTTTTGCGCAACCCAAGAGTCGTGGTTAGCCCTATCCCCACCGCCTGCCGGAAGCTCAAGCAGGTCGTTATAGCTAATGGTTATATCGCGGCTGCCTCCCGAAAGTGACATAACAAACGGCAGAGGATAACTCAAATCCGTATCCGCAGATATCGGCACGAAACTTCGCGCAGCAGTGTCCCAAATACTTGGCATAGTAAACTTAAAATCTATATCCGCCCTTACATCACCGGCGTTACCTTCGAAACCAACGCCTTGAAACGGCCCTGCAATGTTTCCCGTTTTATCCAAAATAACTTCCTCGGTGTAGCCGGGATTAACGGGCTTGCCGTCTGCGGTTACTCCCGCCGCGCCGTTTGCCCTTGGTATTACCTGAGGCGTTGTGGCGGAATCCGCGAGCCCAAGCAGTATTTTTTTCTCCGACTGCCCAATATCGGCGGCAACGGGGTTATCCGCCACGCCGTTCCAATACGACAGCGTAAAATCGTAAATTCTTCCCTTTATTAAGTTATTTATAGAAAACCAAAACTCTCCGGTTGCCTCGTCCCATTTAAAGTGGATGTTGTATTCGCCGTATTTAAATGAAGAACCGCCGCCCGCTCCGGTTAAAATAAACATGGGGTGATAACGGTCTGTGGGCGCAATGGTACTAATTACAGAGTTTCCCGTTTCGTAATTTTGCGGCAAATCTGCCCCTTCATACGCGCCGCCGTACGGCCTGCCGTAGTTGGGGTATGGAACGCGCGGTATCTCAGGTGTGCCGGCTGCAGGGTCTGCCGGTACATACGGCTGCAAATCCATACCTTCGGCCAGCTTAACTCTTTCGCTCGTATTAAGGCCGCGCCCCATAAAATCGTCCACATTAACGTAACCTGTTCTGTTGCTGTATACCTGAAATGTATTTACCGCAAAGCTTCCGGATAAAACAGCCGCGTCCATTTCGGCTTTACTTGCCGCCGGGCCGGCGCTGCCGTCCTCCAACTGAAATTCAACAGTGGCAATATTGCCAAGGCGTTTAACTATAAGCCTTCCCGTTTCGTTATCGTCAAGGTTCATAAATAATTCGTGAGTGGCGTTGTTCCAATCCCCACCGGATTTAAACTGTGAAAATTCCCAATTGAAAAAAACGTGGTCCCCAATGCTCGTATTGGTTTTTACCGGATACGAATTGGTAGTACCCTCTGTCATAGTTTGTGTGAAATAAAGGTTGGGGCTTGCGTTGGGGCGAAGGCTGTCGTGCTCCAAAGAAGGCTCCTTACTTGGCGGCAAAGCGATTACGGCCGAAGGTACGGTGAAAACAGACAGCAGCATTATAAGAGCAAGTAAAAAAGATATGTGTTTTGTTCGGTTTTTAAAAATCATAAAAAAATCCCTCCGCAAGATTACAGAAAATAGTGCGCGTTCCCCCGCGCTGAAGAAAAGTTTAAAAATATGTAAATTCAAGACCTATTATATCTGAAATTTTTGTTTTGGGGAATAGATTTCTAAAATTTCTATTTTCATTTACACTTTGCGCGTTACCGTTCACACTTACGCCGGAAATGAATCTGATTTCGATGCCTCTGAATAATAAGGCGGCTCTATTCTTTTTTTGGAATAATTAGTGACATTTTTTTGTCATCATTCGAAAATAATACGTTAAAAAAGTGTGAATGAAATTACTAAGCGGCAACATTCATGCCGCTACTAAAAAATATTTTGACATAACCGAATTAAAGTGGTATAAATGTATAGCGTTCAGCGCCGCAATAAGGGGAATTAGCTCAGATGGGAGAGCGTTCGGTTCGCATCCGAAAGGTCGAGGGTTCGAGTCCCTTATTCTCCATAATTCTTCTCTTCAAACAAAAAAGCCTGTAAAACACACATAACCGCGTGCTTTACAGGCTTTTAAATTTTTTTATTTTTTAAAACTCAATTCTCTTTGCGATATATTCCGTAACTTCCGAAATTTTTACCCTTTCCTGCTGCATAGAATCCCTTTCCCTTACGGTTACGCATTCGTCCGTAAGCGAATCAAAATCGAACGTTACGCAAAAGGGCGTGCCAATTTCGTCCTGCCTTCTGTAGCGGCGGCCTATCGCGCCCGCTTCGTCGTATTCGCAAGGAAAGTTTTTGCGCAAAATTTCGTACACCTTTTCCGCGCCCTCGCTCAATTTTTTAGATAACGGCAGTACGGCGGCCTTTACCGGAGCAAGCGCCGGGTGGAAACGCATAACGGTTCTTACGTCGCCCTCCGAAAGTTCCTCCTCGTCGTAGGCGTTTACCAAAAACGCCAGCGTAATTCTGTCCGCGCCGAGCGACGGCTCTATACAATACGGAATAAATTTTTCGTTTGTGGCTGGGTCGAAATACTGCAAATCCTCGCCGCTGTGTTCCGCGTGCTGCTTTAGGTCGAAATCCGTTCTGTCGGCAATGCCCCACAATTCCCCCCAGCCAAAGGGAAACATAAACTCAATATCGGATGTGGCTTTGCTGTAGTGGGAGAGTTCCTCCGCGGAATGGTCACGCACTCGCAGTTCCTCGTCCTTAAAACCCAGCGAATGAAGCCAGCTAATGCAAAAATCTTTCCAATACGCAAACCATTCCAAATCCGTATCCGGAGCACAGAAAAATTCAAGTTCCATTTGCTCAAATTCCCTTATGCGGAAAATAAAATTGCCCGGCGTAATTTCGTTTCGGAACGATTTACCAATTTGTCCAATTCCGAACGGGATTTTTTTGCGCGACGTTCTTTGTACGTTTTTGAAATTTACAAAAATACCCTGCGCGGTTTCCGGACGCAGATATACAACGTTTTTGCTGTCCTCGGTAACTCCGGCGTAGGTTTTAAACATAAGGTTAAACTGGCGGATATCCGTAAAATTGTGTTTCCCGCAAGACGGGCAGTTTATTTTATGCTCGTCTATATACGTTTTCATTTTTTCGTGGCTCCAGCCGTCAACCGCTTCCGATACGGAATTTTCCGCCATGTAATCCTCAATCAGCTTATCCGCGCGGAAACGCTCCTTGCACTCGCGGCAATCCATCAAAGGGTCTGAAAAGCCGCCAACATGCCCGGACGCTACCCAAACCTGCGGGTTCATTAAAATTGCGCAATCCACCCCTACGTTGTACGGGCTTTCCTGCACGAACTTTTTCCACCAAGCCTTTTTAACGTTATTTTTAAGCTCCACACCCAAAGGGCCGTAATCCCAAGAGTTTGCCAAACCGCCGTATATTTCCGAACCCGGATATACAAAACCCCTGTTCTTAGCCAGCGCAACAATTTTTTCCATTGATTTTTCCATTTTAAAGCCTCCGATTTATCTGAATAATTTATTTGTAAAGGTTCATTTGCTGTAATTCCTTTGCTGTATCCATTTACCGTAAACTACTTATAATAATTTATTAAGCATCCCGCTAAAATGATTTTCTTTTCATCCTCGGTAAGTTCCGCCAAATATAAATTGAAGGGAATTGCCGTTATAGCTTCGTCGCTTTCCGAAATATTACCGGTGTTTTGCCCGCCGTTTTCCGAAATGTTTCCGCCGCTTTCAGCCTTCTCGCCGCCCTTTATTATATAAGCCTCTATAGGTTTATTATTTTCCGTAACCGCGTCCTTTATATGCGGTATGAAAATATAATCCCCTAACGAAAACTGCGGCGTTTCCTTAATAACAAACGGCAGCATACCCCAGTTTATTAAGTTGGAGCGGTAGCGCTTTGTGGCGTATTCCTTGGCGATATTCGCCCAGCCGCCAAGAACCTTCTGGCAGCTTGCCGCCTGCTCCCTTGCGGAACCGTCGCCCGGTTTTTCCGCGTAAATTACACTGCCTATACCCGTATTTTCCGCCGACGCGTTAAATTTATCTGTTAAAAGGTTAAATACATTTACCAACTGCGAATCGAAATCCGAACTGCCGCTTACGCGTTTATTCTCCTCTTCCTGTATTTCTTTTGCCCGGTTAACATACTCCGGATCCTTGCGCGATAAGGTAAACTGCGCCAAAGCTATCGGGTTTGAGCGGTAGGAAGATGTTTCGCCGGACGGAATTAATTCATCTGTTGTTGTAACCGCGTCTGTTATAAACGCCGCCGTTTTAAGCAGCAGGTTTTCCGTTAAAGCCGGCATTTGCGGCCAATCCGCAATGTTGGGGCCAATTTTCAGCTCCGCTTGCGCTTTTGCTTTATTGTACCCAAAATAAACGCGGTTTTGGTATATTTCCTTATTAAATGTGTATTCGTAATCCGTATATTTAACATCCAAACCTTCCGCGGATGTGAGTTTGCCGCCGTTTGCGGCCGTTGCCGATATAGAACGCGCGTCCATTAACGCAACGGAAGCAATTTGCCCGCTTCCGGGTTTGCTTCCCTCACGGTTGGGGAAATTGCGCGTGGTGTGGCGTAAACTTAACGCGCCGTTAAAAGGAACGTCGCCAGCGCCGAAACACGGGCCGCAAAACGCGCTGCGCATACTAGCGCCCGATTGCATTAACGAATAAGCAACGCCGTTTTCCGCCAATTTCATATTTACCGGCTGGCTGGAAGGGTACACCGAAAGGGAAAACTCGCCGCTGCCGGTTTTTTTGCCGCGTAAAATGTCCGCACTGTTACAAATATTTTCGAACGTCCCGCCCGCACAGCCCGCAATTACCGCCTGGTCTGCAAAAAGCGCCCCGTTATGTATTTTGCCGGTTAACTTTAACGCAAGTTTAGGGTTTTCAAGCTGTTCGTTTGCGGAATTTTCAACCTCTTTTAAAATATCGAACGGGTTTTTAATTACATCTTCTACCGCGTAAACGTTGCTTGGGTGAAAAGGCATTGCAATCATCGGCTTTATTTCGCTTAAATTTACATAGATAAACCTATCGTAATAAGCGGCTTCCGGCTGTTTAATTTCGGCGTAATCCTCTTTGCGCCCGTGCGCGGCGTAATAAGCTTCAACTGCGGCATCCGTTTGCCAAATGCTTGATAAACACGCGGTTTCGGTGGTCATAACGTCTATGCCGTTTCTAAAATCAACGCTTAAATTTGAAATGCCGCTCCCTATAAATTCCATTACCGCATTTTTAACAAATCCGTTCGCGAAAACCTCCTTAATTATAGTAAGCGCAACATCCATAGGCCCTACCCCGCTTTTGGGTTTACCCGCAAGATACACGCCCACAACTTGCGGTTTGGCAACGTCATAAGTTTTTTTAAGGAGCTGTTTCGCAAGCTCTCCCCCGCCCTCGCCTATCGCCATTGTTCCAAGCGCGCCGTATCTTGTGTGGCTGTCGGAACCGAGTATCATTTTGCCGCATCCCGCCATCATTTCGCGCATGTATTGGTGAATTACCGCAAAATGCGCGGGAACATATATGCCGCCGTATTTTTGCGCGGCGGATAAGCCGAAAACGTGGTCGTCCTCGTTAATTGTGCCGCCCACGGCGCACAGGCTGTTGTGGCAGTTTGTAAGAACGTACGGCACGGGAAATTCCGTAAGCCCGCTTGCGCGCGCGGTTTGAATTATGCCCACATAGGTTATATCGTGCGAAGCCATTGCGTCAAACTTCAATTTTAAATTTTCGCCGTCGCCGGATATGTTGTGTTTTTCTAAAATTCCGTGCGCGATTGTATTTTTTTTAAGCTCCGCCTTCTCCGGCAGTTTTTTGCCGCATTTGCCAAGATAAAAACCTGCGGCGCTGTTTTGTGCTTCAAATATTTCGCCGTCTAAAAAATAAACCCCGCCCTCATATAACTTTGTCATTTTTTCCTCCTAAATTCCGGGTTAACGGCGCGGCGTTTTCCGCGCAGCCGTCCCGTAAATGTGTGCGCAATACGCGCGTATAACATGCGCTGACAGGTAAGAGGATATCACAATTTTTTTTCCCGCGCAAACTATTCTGACACGCGGATTTGAAAGGTTGAAGAATACGAATTGGGTACGACCTTCACTCTTGTTAATTTTGGTTCCTATGGTGATAATGGCAATATAACGAAAATATCCCAAAAAATATATTGATTTTGCCTATACACAAGAGTTTGTCCAATTTTATATAATATAAATGGCAATGATTTATTGTCACCTTATATGGCCGGGGGTGTTTTTTTGATTACAAACAGTAATTCGTTTCCACAACCTCTAACCGTTGATGAAGAACAGAGATATTTGGACGCATACACAAATGGAGATGCACGCGCCAAAAATATCTTGGTGGAGAGAAACCTGAGGCTTGTTGCTCATATAGTGAAAAAGTACACAAATTACAGCAAAGAAAGCGACGATTTAATTTCAATAGGCACAATCGGGCTTATGAAGGCGGTATCAAGCTTTAAACAGGGAAAAGGAACAAGGCTTGCCACCTATGCGGCACGTTGCATTGAAAATGAGATATTGGTCTGTGTGGCACATTTTATTTTTCGGTTATAACCATAAAAACTGTTGAATAGATATTGTATTTCGATTATACTGCAAGAGGAGGTTTTCGCTTCTGCGCTTTCTTGGAAATCGCAATGTCAAGACCCTTCCCGTAAAATATCCAGATAAGCTTCGTAAGAAAACGTGCGCTTGCGGATATTGCCGCTTGTTTGCACAAGAATACCAACATCGCACAAACGACCTACCGCGGCGGATACCGTATTAAACGCCATACCGAGCGCCGTTGCTGTTTTTTGAATCTCAACAATTGGGTTTTCTTCGAGATAGGCGAACAGCTTCATGGCAGATGCTGCGCTTTGCCCGAAGCCTAAAATAATCTCGGCGTTTGTTTTGTGCAGAGCGGTCAGCTTGTCGATTGTGACCGTAGCGTCTTCTGCTGACTCGTATATCGCTTCAAGAAAAAACTTCACCCATTGCTCATAGTTGCCCGTGCGTCTCACTTCAGTCAT
>JAISVZ010000125.1 GCA_031271295.1 Clostridiales bacterium | reverse complement strand
CTTTGCATAGCTATCCGGCAAGGGGTACATATTCACCTGCCCGCGCTTTGCGTAGCTATCCGGCAAGGGGGGGTGTATATTCACCTGCCTGTACTTTGCGTAGTTATCCGGCAGGGGGGAGGTTGTAGAGGGGCTTCGGCGCAAATTATATCGCACAGCAATGTGCCACCTGACGCTTCAGAACATTTTTGAGCGCACCAAGTTTGTAGAGAGTTCTATTTTTGCGGTTGCGCTCAAAAATATTCTTCTCGCTGCTCTGGGGAACCAATTTTCGCCAACAAGTTGTGCTCAGAGATTAAGTATTGCGACGGCGAAAATCGTTTCCCCGCCGCGTGGCACAATCATGCTGTGCAATATAATTCACGCCGAAGCCCCGCCGATATGTTCTTTGCAGGCAGTATGGTGTGTGCGAAATTTGTACGTTGCCGAATATTTGCGCGGCGTAAATATTCCGTATCGGGCAAACGCATAGCGGCGCAATTTTGCCTTTTTGCAATATCCGTCATGCGGTTACGCAGGGGCTTGTTGATACTTAAAGCTGCTTTTATACAAAGCTTCCGGCGCTATGTCAATTTCGCCGTTAAGCCATGTAACAATGCCATGTTCAACTTGTGCGCCGTTAAAAACCTCTGTATTTTCAATAGGCTTAAATGCCGGAAAATTAAGAAGCTGTGACGCGTCATATAATTTGGTTTCGCCGGTGCTGAAGGTTATTAGCATCATCATATCCGGCAACGCTTTAATGCTGACTACGGCTAAATCATCAGCAAAGGCTCCGGCATAGGCTATTCCGTCTTTTATATACATTTAAATTCACCCTTTTATAACGGATTTATTTTATTGAACTTTTCACCTCGAACAGCTTTATTCCATGCGGCGTATGCCTCTTCTTCATGCAATGCTAACCATCCGACTAATATTTTAAGCTGCCTCACCGGTAAAAAACCTGCCAGTAATTCTCCGTCAATTCCAATAGATGCTGCATATTCACCGTAATAAACATGGACGTGCGGCTTGTTATGCTGTATTACGTCGTTATAGAGCATTTTTATTACCATTCCTTCAAATCTGCATAACTCAGGCATCTATAGCCTCCTTAACTTGGCTACGTAAAACCCGTCCGACCCGTATTCGCAAGGCAGAATTTCTCTTTCGGCTTCAAAAGTAAACCTGCCGCCGTGCTGCGCCAAAAACGAATCTATAACCCCTCGGTTTTCCTTTTGCGACAGCGTGCATGTGCAGTACAGCAAAACGCTGCCCGCCTTCACACAATCTGCGGAATTTGTTAGTATTTCAAGCTGCAATTTTGCCAAATCATCTATATCGCTTTCTGTTCTGTTAAATTTAATGTCCGGTTTCTTTCTTAGTATCCCAAGCCCGGAACACGGCGCGTCCACAAGTACGTTGTCAAATTTTTCGGTAAACGCGGCATTTTTTGCGACTGCGTCGCGCTCAATAACCTTTATATTATTTTCAAGGCCAAGCCGTTTGGCGGTTTTACTTATCAGTTCAAGCTTGTGCGGGTAAATATCGCAGGCGGTTAATTTTGCACCGTAATTTGCCGCCAAATAAAAGGATTTTCCGCCCGGCGCGGCGCAAACGTCCAGCACCGTATCGCCCGCGCGGCAATTTATCATATCCGCCGCCAACATTGCGGAAATATCCATAATATGAAAACAGCCGCTTTTAAAAGCCTCAAGCTCGGCAATATTTCCGGTATCGGTAATTTTCAGCGCGTTTTCGTGAAACGTATCCGTAACCTTAACGGATGCGGATAAAAGTTTTTCTGTTAGCGTTGCTTTAGTTGTTTTTGCTTTATTTACCGCTATAGTAACCTCCGGGCGGGTGCGCAGCGTTTTGCAAATTTCTTCGCATACACCTGTTTCGTAATTATTCATCCACATTTTAACAATCCACTGCGGTATTGAATATACTGTTGAAAGATACAGGGAAAAATCATTTGTATCCGGCGCGGGCAAGCTACCGTTTTGCGCTTCTGTTAAAAATTTTCTTAAAACCGCGTTAACAAAACCCGATAAATTTTGAAATTTGCGTTTGCGGCAAATATTAACCGCTTCGTTTATAACCGCGTATGGCGGAATTTTATCCATATATAATAGCTGATAAACGGAAATGCGCAGAAGATTTTTAATAAACGGTTTCATTTTTCCGGCGTTAGAGTAAAATGTAATACAAAAATCTATATAAGTTAAATTTCTTAAAACGCCGTTAACAACTTCCGTTACAAATTTTTTGGTAGAAGCGGGTAATTCGTGCGCCTTAAAATAATTTTTCAAAGCCAAATTATTAAAGGTTTTTCCGAAGATATCCTCTAAAATATTAAGCGAAGCCTCTCTTTCGTTAAAGCTCAAAGTTTAACCATCTCCAAATTTTTTAGCCAATTTCCAATAAATCTTTAGCGTTATTATAATTATATTCCGCATAAAAGTCTATATTTATTTGTAACATGTTAATTTTCCGCGCGGGTACAGCCTTTATTGCAATTATTACCCGCTGGGTGTATGCTATTACAAATTCAAAGAAAGAGGGACGTAAATGAATAAAAAAAATGTGATGGTTTTATTCGGCGGGGTATCTACGGAGCATGATATTTCAAAAATTTCCGCCGCTTCGGTTATTGCCAATATTCCGGAGGAAAAATACAACGTTATCCCGGTGTATATCACTAAGGAAGGGCGCTGGCTGCTGTACGACGGCAGCGCGGATAACATTAAAAATATCCGGTGGGACAAACTCGGCACGCAGGCAATTCTCAGCGCGGACAGGGAAAATGGCGGGCTTTTGCGGCTTGTTGGCGGAAAGGTAAAATCCATTCCGGTTGACATCGCCTTTCCCGTTTTGCACGGCAAAAATGGAGAGGACGGCAGTATTCAGGGGCTTTTGGAAATGTCCGGCATACCGTATGTGGGGTGCGGGGTTTTGGCTTCGGCTATAGCAATTGATAAGGCGTTTACAAAATCCGTCGTTTCGCGTTTGGGAATAAAGCAAGCGGCGCACCTTGTTTTTACCGACGATATGGAAACGGATGAAGCTCTTAAAAATATAAGGTACAAAATTGGGTATCCCTGTTTTGTTAAACCCGCGCGCGCGGGCTCTTCCGTGGGCATTAACCGGGCGGAGAACAAAAAAAGCCTGTGCCAGGCCCTTGTTACCGCCTTTCTTCACGACCGGAAAATTGTTGTGGAAAAAGAAGTAAAAGGACGCGAACTTGAATGCGCCGTTTTGGGGGATAAAATAAGCGGGTTTGAGGCAACATCGGTTGGGGAAATTTTATCCGGCGCTGCTTTTTACGATTATGACGCAAAATACCGGAGCAATAAATCCAAGCAGGTTGTACCCGCCGAAATTCCGGATGAGGTATCCGAAAAAATACGCGAATATTCGCTTCAAATTTTCGAAGCTATAGACGGGTTCGGGCTTGCGCGGGTGGATTTTTTCTGGGACGAGGATACCGGAAAAATAATTTTTAACGAAATTAACACAATGCCCGGCTTTACTCAAATAAGTATGTATGCAAAGCTTTGGGAAAACGACGGCGTTTCAATAGAAGATATTTTGGATTTTTTAATTGAAGAGGCGCTTCTTCGCTCCGGCGACTATGTTCCCGCGGAAAAACGTCCGCTTTTACCCGTAAGGAGGCAAGACAGTGGACAATAGGCCAATAGGCGTATTCGATTCCGGCGTTGGCGGGCTTACCGTTGTAAGTGAGTTTTTTAGGGAACTTCCCGGCGAGGAAATTATTTATTTCGGAGATACCGCAAGGGTGCCTTACGGTTGCAAATCTAAGGAAATAATTACAAAATACTCAACGCAAATTGTAAACTTCCTGCTTGGCAAAAATGTTAAGGCGGTTGTTATAGCCTGCGGTACGGTAAGCTCCAACTGTTTTGATTACCTTACGCAAAGGTTTGATATACCCATGCTTGGGGTTGTAACATCCGGCGCGTATAGCTGCTGTGATACTACCAAAAACAAAAAAGTGGGCGTTATAGGCACGCAGCGCACAATAGTAAGCGGAGCGTATGAAAAAATTATTAAGGAATTAAACCCCGAAATTTCGGTTTATTCCAAAGCCTGCCCGCTGTTTGTGCCTTTGGCGGAGGAAGGCTGGGTTGAAAACGAAGTTGCGGAAAAAACCGCGCAAATATATTTGCGTGATTTTGCGGATTACGGGATAGATACCCTTGTTTTAGGCTGTACCCATTACCCGCTTTTACTAAGTACAATAAAAAAAGCCGTTGGCAATATTAATATTGTTAACCCGGCAAAATCCGCCGCAGTTAAAATGAAAGAGCTGCTTGCGCAAAAGGAAATAAATTCGCAAAACGAAGCAACAAATAACCACACGTTTTACGTAAGCGATAACAGCGGAATGTTTGAAAAAATATGCAATTTGGTTTTGGGGAAAACTTACGAGGCAAAGGTAATAGATATTGAACAGTATTAATAAAGCCTGAGGTGCAATACAAACTATGGATTTATTCGATATGCAAAGGGAAAAAACACTGAAAAGGGAATCTCCCCTCGCTTCCAGAATGCGGCCGGATAATTTGGAGGATTTTTTGGGGCAGGAAGATATTGTTGGCAAAGGCACGCTGCTTTACCGGGCAATTGTTGCCGATAAGCTCCCCTGCATAATTTTATACGGCCCGCCGGGAACGGGCAAAACCACGCTTGCGAAAATTATAGCAAACACTACCAAAAGTAATTTTACCCAGCTAAACGCCACAACATCGGGAGTTAAGGATATTAAGGAAACCGTAACCGAGGCAAAAACCCGCCTTGGCACAAGCGGCAAACGCACAATATTATTTATTGATGAAATTCACCGCTTTAACAAAGCCCAGCAGGACGCGCTTTTGCCGCATGTGGAGGACGGAACGCTGATTCTTGTTGGCGCGACAACCGAAAACCCGTATTTTGAAGTGAATAAAGCTCTTGTATCGCGATCGGTAATATTTAAGTTAACTCCCCTTTCGGCGGAGAATATAAAGGAGCTTATTCTAAAAGCGCTAAGCGACGGCGAAAAGGGTTTGGGCTTATACGGCGCCGAAATTGAGCCAAACGCGCTCGAATTTATAGCCGATATGGCAAACGGCGACGCAAGGGGCGCGCTTAACGCAATAGAACTTGCGGTTTTAACCACGCCGCCTCAAGATGACGGCAAAATAAAAATAGATTTGCAAACCGCGCAGCAGTGTATGCAAAAACGCGCGTTAAATTACGATAAGAACGGCGACAACCATTACGATACCATTTCCGCGTTTATAAAAAGCATGAGAGGATCGGACCCGGACGCGGCGCTTTATTATTTGGCAAAAATGGTTCACGCCGGCGAGGACCCTAAGTTTATTTCGCGGCGAATTGTAATTTGCGCATCGGAAGACGTTGGCAACGCGGACCCTCACGCGCTTATGGTGGCAATAGCGGCGGCGCGCGCGGTGGAATATATAGGGCTTCCGGAGGGAATTTTAAATTTGGCGCAAGCGGTAACGTATGTTGCCTGCGCTCCTAAAAGCAACGCGTCCACGGTTGCCATAAGTAAGGCAATGGATGACGTGCAGAAAAAAAGCGTATCCGGCGTTCCGCTGCACCTGCGGGATTCGCATTACCCAGGCGCGGCGCAGTTTGGGCACGGAACGGATTACAAGTACGCGCACGACTATCCGGGAAATTACGTTAAGCAACAGTATTTGCCGGATGAGCTTGCGGGAACAATTTACTACGAACCTTCGGAAAACGGGGTTGAGAAAAAAATTAAGGAAGCGCTTGCGCGTATTCGCGGATAATTCAAAAGAAAGAGGGTTTTTAATGCTATTCGACACTCACATTCATTCAAAAATGTCCACCGATTCCGAGGAGGAGGCAACCGCCGCGATATCCGCCGCCAAAAAAAAAGGTTTGGGAATAATTTTTACCGAACACTACGACGCGGATTTTGTTGGCGGCCCTTCGGATTTTCGCGTTAACCCCGATATTTATTTAAAGGAATACGAAAAATACAAATCGGATGGCGTCCTTACCGGCATAGAAATCGGCTTAACGCATATGAGTACGGAAATTAATAAAAAACTCGCCGCTTCTTACCCGTTCGATTTTGTAATAGGTTCGGTGCATATGGTTGGGGAAACAGATATTTATTTGGATTTTGTAAAGTCCGAAAAGCCGTGCCTTACCGGAGAAATGTATTTTGATTATGTTGCGCGAATGATTGAAGAAAATGATTTTATAGACGCGCTGGGGCATATAGACTACCCTTTGCGATATATCGGCGCGGGGGCGGATTTTTCATTTGAAACGCATTCAAAAAAGTATGACATAATATTTGAAAATTTAATTTCGCGCAATATTCCAATTGAGTTAAACTCCAGGCGGATATCCGGCAAAGAGGTATATTGCGAGATGCTTCCAATTTATAAGCGGTATTACGACGCAGGCGGCAGGTATGTTACCTTCGGTTCGGACGCGCACAAAGCGGAAAATATAGGGCAGAACTTTAAAAACGCGGTGTCGCTTGCGGCGCAAATTGGGCTTAAACCGGTTTATTTTAAGGGAAGAAAAATGTACATTTCATCGCCATCCCCCGCGTAATAAGTGCACATATAAAGTTTTATAGGTTACCACTGTTATCTCTTTTTCGCAAAGGATTGCGGAAAATAACTTTTTAACCCCGCAAGGGCATATAAAATCCCAATCGGACACTCTTTTCGCCAATTTTCCGCTTTTTTAGATGCTAAAACCCTGCTTTTTCTTTTAAAGACACATTTTAAAAAGTATGATATAATACTCATACCTTTTTAACGAGAGGAGAACTGGAAAAATGAAAAAGCGAATCATTTTAGTTTTGTTGACGGCGTTAGCGGTGATGTGTCAATTTGTTACTTCCTTTGCATCGGAAACAGAAACTTCCGCCGGCACAGTAACGGCAGCCGAGGCAGCCCCGGAAACGGAAGATGCCGCGCAAAACGTTTCCGGCACATCGTACAAGCGTTTTACAAAAGTTGAATACGGCACTCCGGTTATGACAAACGACGGCGTTATAGACCCTATTTGGGATAACGTATATCCTCTTAAAATCAACGAATTTATCACCGACGATACCGAAGGGCCATACGGCGAAATACGGCTTTTGTGGGATAGCCGCACTTTGTACGTTCTTGCCGAGGTTTTTAACAGCGAAATGGATAACTCATTTTTCGACCCTGAAAAAAAGGATGCGGTTGAAATTTTTTTATCCGAGGATTACGAAAGCCCGGAAGATGACGAAATGGACAGGTGTTTGGTAAACTTCAAAAGAACGTCCGCAACCAGTATTGAAGGTACCCGTATAGGCAGGTTTTTTGCAACCGCAACTGAATTTCCGGAGGAAAACCGTTTTATTGTGCAAATGAAAATTCCGTTTCGCAGGGATAAAGGAAATACCGACGAAACGGAAATTGTGGGTTTTGACGTTCAGGTTAACGGCACTGTGGACGGCGTAATTTCAAGCATTGCAAAATGGAATTACAGGCAGCCCGGTATTCCGGAGGATAACTGCTGGGGAAAACTTATACTTAAAAAAAGCCCGGATAAATTCGCCGCATCGGCAAACAGTGTTTTGCAAGCGCCCGGTAAACCCGGAGGAGATTTTGTTCGCGAGAGGATAACTCTTGTTTTAATCAACCTGTTTCTGCTTGTAGTTTTCTGCGTAATCGTGTTTTTTGCCAAGAAGGTAAAAAGAGCGTAAAAAAAGCTACATTTCCTGCCTGCCGCTAAGCGCGCGCGATAGCGTAACTTGGTCTACATATTCAATATCACCGCCCACGGGTACACCGTGGGCGATTCTTGTTATTTTAACGTTTTCGGCAACGGGTTTTATAAGCTTATTTATATACATCGCCGTAGCCTCGCCCTCCACGTTAGGGTTGGTAGCCAAAATAACCTCCGTTATGTTTCCTTCGGAAATTCTGTTTAACAGTTCTTTTATTTTTATGTCGTTCGGGCCTATTCCGTTCATTGGGGATATCGCGCCGTGCAAAACGTGATATGTGCCTTTAAATTCGTTCGTTCTCTCGTATGCCGCCATATCACGAGGGTCCTCCACAACCATTACTGTTGAAGCGTCCCTTTTGGGGCTGCCGCATACCGCGCACGGGTCCGCGTCCGTAATGTTACAGCAAACGGAGCAGTATTTTATATTTTTTTTCGCTGCTAAAATAGCTTCGGAAAGAGAAACTGCCTTATCCTCGCTTTGGTTAATAATGTAGAACGCCAAACGCTGCGCGGATTTTTGCCCTATTCCGGGCAGCCGCCCAAACTCGTCTATTAATCTGTTAAGCGAATCGCCGTAATAATTCATTAAAATAAGCCTCCCGGCAGCCCAACGCCGCCCGTAATTTTGCCCATTTCGCTGTTTGCGGCTTCGTCGGCGCATCTTATCGCTTCGTTTACGGCTGTTAAAATTAAATCCTGAAGCATTTCAATATCGTCCGGGTCTACAACATCGGGCGAAATTGTTATTTCTTCTATAACCTTTTTGCCGTTAATTACAATTTTAACAGCTCCGCCGCCGGATGTAACGTCGTACTTTTTTGTTTCAAGCTCCGCTTGCAACTCTTCCATTTGGCGCTGCATTTTCTGCGCCTGCTTCATTAGGTTATTCATGTTCATACCGCCCATATTCATACCGCCGTATCCTTTTGCCATTTTATTTCCTCCTAAATTATCATAAAATTTGGTGAAGCATTTTGAAATTATAGCAGACTAAAGAGCGTTTTTCAATTCCGTATTTTTTTGCCGCATACAAACGAAGCTGAATTATTAAGAAAAATATGCTGTTTTAGAGGTATACCAGTCCGATTTTATCATACTATCATTTTTTTTTAATGACTTTGTAATTTTCACTTGATTGTTTTTCGATAAGCCTATATAATGAAACAACAAGCGGGATTTTTGTAAAGAAATCCTCGGTTAACATAAAAAAGCCACGGCAGGCATTTGTGCGGTCAACACAGAAGCCCTGCATATATGGGACAAGGATCTGTACCATATACACCGCTGGATAACCAGCACCGTAGCTATGCGTAGTATACCATACCTGTTTTTTCGATTCAAGACGAAGCTTTCTCCTCCTCTACTTGCTTTTGTGAATTGAAAACGGAATTTGGTTTATCTGCTCATACGTTTTGGTATGCGGTTAATTAGCGTTTACTTTGTGTTTCTGCAAAGTGTAATGGTGCACCCTTTGCATGGGCTGTCTATTACGCTTTTTTTGTTCCTCTGCGGGTTTCTTCCCGCTTGTAATTTTTTAATTTCTTTTCCTTCATAGTTTTGTAATGGTATCTATTGTTTATCTTTTATCCATAGAATAAAAACGGGAGGTTGTTTTAATGAATTGGTTTGCGAACTTGAAAATCGGTATGAAAATGGTTGTTGGCTTTGGGTTGGTGTTGGTGTTGCTTGTTGGTATTGCCGGGTTTGCCGTTTATACCGCAAACATTATAGACGCGGATTATTCTTATATGGATAAATATCCGCTCAGCAGGCGTGTTTTATGGTCGGACGCTAAATCTCAGTTTCATCTTATCCGGCGCTCGGTATCGCACGCGGGTTTTTTTGCCGGAATGGAAAACAACGAGGCAAACGTAAAAACAATGATTAGCGATTTGGACACGGCTTTTACCGCTCTTAAAGGCGATTTTACAAACCTGAAGGCGTCGCTGGAGGCAGACCCGCGTATGGACGCGAACGAAAAATCCGTTATGATTGCCGATGTTGACGCGATGCTTTTAACTGTGGCAAATTGGGAACAGGTTTTAACCAAACCCGCAACAGAAGCTTTCCTTGCAGGAAACAGAGAGCTTGCGATAAGTATTTTTACCGAAAAAACATCCGTTGCGGCGGGTCTGCTTGAGCAAATAGAAAAATATTTACAAAAAGCCACAAACGACGCGTCTAAATTAAGCTCGGAAACTACTGCCGAATCCCAAATGTCTATCTACATACTTTTGGGAATCGCGCTTGCGGGTTTAGTTGTAGGAGTTTTGCTTGCACTTTTTATTACAAAGGCAATAGCCAAACCTATTAACCAGCTTGTAAGAGCGGTGGAGGACGTTGCGGAAGGCAAACTCAACGTAAATATCGACCGCAGCAATATTCCGAAAGACGAAATTGGAAACCTTGCAACCTCAACTGTAAAACTTATTGACACAATTCTTCTTATAGTTTCCGAACTTGAGGAAATGGGGTATCAGCATAAAGCCGGCGACATTGACGCAAGAGTTAACGAAACACTTTTTAAAGGCAGTTATAGAGAAGTAGCCGAAAGCGTAAACAGCATGATTGGCGATATTATGGACATGATATCCAAGATAATGGTATGCCTTTCGGAGTTTGGCAACGGTAATTTTAAGGCGGATATTGAAAAGATGCCCGGCAAGAAAGCGGCAATTAACGAGAGTATCAATACCCTGCGTTCTCACCTTACAAGCATTAAGAATGAAATAGACGACCTTTTAAACTCTGCAACAAACGGAGAACTCGGAAACCTTGTTGATTCAAGCAAATACAGCGGCGATTGGGCGCAAATACTAAACGGGCTTAATTCTCTCATGAAAGCCATAGCAAGCCCAATAAGTGAAGCCGCCGAAGTATTGCAAAATGTTGCCGCAGGTAATTTCGACAGTAAAATGGAAGGCGCGTACCGCGGAGAGTTTTTAACAATAAAAACCTCTGTAAATTATACCGTTTCGAACGTTGCCTCCTATATAGACGAGATTTCTTCCGTTTTAGACGCTCTGGCAAATAATAACTTAAACCAGAATATAACCCGCGAATATGTAGGTGAATTTTCGAGTATTAAAAAATCGCTGCTAAATATTATAGATACCTTTAATAAGGTTATTTCCAATATACTTACGGCTTCCGAGCAAGTTGCGGCGGGTTCGAAATCCATTTCCGAAAGCAGTATGACACTGGCTCAAGGCGCAACAACACAGGCATCGTCCGTTGAGGAACTTAACGCCACAATACAAACCATAAACGAAAGCACCGTGCAAAACGCGAATAGCGCCAAAGAAGCGGATAAGCTCTCTGTAGTATCGAAGAATACCGCCACCAAGGGCGGGGAAGCAATGGATAAAATGCTTAAAGCGATGAACGACATCAGAGAGTCGTCAAAGGATATATCAAAGATAATCAAAACTATTGAGGATATCGCCTTCCAAACCAACCTTTTATCGCTTAACGCGGCGGTAGAAGCCGCGCGCGCCGGGGAGCACGGAAAAGGGTTCGCGGTTGTTGCCGAAGAGGTGCGTTCACTTGCCGGGCGCAGCCAGGTAAGCGCAAAGGAAACGGCGGCGCTTATAGGGGAATCCATCAACCGCGTAAACGAAGGCACCATTATGGCGAACGAAACAGAGGAAACCTTGCGGCAAATTATTGAAGCGGTAAGCAAGGTGGACGAAATTATAACGGGAATTTCCGCCTCGTCTACGGAACAAGCCGAAGCCATAAGGCAGGTTTTAGACGGCGTAACCCAAATTACCGCGGTGGTGCAAACAAACTCCGCAACATCGGAAGAAGCCGCTTCCGCGTCCGAGCAGCTTTCAAGCCAGGCGGATGTGCTTAAAGGGCTGGTTGAGGTGTTCAAGTTAAGGTAAATTTTTGGTTTAAAAAAAGCCGGGGCATAAGTATCCTCGGCTTTTTTATGCGAAACCGGCAAAATTCGAACTTCTAACCAACGATTTAACGATTTTTTCAATCCGCTATAGGTTGACAAGTTGTGTCGAAGGGTGGTATATTTAGAAAAAGTACATCTTTTCTGTTTTACGGTTTTGCTAAAATATGTGACACTTAATCCAAGCAGAATTTCATATAATAACTGAGATGTATTTATCCTATCATTTTAAATTTTAAGGAGGACTTGAAATGAAAAGAAAAGCGTTTTTTGCGGCGGCGTTTATGTTTCTGTCTCTGACATTCAGTGTTTTCGGAATTTCTGCCGCGCCTGATCTTCGTGTATTTGTAAACGGCGTACAGGTTAATTATCCGGAAGGCAAGTTGGCTCCGCGGATAATTAACAACAGGGCGATGTTGCCTCTTCTTGAATCAATGAAGCTTTTAGGTATCGCAACACAGTGGAACAGCCAAAATACTGCGGTTTCAATGGTTAAGGACGGCACTACCTCTTCCCATTCCATTTACACAAATACCGTTACGGTTAACGGAATCATTAAACAGTACGACACCCCTACAGCTTTAATAGACGGCGATATTTACATTCCGTCAATAATGGTTGCGGATATTATCGGCTATGAATCCATGTGGGATCAGAGCATGTACTCCGTGTTAATGCGTCCGAAAGATACCGCCGGTTCGTCTTTGGCATCGGTTACAGTTTCTAACCCCAATATTATTTCCTTTACAACCAACAAAAATACGGTTATGGTTGGCGAGGAATTGGTTGTAAACGTTATAGCAAACGAAGATACAACGCGGGTTCGCTTATCCGATATTTCGGGTAACGTTGTTGCAACTGCCGATCAATACACAAAAATAGGTACAAACAACAGTTTTAATATAAGATACGTGCCAAGTTCCGAAACGCTTTCTTACATTCAGTATAAAATTGAAGCCGGTAACGCCGCAGGTTATAATTCTGCTTCCGAAAAAACTGTTTCCATTAATGTAAAACAGGGGCTTGAAGTTATAAGCGCGGTAGCTAACGGCAGCGTATACCAAAACGAGTACGCAAACGTAACCATAACCGCTTCAATTGGCGCAACAAGAGTTCGCCTTACTGATTTAGACACAAATTCCACAATACAAGAAACAGCTTATACCACAAGAGACGGAAACCGTGTTTTCCGGTTGGAATTAAAAGCTTCGCAAAAAGGTGAAAAATCATACAGCATTGAAGTTGGAAACGCTACGGGTTATGTAAAAAGTTCCAAAGTGCTTTCGTTTAACGTTTTGGCGGAACGCACAAGCGGCGCTTTATCCATTAAGGATACCGTATACAGCAACAGAACGTTTTACACGGGCGAAAATGTGAGCGTTACTGTGCGCACATCTCTTAATGTTGTTGGGGTTGACGTTTACGACAGTCAAACCCGCTCTACCTCAAGCTACTCCAAATTTACGGACTATTCCGATTACAGGTCGTTTTCGGTATCCATTACGCCAAGCAGTTGGGGTTCAAACAGTTTTGTTATCTCCGCCTATGACAGGGACGGCAGAAAAGTTGAAAAAACCATTTACGCAACCGCCGGGTATACCAGTTATTACGACAATTATTATTATAACGATTATTACTACAATGGCTATTATTACAATAACGGGTATTATTACAATGGTCATTATTATCCATACGTATCCACCGGCGACGGCTATTACGACCAATACGGACACTGGCATTCATACGAATATACCGACGGTTATATTGATGCCAACGGTAAATGGTATCCTTATTTTTACGACTACTACTATAACGACCGCACAATTTTTTACAATACCTATTTAAATGAATACGGCTATTACGATAGCTTCAATACATGGCACAAAGTTAGCGATTACTGGAATTATGGCTGGTGGAACCATTATTGGCGTTAATAAAACTACTGTTGCTTCACAGCTTTTAATGCACAAATAGTCGCTTTAAAATATCATAATATCCGAAAAAAGGTGCCGGCTTTCGCCGGGTAAAAGGGAACACGGTGTAAAACCGAGGCAGCCCCCGCTACTGTGATAATGACGAGCTCTCATAGCGCCGCGTAAGCGGCGTAACCACTGAACTTAACGTTTGGGAAGGTTAAGAGAGCAAGAATGATTTTAAGCCAGGAGACCTACCTTTTTTCATTAAGTTGCAAGTTTTCGGCGGGAAAATGTTGTAGTGTTTTTGTAATGCAGATTTATTCTGTTATTTATTATGCAAAAAACCGCCATTAGGCGGTTTTTTTACGAAAAGGAGAGTAAAAGTGTTTACAACAATAATAAAAAGAGACGGAAGAACACAAGATTTTCACGAAAGTAAAATAACCGACGCGGTTTATAAAGGGTTATTAGCCGTGGGCGAAGCGGATAGGCAGCTTGCTATGGAGCTAACCTTGGAGGTTATGAAAAAAATTAAAAGTGAGTACAGCGGGGATTATTTTTCCGTTGAAAACGTACAGGATATAGTGGAAACTGTTTTAATTGAACACGGGCACGCAAAGGTAGCAAAGGCGTACATATTATACCGCGAAAACAGGTCTCGCCTGAGGGAAGCGCGAAGCACCCTTATGGACGCGGTTTCCGAAATTTTAAAAGAAACAAACCGCGATAACGCAAATGTGGGAAATTCCCCATCCGCAAAAGTGCTGCAAATTTCGGAGGTTGCCTCAAAAAACTTTTACCTTAAGCGTATGCTTCCGGAAAATGAAGCCGAAGCCCATTCAAACGGCGATATTTATATTCATGACCTGTCGTGGTACGGTAAAACTTTAACCTGCCTTCAAATCCCGCTGGACAAGCTTCTGCGCGAAGGCTTTAACAACGGGCACGGTTATATCCGCCCGCCCAAGGGCATTAAAACGGCGGCGGCGCTTGCGGCAATAATTCTGCAAAGCAACCAAAACGACATGCACGGCGGGCAATCCTTCGCGTATTTCGACCGGGATATGGCTGTTTACGTTAACGAAGAAAAAAAACGCCAGGAAAAAATAATTCGTGAAGGGCTTAAAAAATTAAATTTATCCGCGGATGATGAAAAAATAAGCGAGCTGGTTTGCGAACGCACCAAAGACGAAACTTATCAGGCAATGGAAGGTTTTATTTACAACTTAAACACTATGCATTCCCGCGCGGGTGCGCAGGTTCCGTTTTCAAGCATAAACTTAGGCACGGATACATCCGAGGCGGGAAGAATGGTAACGGAATGCTTTTTGCTTGCCTACGAAAAGGGTTTGGGAAAAGGCGAAACTCCCCTATTCCCAAATGTGTGCTTTAAACTAAAGGATGACGTTAACTTTGAGGAAGGCGACCCTAATTACGATTTGTTCCGCCTTAGTATGCGTGTGGCGTGTAAGCGTCTTTTTCCGAACTTTTCATTTCAAGACTCATCGTTTAACAAACCCTACCGCGACGAAGAAGTTGCGTATATGGGTTGCCGCACGCGGGTAATTGCAAATTGCAACGGCCCTTCGGTAACTAACGAACGCGGTAATTTATCATTTACAACAATTAACCTGCCGCGTTTGGGAATCCGCGCGGAAAGGGATTTGGCGAAATTTTGGAAATCGCTCGACGATGTTTTAGAACTTTGCGTAACGCAGTTACTAACCAGATTTGAAGTGCAAAAAAAGTTAAAAGTCAGGGATTTTCCGTTTTTAATGGGTTTAAAACTCTACCTTGACAGCGAAGAGTTAAAACCGGACGATTATATTGAAAAAGCAATCCGCCACGGTACGCTTTCAATTGGTTTTATCGGGCTTGCGGAATGCCTAACGGCGCTTACAGGAGAACACCACGGGCAAAGCGCTCAGGCACAGGCGCTTGGAATTTCAATAATAAGCCATATGCGCCGCAGGTGCGACGAGGCAACGGCAAAATACAAGCTTAACTTTACCCTTTTGGCTACGCCCGCAGAGCAGTTAAGCGGCAAGTTTACCAAGCTCGACGCAGAACAATTCGGTATTTTGCCCGGAATTACCGATAAGGCTTGGTACACAAATTCCTTCCACGTTCCCGTGGAATACACAATAAGCGCTATGGATAAAATTGCGATAGAAGGCGCGTACCATAAATACTGCAACGCGGGGCATATTTCCTATGTGGAATTGCCGTCCGCGCCGGAGAACAATTTGGAAGCGTTCGAAACCCTTGTACGCGCAATGGCGGATGCTGATATGGGTTACGCGGCGGTAAATTTCCCGGTTGATATTTGCTGCGACTGCGGTTTTAACGGAGTTATTGAAAAAGAATTCTGCCCGAAATGCAAAAGCGGTAATATAAGCCGGGTACGCAGAATAACGGGGTACCTTTCAACGCTGGACAGGTTTAACGACAGTAAGCTTCAGGAAGTTCAAAACAGGCAGGTTCATTACAAGTTTCAGAAATGAGAATGTCAGGCAGGTTTATTACAAGTTTTAGAAATGAGGATGGCGGGCAGGTTTATTACAAGTTTTAGAAATGAGGTTAGTTATGCGTTTAGCCGGCATTGTTCCCGAAAGCTTTATAGACGGTCCCGGGCTTAGGTTTGTAATTTTTACGCAGGGCTGTATTCATAAATGTCCATATTGCCACAACACAGAAACTTGGGATTTAAACGCCGGGCAAGAGTTTACGGTTAAAGAGGTTTTGCGCATAATAAAAACGCATAAAAAAAATAAGCAAGGTATAACCTTTTCAGGCGGCGAACCGTTTTTGCACGCGGCCCAGCTTTGTGAAATTGCGGCTTCGGTTCGCCAAATGGGATGGAATGTGGTTACATATACCGGTTTTACCTATGAACAGTTAATGTACGGCGAAACAAATTTTCATCCGGATAAAATAGATAAAACAGGTATGAAAGAATTAATAGCGTTAACGGATTATTTAATTGACGGTAAATTTGTAAACGAGCTAAAGGATTTATCCCTAAAATTCCGGGGGTCATCAAACCAGCGGATAATTGATGTTGCGGCTTCCTTAGCGTCAAACCATGTTGTAAACGCGGATTTTTAATTTTTCCAAAGTTAATTTACCATGGTCTACGCCGCGCATCGCAAGCGGCTTGCAAAAGTACAGTTTAGTCCGCTGTTTTAGAGGTAACGGCTTTAACGCATATGTTTTGCTTTTCCGTGGCCGATATATCCGTTAAATCAGCGCCGTTTTCGTTAAATACATAGCTCTGTCCAGGGTACGCAGCCGCTAAAGACGTGTACCCTTTTATTAATTTTTCAACCGGAATAAAACCGTTGTTATATTTTACAACTATCGCAAATTTTGAACCTACGCTGATAGGTTCTTTAATTGGTATTGTGTAATAGCCGATATACGCCGCACCGTAGGAATCAACGGCGTTTAGTTCGGCGGCGAGCACCATTTCATTTAAGTTAAAACTTTGTGCGTTATCGTAATCCGGTATTGCGTAAATTTTTATATTTTCGCCGCCTACCGGTGCAAAAACTTTCACTTCTTTTAAAATCTCATCTGCGCCCGCGGCGGAAAATACGTTCATACCGTAATCCCAACTTGAAATATAACCGCAATAACCGAAGGTATCGTACTCATATACTTTTTTATCCGGTACAAAATTTACGGCGGGAGCGTACGCGAAACTGCAATAACCAATAAACCTGTCTTCGTATGAAATCCACGCGTAGCCGTCGTATCCAAACCAGTCATTACCCCAACTGTTTTTAATTAGCCACGCGCCGTTATTTATTGGCTGCGTAATTGAATACGTTTGGTTTGGGTTTACTTGCGCGTGTTTCGGCCTTGTGTACTGCGCCGGAAAGTTATCCTTTGAATAGTTATCATCCCAGCCAACAATTACTATTGTGTGCCCGTAGTGGCTTCCGCCACGGATGTTTACATCCCCGTCAAAAAAGTATGCGTGCGAATCATCGTTCGCTCCGTAGAAAAATTCATCGCTTATAACCATGTACGAGGTTACAGCGCCGTAATTCATAACGGCCTGTTTAATCTTGTTTGCGTCGCGGGAAAAATTAAAGCTATCCGAAGTTATCATATAAGCGTTCGGAACCGTAAATGACGCGTTTTTATCCTTCGTTTCACTAAGCGCATTTTCCGGCACAAGTTCCTCGCCCATAGGGCATTCGCTTTCATTTATAACTCCTTGCAGGCTTCCGCGCATTAGGTAAGATATAACTGAATGAGACCACCCTCTGCCGCTCAATGGCCGGTCGAAACCGAATTTGTTTCCGCTGTCATAGCTTAAGGCACAGGCAACGTGAGCTTCGGAAAAGTCGGTTATACTTCCCATGTTTTTAAGCGTTGAGGATTCTATTGCCGCCATAGGAGCAAATGCCCAGCATAAATCTGTTTTTTGCTGGTCTTTTACGGGCGTTTGATATAAAGGGTTTGAAATATCGTGATTATATGCGCTTGGCAGCGGGAATTGATTCTGCGCTTTTTCAAACGCAGTAAGGTTTTGCCGCTGCGGCGGAAAATCAATTGGAAGCAAACCTTTAAGTTTCTCTCCTTGATTATTTTCCTGCGAAAGCATTCCTAATTCATTCGCTTTTATGTGCCGCGCCGGGAAAGCTGAAAGTAAAAATATAATAGAAACAGCAACAACCAATATTCTGTTTAGCCGCCTAAACATGGAAACCCTCTCCTTTTAAAAAATCTCATACTAATTCTGTTTAAAAAGTTTTAAGCCAAGCACACAAAAACGCCGAAAATCACGGCGATTTTGGGGGCTTGTATTCAACTTTTTAAATTTGAATTAGTATCAGAAGGTAACCAAATGTTGTTCACCCGGCAAAAATAATCAATATTAGAAATTATGAAACGTCAGGGTTTTCTTTATTTTTGACAGGCAGCAGGAGGTATCAGATTGTTACCTTTGGCTGAGATTTATAAATTTAAAATAAGTTTAGAGGATTGGGTTAAACAAATGTCAATAGAGAATAATTATCATATAAAAAAATTTTTTACTGAATTTACCGCGTTTTTAAATTTTATAGTAAATTTTTATACAAGAAAATCCTATAAAACATTTGGGCATCACGAAAGTTTTCTGAAATTTGAAATTGAATGATGACATTTTTTTGTCATCATTCAATTCTATTTTTCTTTTGCGTTAAACAAAAGCGACGCCAAAAAACCGAAAATTATAGCCGCCGCGACGCCTGCCGCCGCCGCTTTTATCCCGCCTGTAAACACCCCCAAAAACCCGTTTTGGTCTATTTCTGCGCACACACCTTTATATAAGTTATAGCCGAAGCCCGGAAGCGGAACCGTTGCGCCCGCTCCCGCAAAATCCGCCAACTTTTCATAAATGCCAATCGCGCCCAAAAAGCACCCGGCAACAACAAACAAAACTAAAATTCTTGCCGAGGTAAGTTTAGTTTTATCCAGCAAAATCTGCCCGATAACGCATATAAGCCCGCCCACTACAAAAACTTTTAAATATTCCAATACCAATTCTTTCATTATGTTCACCTTTTATTTTCCGCAACGACCGCGTGCGCAATCGAAGGGATATTCTCGCCCTGCATAAACGATACAGGGCTTAAAAGAGCGCCGGTTGGCACAAATAAAACTCTGTTTATTTCTCTCTTTTTGAGTTTTGAGTAAAAATATCCGGCAAAGGTTACCGCCGAACACGCGCAGCCGCTTCCGCCCGCGTGGGTATCTTGAATTTCCGGGTTAAAAATTTCTATGCCGCAATCCGTATGGTTTTTTGATATATCAAAACCTTCCGCATCCAGCAGCTTTATTAAAAGCTCTTTGCCAACCGTACCCAAATCCCCGGTAATTATACAGTCGTAATAGCCCGGCGTGCGTTTAAAATCCCTGAAATGCGCGGCTATAACATCCGCCGCCGCAGGCGCCATTGCCGCGCCCATATTGTTTTGGTCTTTAACGCCCATATCAACAATTTTTCCGGTTGTAACGCCTGTTATAAAAGGCGCTTCGCCGTCCTTTGAAAGAACAAACGAACCCGCGCCGGTAACCGTCCAAGTAGAGGATGGCGGACGCTGGGTTCCAAGCTCCAACGGAAACCGAAACTGCTTTTCCGCCGCGCAAAAATGGCTGGAAGCTCCCGCCAAAACGGTATGCGCAAAACCGCCGTCCACAAAAACCGCCCCTAACGATAGCGCCTCCCCTATTGTGGAACACGCGCCGAATACCGCGAACATTGGCCTTTGCAAATCCATCGCCCCGTAGGTAGAACCTGTGTTTTGGTTTAAAAGGTCTCCGGTTATTATATAATCTATTTTATCAAGCTCCGTATCCGCTTTTTTAACCGCAAGCTCCAAGCTTTGCCTTAAAATTTCGCTTTCGGCCTTTTCCCAGCTTTTTTTGCCCGCTAAAATGTCGCTTAAAATAACGTCGAAATACCGCGACAGCGGGCCTTCCCCCTCCTTCGAGCCAACCACGGACGCGGCGGATACAATTGAAACAGGCTCCGCAAATTTTATGCTTTGCCCGCCTAAATGTTTATTCATGAAATCACCTCGTAAAAAAGTAAAATAAGCCGACCAAAACAGACGCAAGCGTACCGTAAACAATAACCGGGCCCGCAACTATAAACATTTTTGCGCCAACGCCCAAAATAAAACCTTCCTTTTTAAATTCGACGGCGGGCGCGGTAACGGAATTTGCAAAGCCGGTTATTGGCACAATGGAACCCGCTCCGGCAAAATTGCCAAGTTTGTCGTACCAGCCTATGCCGGTAAAAAAGGCACCCAAAAACACAAGAATAATTGAGGTATAGGAAGATACCTCTGTTTTACTAAGCCCGAAGCGTTCTAAAACCGCGTGAATAAACTGCCCAAGGCAGCAAATAAGCCCGCCAATAATAAACGCTTTTACGCAGTTTTTAAGTATTTTTGAATTTGGCGTAGCTTTTTTTACAAGCTCCAAATACCGTTCTTTTGCCAATTCGGATTGGTTCATAAGTATTTTCCTCTCTTGCGTTTTTAATTCGTTAATGTTTTGCGTAATTACTAAAACGAATTCTTAAAAAAACCCGGTATCACATAATACAGAACCGAGCCAAACAACTTGCCGGCGGCGATTGCGATTATAAAAATTGAAAGCCCGTCCTGAATTCTAACCCGCCTTGTAAGTATGGGTATTACATCTAAAACCTCCGCCAGTGAAACCGCCAGCGTTCCGTAGAAAATTCCCACACAAAACGCAAAAAAAGCCGCGAAAATTTTACCCGCCGGTATTTCAAAATCAAAAGGAAGCGTTAAAGCGCCCGTTATCCCTCCGAAAATTATTGCTTCCTCGTAGAGTTTTACGTGATTTTCCGTGCGGGTTTTCTGCGCAAGACGGGGCACAATGCCAATTATGGCAATAAAGGCGAATACCGCGCCGGAAATTACAAGCCCCGCCGAAAACCCAAACAAAATGCAAAGAAATACACCGAATGCGCCCAAGTTAATCACCGCCTTCGGATGGTTTTTGAGAGAGCGTTTTTTGAGAGAGCTTGTTTTCAGTACCGTTTTCGGATGGTTTTTGGGAACTAATGTTTTCAGTACCGTTTTCAGGCATTTTTTGGGAACTCATGTTTTCAATTAAAGTGTCCGTAACGTCCTTTTCATACAGCGACATTTCAACTTGAATAGGCGTTGGGTCGTCGGTCAACTTTTTTCCGGCAAAGTGGTTGAAAAATATTATTATTCCCGCCGCCAGCCCCACGGAATACGGAATATCTATAATCAGCGGTTTTTCCGTTTCATACCCGATAAAAATTTTGTGGTATTTCTTAAATATTGCGGGCATTTGCGCATCCGAATGAAACGTCATTATGGCCGTTGCGGAACCGGCAACCAAAATTGCCGTAACAAAAAAAATTTTTGCATATAAAAACAAGCTTTTGCGCTTCTTTTTATACGGCTTATAATCCACCAAGGTATCCGCTTCGCCTACGTTATGAATACGGCAGCCGGGGTAAATATCGGTAATCGCTTTTATAATTTCTATTACGGATATTAAAAATTTCGTATCCTTTTCGTTGTCAATTTTGAAAAGTACAACTTCGTTTATCTTTTTGCCCGTATTTTCGTCCGCGTATACTTCGCAAATATCTTTCACACAAATTTCGCTCTGCGAGGAAAGCGGAACCTTTTTTGCCGGCTTAATGTAAATTTCCATAATTACTCCGTCTTTCGTATAAATCGTAAAAAATAAATGTTCCGTTATAAGTTTCCGCTTTTTTGCCGAATTTATTCAAAAAAACAGTAAGCGTAACTATCGCTATTATGATCAGCACCAAAATTATTTTTGCGGATATTTTCATAAATGCCTCCGTGGTGTATATTATCGCTTTGAATGTTGTTCGTAAAAATATGTACTTATATTTTTGCTTGTTTTGCGTATTGTTAAACTTGTGGAGGTTAAGTATTTTCGGTTCGGTTATATTATTAGCAGAACTAAATTTAATTCAGCTCCTTATTTGTTTTCTGCAACTAAAAAAGAACCGTACCCGGCGACAGCGCCGCAATGCGGTTCTTTTTGATTATACTTTTATGATTTAGCAGGCTTTGCCTGAGAATTCCTTCTTAGTAAGCTCGGTTCCTGCGTCTATTTTTGCCTTTATTTCTTCGTACTCCCTATATCTCCCTCGTATATCTTTTCAAAACTTCGCGTTCCGAGGCGTTCAACCCATCGCTTATTTTTTCATACACCGTTTTATGATAACTATTAACCCATTCAATTTCTTCTTCTGTTAGCATATCCGCCTCCACCGCGTCCAAATCAATCGGCACATATGAAACCGTTTTAAATTTCATAAACCGCCCGAACTCGTTTTCCGAATCGTTTTGTGCCACAACCGTATTTTCCGTTCTTATGCCCCACTTACCTTCCCTGTAAATACCGGGTTCGTTAGTTGTAACCATTCCCGCCTCAATTTTAACGCCCGAGGCACTTTGCGAAAACCTTTGCGGCCCTTCGTGTACGTTCAGAAAATACCCAAGCCCGTGCCCGGTTCCGCTTTTATAATCCATCGCGTTTTCCCACATCGGTTTTCGCGCAAAAATATCAAGTTCGGCTCCGGTTGCGCCGTACAGCCATTTTGCTTTTGCCAAAGCAATGTGCGACTTTAGAACAAGCGTGAAATCCCGCTTCATTTCATCGGATACTTCGCCCAATACTATTGTTCTTGTAATATCCGTTGTGCCGTTTTTGTACTGCGCACCGCTGTCTATTAAAAGAAAACCCTTGTTTTCTATTTTTGCGTCCGCGCCTTTTTGCGGGTTGTAATGCATCAGCGCGGCGTTTTCCATATACGCTGCTATTGTTGAAAAGCTTGCCCCCATGTAGTGCGGGAGTATTTTCCTAAACTCAAATAAATTATCGTGTATTTCGCTTTCACGCAAGCTCAGGTTTTGTATGTTTTCCTTCAGCCAAATAATAAATTTCGTAACGGCAGCGCCGTCGCATATTTGGCAAACTTCAAGGTTTTGCAACTCCGTTTCGTTTTTTATTGCTTTAAGGTTCGTTGTAATATCCGCCGATTCAACAATTTCCCACATTCGCTCCTCTAAGTGCTTTCTTATCAAAACGTTAACCCGCTGCGGGTTTATCAGCACACTTGGGTGTTTTAGCATACTGTTTTTAATATTTTTGTCCGGTTTCATATCCGAAATAAAAGAATAAAAATCGTCGTAATCTTTTATATTTACGTCGCAGCTTAAAAGGTTTTCCTTTAAATCATCAAGCAAAAAGTCCTTGCCTACAAACAAAAATTCCGCGTCCAAGGTTATAAAAGCGTACGCGTACGCAACCGGCGTAAACTCCAAATCGCTTCCGCGAAAATTGTAAAGCCACGCGATATCGTCCAGCGAGGATATAATATACGCGTCCGCCTTTATCTTCCGCATTTTTTGTCGCACCTCATCCAACTTTCCGGCATGGCTTTTGCCCGAAAACTCCGGTTCATGTTCATATATTTCGTGCTTTTGAATTTCCGGCCTGTTTGTCCAAATTTCACTTATTAAATCCAAATCGCTGCGGAATTTAAAATTATTTTGGCTGTGTTTACGAATTTTCTTTGCCAGTTCCGCCGAAACAGTGCGTCCGTCGTACGCTATAACGCTTGCTTCCGGCAAATTTTCAAACCATTCGTAAACCTCCGGTGTGCCGTTTTGCCCCAATTTAAGCAGGGTAAAACCTTCGCGCAGTTCCTTTTCCGCTTGCAAAAAATAACGTCCGTCCGTCCAAAGCAGCGCATTATCCCGCGTTATAACAATACTTCCGGCGGAACCGGTAAAACCCGAAACAAACGGCCTTGTGTGCCAGTAGCCGTAGGAATACTCGCTTTGGTGCGCGTCCAAACCCGTTATAAGGTAAGCGTCTGCCGAATGCTTCTTCATCTGTTCTCTTATTTTTTTAAGAATATTATCTATGTTGTTCACCTTCTAAACGTTTTATTTTGCGGCAAGAACTATTCCCGAATACGAATCCATAGGTACTTTAAGGAAACCTTTTTGCGCGTAAATTTCCCCGCCGACGGTAGAAAAAGTTTCGCGCCCTGCGGCGATAACCGTTTTAAAACCTTCGTTTGTAAAGCCAAGCTTCCATATGGGGATGTTTATATTTTTTGGTGTTTTGTTATTGTTTAATACAACAAAAAGCGTATCTTTTTCATCCCATCTGGCATACGCCAAAATACCGTAATTGGAGTAGACTATTCTTACAGAACCGGTTTTAATGGCGCTGTATTTTTTGTGGACCCTTATCATTTCGCGGTGGAACTCAAGCATCATTTTATCTTCTTTTCCCCACGGGTAAGTTCTTCTGTTGTCCGGGTCTGTCCAGCCGGTAAGCCCTGCTTCGTCGCCGTAATAAACGGTTGGCGCGCCCGGCCATGTCATTTGCAGCATAACAGCTTCAAACATTATATTTTTGTTAATTCCGGTATCCGCCTCATACGCGCCCTTTGTATGCAAGCGCCCTACTTTCATATTGGTTCGCGTTAAAAACCTTGAATGGTCGTGGTTTGAAAGTTCGTTCATTGAAATATACAGCGACTGATACGTAAAGCGCGACATATGGTATCTCATTGCGCCCTCAAACGCCATTGCGTTACACAGCAAATCCTCACGGTAACTTTCCGAATGCTTTTCCATTCCGGTTAAAAACCATGTAACCGGGTCCATAAAAGCGTCATAGTTCATTACCGTATCCCATTGGTCGCCTTTAAGCCAATCCGTAGCTTCGCCGTAATGTTCCGCCAAAATTATCGCGTTTGGGTTGGCGTCTTTTACTTCCTTGCGGAACTGCTGCCAAAATTTATGGTTAAATTCCGGAGAAAACCCTAAATCCGCTGCAACGTCAAGCCGCCAGCCGTCCGCGTTAAACGGAGGCGAAACCCACTTACGCGCAACGCTTAAAATGTATGAGAAAAGCTCCCGCGAACCCTCGTAATTAAGCTTCGGGTGGTTGTCGTTACCCCACCACGAAACGTAACAATCGTTATTTGGCCAGTTATCGTCGTACCATTTAAAATAATCGTGATATTTACTGTTTACATCCCTGTACGCGCCGTTTGGGTATCCTTTGCTGCCGTAAAAATTTTGCTTGTCGAGCCATTTGTTAAAACAGCCGCAGTGATTAAAAACCCCGTCCAATATAACCTTTATACCTCTTTTATGCGCTTCGTTTACAAGGTTAATAAATACGTCGTTACTTGCCTCAAGGTTTTCCTTATCCGTTGTTCGCTGAACATATTTTGTGGCGTATCTGTTGTGGAATTTTTCAAAAACAAGCGCCTCGCCGCCGTCGTTAACAATTTTGCCGTAATGAGGGTCAACATAATCGTAATCCTGAATATCGTACTTGTGGTTGGATGGGGATACAAAAATTGGCGAAAAATATATGCAATCCACACCGATGGATTTTATATAGTCAAGTTTATCGCAAACGCCTTTTAAATCCCCCCCGTAAAAATTGCAAAAATCCGCGTTTTCAAGCGGCTCGTCCCACTTTTCAATGTGCTTTGCCGCGCGGCTTAAATACGCGTATTCGTTGTTTACCACATTGTTTTTGGAATCACCATTATAAAACCTATCCACATATATTTGATAAATTACAGCGCCAAAAGCCCAATCTGGAACGGCAAAATCCGGAATAACGCGGAAATTGAACGCGGGGTTAACGCTGCGCACTGCCCCTTGATTATTGTAAAAACAAGAAGTGCCGCTTTCGTGGGTTATGCAAAAATAATAAGAAATTTCGGCGTCGATTTTAATTTGCGCTTTAAAGTAATCAAACATCGTATCAGTTTTAAATTTTTGCATATGGTGAACTTTTTCGCCGATATGAAGGTTAACGCTTTGGGTATTATCCTTTGCGGCGCGAATTTTAATTTCAATAAGCTCCCCGCCCTTTGGCTGAGGGTTTGAAACAAAATTACGTGTGCAATCGGAAAAAATTGCGTCGTGAATAAGGTAGTCTTTTTTTGTTAAAGAGTAAAGGCGTTGATTTATGTTATTCATACTGAGGTTTCCTTTCCGGTAAATATGCAAACGCACCGATGTTGGGTGTTTTATTGGCGTGCTAAAGTTTATTAACTTTAACATATTTTCGGAAGATAAAGCAAGATGAAGATTGCATTTTATATTTTGGAAGATGTATTACATTAATTTGCGCTTAAATGAGTATCTGGTACAGCTAAAATTATTGGTATTTTTGATCTGAGGTATTGCGACAACTTTGAATAATAAGGTGAAAAAATTGTGCAGGTGATGCTACCAATAATTTTTAAATGCACCTATTGGTATCCAACTGTCTTGCTCGTTTACGGAGTTTGGGTTATAGTATTGGAGTGATGTTCAATTTTTTCTGCCAAACTGCTTGGCATGGAGGTTATAATGAAAAAGTTTATGGATGAAAGTTTTATGCTCACTACAAATACCGCGCAGGTTTTATACCATAATTACGCGGAAAAACAAAAAATAATTGATTATCATTGCCATATAAATCCGAAAGAAATTGCGGACGATGTTACATTTGAAAACATTACGCAAATCTGGCTTGGCGCAGACCATTACAAGTGGCGGCTTATGCGTGCGGCAGGTGTTTCGGAAGAATATATTACCGGAAACGCGCCGGATTATGAAAAATTCTTAAAATACGCGCAGGTTCTTTCATATGCGGTTGGAAACCCGCTTTATCATTGGAGCCACCTTGAACTGAAAAAGTATTTTAATTACAGCGGCGTGTTATCAGAAAAAACCGCGCCGGAGGTATGGGAAATAACTGCGAGCAAGCTGAAAACCGGAACTATGAGCGCGAAGCAGATTATTGCAAACTCGAACGTTGAAGCAATTTGCACCACGGACGACCCGGCGGATTCCTTGGAATATCACGAAAAAATAGAAAATGATAAATCCTTTGGCGTTTCGGTTTACCCCGCGTGGCGTCCGGATAGGGCGATTAACATAGAAAACGCCGATTTTTTGGATTACATAGAAAAACTCTCTGCTGTTTGCTCGGTTAAAATAACCGGTTTTGAAGAGCTTTGCGCCTGCCTGTTAAACAGAATGTTTTTCTTTAATTCAAAAGGCTGCAAAACAAGCGACCACGGAATTACAGATGTTCCTTACTCACCGGCGCAAAAGAGCGAAATTGAAAAAATATTTGAAAAGAGGAAACAAAACGCGGAACTTTCTTCTGATGAAATAAGAAAATACAAAACCGCGATTTTGCTGTATTTAGGCGAAAAATACGCGAAGTTTGGCTGGGTAATGCAGCTTCATTTCGGTGTAAAGAGAAATAACAACACCGCAATGTATAATAAAATCGGCGCGGATACCGGTTTTGATTGCATCGGCTATTACCCAGTGTCAAACGATTTAGTGAATTTCATGGACGCGCTTGATACTAAAGGTTTTTTGCCGAAAACAATTTTATACAGCCTAAACCCAACCGATAACGCGTACTTAGATACGGTTGCGGGCTGCTTTCAAGGCGGAATAAAGGGAAAAATTCAGCACGGCAGCGCGTGGTGGTTTAACGACCATAAAAAAGGAATGTACGAACATATTGAAAATTTAGCGAGCGTTGGGTATTTGGCGGGTTTTGTTGGAATGCTTACCGATTCTCGAAGCTTGCTTTCCTACCCGCGTCATGATTATTTCAGGCGCATTTTATGCGACTTTTTAGGCAAAGCGGCGGAGAGCGGCGAATTTCCGGCGGATATTGAAACCTTAGGAAAAATTGCCGCCGATATTTCATACAATAACACAAAGGAGTATTTTGGCTTTCAAATCCAGAAAAAAAATCTTGACAATTAATTTGTTGTTCTGTATACTTGCACATGCAAAGCAACTCAAGTTCGGAAGCAAAACAGGCGTAAACCTCCTAAAATAGAGGATTACGCCTGTTCGTCTGTATAGCGTAACAGCCCTAAATTTTAAATATTCAAAAATTTTTTTAGTAGCGTAGCA
>JAISVZ010000016.1 GCA_031271295.1 Clostridiales bacterium | reverse complement strand
GTGTGCGAATTGCAAAAACGGCAGTATTTCTTAACTTCCATTCTGTCAGGATGAACCTTTTTGTCCTTAGTGGCGTTGTAATTTCTTTGCTTGCAATCGGTACATGCCAAAATAATTTTCGTTCTCAAAGCTTTCACCTCGCTTTAAAAAATAAATACACAAAAAAAAGACCTAAGCCTTCTAACAGGGAGTATAGTAGCACACGGGAATATTGTTGTCAATAAAATTTTTACATTTATTATAGGCGAAAGTTAACGTGAAAATTAATGGTGGGAGTTAATAAAAATGGGTAACAAAAAAGACCCGCCGGAGAAATATTTGTATTCCTTGCGGGCCTTTTTGCGATTGTACGCTTTTTTGCTTTCAATTTTTTTAGTGGAGGGATTTACGTTTCCCCAGGTGCGCCTGCCCTGTAAATCAATTTCCCGGCGGGCTTTCTTACTTAACTTTTGCTTGGAAATGAATTTTTCCTTTTCCATAAAATCAACTCCTGTAATTTTTAACACTTTGGCGTTTCATTCGTGAATTAATTATACAGTATTTTGTTTTGATTTTCAAAGAAATATTTATCTGCAAATGGGAATTAAAAATTTAGGTAAAATCAGCTATAACACAAATGGCATCTATAATGACCTTCCGATAAATAATTTGAGCTGTTTTTATTGGTGTTTTCTCCGGCAATTAATATGGTGTTTCTATTGTCCAGCCTGAATTCTTTATAAAGCTTTCCCATAAAAGAATCATTTTTGTGCAAACAAGCATCCATATCAATCTCGAAAATATCCTTCGATACATTATAATTAACGCGGCGGCGAGGGTAATACCGGTTTTCTTTGCTTTCGTTTTTAAAGCATTCCCAAACGGCTGTATTATCCGCCGTTTGGGATAAACCTGTGATTGATTTACTAAAGCCCGCATCTTTAATCATAATTATTTTCGCGACCCTTCAAGTTCAACGCCTATAATTTCATTTGAAATACTTTTCCCTTGGGAACAAACGGCAATTTTGCTCCTTGGGGCATTAAAAACGCGTGCTCCCTGCCGCGCAGCATAACCTTATCGCACTTACCGTCCGTAATAATCAGTATCGGAGCGTCCTTTGGAAAATCCGGCGCATTTTCCAGTAAATCTATTCCCGGCTGAAGTATTGTGCCGCCGCGTCCCTTCACCTTTACCGTTCCGGCAATGTCCTCCGGTTTCATATAACCCTCGTCATAAGCTTTCGCGTCGCAAAACACAACGCGGGCGGCAGGAACATCCTTTGCGATACAGTAACTTGTTATTGCGCCCAAAGCCATTGCCAAAGGCCTGCGGTCCATAGAGCCGGACGTATCCAGAACCACGCCGAATGTACGCGCATCCAGAGAATCCGCCGTAAAAACCCAATAGGGGCGGGGAATATCCGGTGTTGACGACTGTCTCCTGCTTGGCCTTGCGTAAGAGCGGATTTTTTCCAAAGGAGTAAAATATCCGTCAAACCACCGCGCAAGCTCCGCGTCCCACGGTATAACCGGGTGTGACAGTGCGCGTATTTCCTCAACAAGCCCTGCGGGGATAAACCCCCGGCCTTTTTCGCTGTGGTATTCCAAACCCTGAGCAAGCGCCCGCCGGTAGAAATCATCCAAATCGGGATCAACAATGTAATTACGTTCCTCGCTGAGTATATCGCCTATGCCCATACCGCGTAGTGTCGCCAAATTAAGATACTTGCGCATATCTTCGGCAATAATATCGTAAACCGCTTCGGCGCTTAATCCTTTAAAATCCTCGTCGTATAAAACGCCGTCCGGCCTTTCTCCAATTCCCATTTCCGTCAGCCACTGGTTTATTACTAAATCGCAGGCAAGGTTCCAAAGAAAACCGTCCCGCCATTCCTGCCGCGCATCATGCCGCAGAGCGGCGTGAAGAAATTCGTGCGCCATTACAAATTTCATTTCCGCAAAATTAAGACGCGAATAAGGATTTATGTATATCTCGGACATCGCGGGCGAAACGGCTGCTATGGAAATATCCATATTCTCGCAAACCGTATGGTCTTCAATTATTCGAAAATTTGCCGCAATGGCTCCAAGCAAGGGATAGTGAGATATAAACCATTCCCTTGCAAGATTTGCGATGCTTTTTTCGGACAAATCGGAATCGGACAAAAGGCTTTCCAAATCTCCGGAGGCTACTCTAACCGCGCTACGCACGGCAACGGACAGCCCCTTCGCAAATTCCGTCTGCCAATTCGGAGGTTTGCTAAAAGTTGAGGTGTATTTGTGATTTGTAATAGAAGTGTCGTTTTTGCGTTCAAAAACCATATCGGCTAAATTGCCGGCCGTACCAAAGCCTGCAAACTCCATCTTGTCCGAAGATTCGCAAATTCTATGGTACAGGCTGTCTTCGTCGCTTGTTCCTTGCGGCAGCATATAGTTGCAGATTTGTTTTCCAAAATGAAAGTCGCTCAGAAATTTTTCAACTACTAAATCGCAGGCAATATTCCATTCGGTTCTGAATTCCTTTTTTTTAAAGTGATCCATAGCCAAATGAAGCATACAGTGTGCAATTACTCTTGCCCATTGTTCGGGCTGCGCACGCTGTTTTATATAGCAGAGAATAACGCCGTCATCATAAACTAACGCAAAGCGGTTTTCCGAACTCGGTTCGCTTTCACTGCGAATTATATTTATATGTGCTGAAATATACCTAAACATTGGGTGCCTTTTAACAATGTTGCAGCCTTTTTCGAAATTTTCCTTTGCGGTATTACGTTTTTTTGAATCTGCGGCTTTTTTGGCTTTGGACATTATTTTTTCACCGCCAATCTCGGTAAATCCCTGATAACTTCAATTATAAACCAATCGGGCAGAACTTCGTCCCCTTCGGATGAAACTGTCATTTGGGCAATTTCCAAGCTTATATTCGCCAAATCCTTCATTAAAGCTTTTGCCCTGAACGAAAGATTTTCAACAGATCCCGAAAGCTTGCTCTTTTTTGGCGGAAGTTCCTTAATTAACTGCGCTCTAAAGCTTTGCGCCAAAAAATAAAGCAAATCCCTATCCTCCGGTTTATCCGGCCATTTTTGATCTCCGTTTATAATTGCAGAAACAGCGTAACGGTTGTGTATCTGCTTAACAAACGCCCGAAACTGGGTTGCGTGCCGCGCGGATAAACAGCCCGCGGCGGCAATTTCCAATTGTTTATCCGAAATACTATCGCCGTAGCTGTGTAAAGTGTCGGACAAAATATGCCATGAACGCGGAGTGGAAAAGGGTTCCTCGGTTTTAGGCGGCTGTGTCCAAAGCTGATCCGGCCGCAAACCTATGTATTCAAGTATGTAGGCATGAATACCGTTTTCTCCCGCCCAAGCTAACCAGTCCCTATGCGAGGCAACAAGTTCCACATGAAACATACGGTTGATTAAAGCGGAGGACATCGGTTTTACTATAGCGTTATCCTGCGCCCGGTTTCCCGCGCCAACAACAATAGAACCGCTTGGCAGAAAATATTCACCAATACGCCTGTCATGAATAAGGCTGTAGAACGCTTTTTGAACCTCCTGCGAACAAGCGTTAAGTTCGTCCAAAAACAAACAGTAAGGTTCATCACGCGCAATTAAGCGGGGAGGGCAGAACACACTTTTCCCGTCTATAATTTGCGGTACTCCTATAATATCCTCCGGCGCAAGCTGGCTTCCAAGAAGCGATACGCACGGCAAGCCGACAGATTCGGCAAACTTTTCAACAATGCTGGATTTGCCGATACCGGGCGCTCCCCATATAAATACCGGACGTATCACCGCCACATTTAAAAGCACATCAAGCAATTGCGTTTGGTTAACGCTTAATGGTAATACTATAAAAAATCTCTCCCTTCGATACTATATTTTTATTCGGGTTAAGAGCAAACTTCTTCCGAATTTAATCAGTAAATTTTTACTCGGCGGCTTTAAAGTTGTAAATTGGTTTTATTACCTTAACAATTTCAACAGTATCGCCGATATTGGCTATTATTTCATCCATAGGTTTGTACGCAAACGGGGCTTCGTCAATTGTACTTATATTAACCGTGGACGAGAAAATGCCTTTCATAGCGGTTTCGTATTGTTTCAGCGTAATGGTTGATTTTGCCTCCGCACGGCTCATTAACCGCCCCGCGCCGTGCGGAGCGGAATAGTTCCAGTCCTCATTGCCCTTGCCTATGCAAATCAGGCTTCCGTCGCGCATATTCATGGGAATTAACACCTGTTCTGCGCTTTTCGCGGAAATTGCGCCTTTTCGCAGTATCATTAACTCCATGTCGATATAGTTATGAACCGTTGTAAACTGCCGCGTTATTTTGAGCTTTACACGTTTTGTAAGCTCTTTAACTATGGCTTTACGGTTTAAATCGGCATAGCTTTGCACTATTGCCATGTCGTGAAGGTAATTTTCGAAAAGCTCCCCTTCGGCGTAGGCAAGCACCCGGTCAATGCGCCCCGATTCTCCTTTTTCCTTAGCTCTGCGCGAAATTTCATCCGCGGCGCAGTTCTGATAATAATCGCATACCTGTTTACCAAGGTTACGGCTTCCCGTATGTATTACAAGGTAAAGCTTGCCGTCGTCGTCTTTATCAATTTCTATAAAATGATTTCCTCCGCCGAGCGTTCCTATTGAAAGCTTGGCGCGTTCAACATCCACATGCTTTTCGCAGCGTAAATTTGAAAGGTCAATTTCATCACTGTAGTGATGCGGGTCTTTTCGGATATCAAAGCCCGCCGGAATGTAGCTGTGAACGGCCTTGTCAAACTGCTGCAAATCTATACGCGTGCTGGCAAGCAGCGCCGTTTCCATTCCGCAGCCAATATCTACGCCCACAAGGTTTGGCACAATTTTATCCTTAACGGTCATTGTAGTGCCAATTGTGCAGCCCATACCGGCATGGGTATCCGGCATTACGCGGATTTTACTGCCCAACACAAACTCCTGGTCAAGCAGATGCTCAATTTGCTGTATGGCGGAGGGCTCCGCCGTGTTGGTGAAAACTTTTGCGGTGTTGTACTTTCCGTTTAGTTCTATCATTTGATTCCTCCATAAGTGAAATAAACACTATTGCCAAATCAACTGTTCTTCACCTGTAGGCTCGTTTTTGAAATAAAATGCTGTGCGTCGAATTTTAATTTCATTTTCAATGGATATTTTGAAATAAACGCGGTATAATAAGACCGGTAACTTCAAAAGCCAAAGGAGGCACAATCCTATGAACGATAGAGCAGGCGTATTTAAGACCAATTTATCAGGTGAAGCGGCGTACAAATCATTCGCCCCATCGCCGCTGCCGCCGAACCCGCCAATTAAACCGGACAAGGCAATGGTCGAAATTCTCGTCAAAGCAAACAAGCAACTGACATTGCTGGACGGCATCGCTTCGCGCATACCGAACGTCAATCTTTTTATCTCCATGTACGTCCGCAAGGAAGCCTTGATGTCCTCTCAAATAGAAGGTACGCAGGCAACACTTGAGGACGTGCTTGACCCGCTGATTGATGAGAGCGCTAACCGCAACGTCGCCGACGTTATCAATTATATTAAAGCTACAGAGTTCGCCATAAAGCGATTGTCTGAACTGCCGCTTTCGGGCAGGCTAATCAAAGAAACCCACGCCGTATTAATGGAGGGTGTTCGCGGGCAAGAAAACAACCCCGGAGAATTCCGCCATTCACAGAATTGGATTGGCGGACAAGGCAGTACGCTCAAAAGCGCCCGTTATATACCGCCGACACCGGAAGATATGACCGAGGCTATGTCAAACCTTGAGAAATATATGAACGCTGACGATGAGTTAGACGTTCTCATTCAAGCTGCGCTTATCCACTATCAGTTTGAGAGTATTCACCCGTTCCTTGATGGAAACGGACGCATCGGGCGGCTTCTTAGCACCCTGTTCCTAATGGAAAAAGCCGTTCTAAAAACGCCGACCTTGTATATCTCGTATTTTCTCAAAAAGAACCGTGTTGAATACTATGACCGAATGACTGAAGTGAGACGCACGGGCAACTATGAGCAATGGGTGAAGTTTTTTCTTGAAGCGATATACGAGTCAGCAGAAGACGCTACGGTCACAATCGACAAGCTGACCGCTCTGCACAA
>JAISVZ010000014.1 GCA_031271295.1 Clostridiales bacterium | reverse complement strand
TATTTATTGTGATACGGTTTCTGCTCAATTATTTTTTCCGTAATAATAAGCGCCGCGTTACCATTTTGCGCAAGCACGCGCCAATCATATCCGCCGAACGAAATTAAATCCCCCGTTTTCATTTTTACCCTCCTTACATTTGCCTTATTCTACCCTGCCTATTCGGCGTTCAAAACTGTCTGCGGTTCGCCTATTAATTTATAAAACTGCCCTAAAGGTACGGGCGGCATTGCCAGCGGTTTTACGGCTATCGAAAGCAGCAGAGCCAAATTATCGTCCGCCGCGGTGCGGTTTGAACTAAGATTACCGCACGAACGGCAACGGTGAATAACCGCCCATTCTCCGTTTTTACGCACCCATACGCCGATAGGCTCCATTATTCCCTTGCAAAGCGAAGCGCGGTCGCCCGGTTTGTTATCCACATGAAGGCTTGCGAGGCACTTGGGACAGTGGTTGCGGTGTTCGCTTCCCGCTCCCGCAGGCTGTACCAAACTTCCGCATACCTTGCAATTAAAAACTTCGCCGCAAGCCGTTTTCCTGTAATCGGGAACGGTTTTTTTATTTATGCTGTTTATGTACGACATTGCATTCTCCTTAAAATATTTTCGCTTACTTTTATTTGCGTCTGCGAATGCACGAAGCTAAAGCACGTCCAATTTTGTACCGCCTCAAAATATTTTCCCCGCATAGCCGTATTCCTTCAAAACCTGATTTATCACCTCCAAATCATCCGGCTTTATGCCGCTTAACCGTTTTATTTCCGCGCCGCTAACCTCTTGCAGTTTTGCCAGCACCTCAATATTTTGCCGTTCTATTTCCCGCGCGGCGCTTGGGGAAAGTTTTTGCGTTAAAACGTCTATCGGCGTAAGGTTAACGGGGTCTTTCGGCGGAAAGGTTTTATCGAAAGCCTCAATTTCTTCCGCGCTCATCTGAAATGCCGGGTCTTCAATAAATTTGCCGGAAATGCTGTTTAACGCGCCGTCGTATAGCGGTATTACCATAAGCGCGTCAAAACTTGCGCCGTCCGCGGAGGTAATGCCGAAATCACTTCCGCGCAAAAAGCCGAAGCGCGGGTAATAATCGGGATGCCCCAAAATTACAATTGCGCGAAAGCAAAGCTTTTTTGCCTTCTCTACGGAATAGCGGGTAAGAGCCGAACCCACGCCCTTACCCTTGTACTTTGGAAGAACGCTAAGCGGCCCGAAGGTTAAAACCTCTAATGAATCATTTTCCGGCGTTACAATTTTCGCGGTGCTGTAAATAATATGCCCCGCAAGTTCTCCCTCCGTTTCGGCAACGAAGCTGAGCGAGGGGATAAAACACGGCAATTTGCGCAGCTTATGCACCAAAAGATGTTCGCCGTCACAGGTTGGATGGCTCATGCTTCCCCAAAACGCTTCCCTTGTTAGTTCCTCCACCGCGCGGGGGTCGGCGGGTGTTTCAAGCCTTATTTGAATATCCATTTTTCTTCTCCGTTTCATATTTTTAAACTCTTTGCGCTTCCGCGAAGCCCCGCCTCCTTTTCAAACCTCCGGTAAGTTTTCGTAAGGTTTTTTGTGTAAATTACGTTCATTTTCCCCTCCCGCTTTTACGGTAAGTTTTATAACTCTGCAGCGTCATCCTCGGCTTTTTGCAAAGTAGGAAACGACGGCTGTTCAAAGTTTACAGGCTTCCCTCGGTTTCCTCCCAGTCAATGAATAACTTATACACCTCGGTAGTAAAGCGCATAACGCAGTAATTCGGGTCATCTGCGCCGGAAAAATGATTTTCCAAGCCGTCATACCAATTTTCTTGTTTGCTTTTTTCGTCAGTTAAAATATCAAGGCTTCCCCTCAGCGTAATGCAATATTCGTCGGATTCAAAACAAATAGCGGCGCGATTATCGCGCAGGGCACGCTGCGCCCAATTACTGTTGATACCCGAACAGAGGTTGATATGTTTTATTCCGTCCGCTTTTGCCGCCGTAATAACCGCCGCCGTAATACGGCCGTCTAAATCTTCCTGCGCGAGAACGCAGTATTTGCGGCTATCTGAGCCGGAAAACGTTCTCTCCCGAATAATCTCAATTGCTTTTTCCATAGCTTTCTCCATTTTTGCATCTCCCTTTTATTTAAAGTGGTTATACGAAAATCAACATTTAGCAATTGTCTGAAAATAACCTGTACAATCATTTTTGAATAACAGGCATAGACACACTGTTGATTTTCCAAAAATGTGAACAACTAATTTTCAGACAATACCTTCGGTATGCGTTGTATTTCAAAATTCAAAACGGTTTGCGTTACAAATTAACCTCTTTTTTAAGCCAAATTTTTATATCATCGCCGCAGTTTAAAATTGAATCATCCAGCGTTAAGCGCATCCCCTGGCAGTTGCCGTTGCAGTATGTACCGCCGGTTTTTCTGTAACAGCCGTACCCTTTATTTATTACCTGCCGCAAAAGCGGATGAAATTTTTCAATTGTTTCGGCGTATTTGTGCGTGTTTATCGCCTTTACAAGAATACAATAACCAAAATACAGCGATATTGAAAACGCCCATACAACCCTGCTGCTTCGCGAATAAATATACTTAACTCGCGCCGAGTTAATCCTGAGTTTGCATGTAAACCCGTCGCTTAAGCACTGTTTATGCAGTTGTATTACTAAATTTTGCACAGCAGGCGGCAAAGGATACAGGTGGTTTTTCATCTGAAACAAAATATCCCGTTCACCGTCAATTAACGCCTCAAAACAGCATCTCGGCAAAAAATCGTCGTTATCGTAAGTTTTCAATTTATTTTGCGCTACCGCCAAGGTTTTTAAACCGATAAGCACCGCGTTGTTATCGGGATAGGAAATAATTACAGCCCTTTCGCTTGCCCCGCCCGGTTTTTTCGCGTCAAAATCAATTCCGCTTATATCCATGCCGCAGTACGTGAGAAATTTCAGCGCCTCAATTATTTTGGAAAGAGGAATTTTTACCTTTCCAACATGCCCGTGGTTGGCTGTTGTTGCAAGGGTTGTCCAATCGGCGACAAAAATTGAACCGCCGTTTTCGGATAATACGCCGTTTAACCCAATTTCGTTAAGCACGTTAATAATTCCGCCTATAAACGGATATTTCCCAGTTAAGTAAAAGGATTCGTTTAATTCCCTCTCGTCCCTTTGGGGATTCGGGTACAAATCCCCGTCCTCGGTCAGCCTGTCGTACAAAATATACAAAAATTCTCTAAAAGCAAGCACGCCGCCACGTATTGCATCAAAGCCCGCAATTTCGCCGAATACCGGTTTTATCGGGTAAGCTTCGGGGATATCATGGGGCAGCAAACTTTTCATAAACGCCGCGGCTTCCCCTGTTGATTTTTGCATTTCGGCACCTTCCTCATTAATATGTAATACTTAAGCGCTTTGCTATTTTACTTGTTTAAACGGAATCCACAGTTCCATATAGGCGGAATTGTAAGCGTCGTCGTAATACAGTTCGCAAATAAACCCGTTTACGGTTAGAGAGTGTTTTTTCAGCCATGATTTTGTATACTTCATCGCCTTGCTTATAGCGGATGATATAAGCTGGTTATAATCCTCCGCCTCGAAGCCGCATACAATATATTCTCCGGCGGGAAACTCCCAAGTTGTGAACCGGGGTTTTTCCTCGCGCGTTTTGGTTTCTATTCCCGCGAAAAAGGTTGTGCATCCGCTTGGCGCGTCTCCCTTATAGGCCGAGCCAATTCTGCGCCCTCCGGAAATGCGCGGAATTTCGTCAAGGGATTTAAAAAAATCTGTCCAGATATCGTAGCTTTCGTCAACTCCGGGCCTTTCGCCTAACATTTTGCCGTGCGTATCGCTCAGGTATCCCTTTTTACCCATGTACCAAGCCGGGGATTCAAGGGTTTTGCGGTTCATTTCCAAAACCAAGCCGTCGCTTATAAGCGGCACGCCCTCATCAATCATCACGTAGTTAAGCAGTAAATCCGGCTTTTCGAAATGAGTAACGCCAATAACCTGTTTCCGGTACTGCATCGGCGTAATGCCGTAGGTATCCTTAAATGACCGCGCAAATGTTTCGTGGCAGCAAAAGCCGAACTCCAAAGCGATATCTATAATACGGCTGTTCGTTTCGCGAAGAGCGCCGCAAGCTCTTGCCAACCGGCGCAGTTTGATATATTCGCGCACGGGCTTTTTTACCAAACGCGAAAAAAGCCGCTGATAATAAAACGGCGAGAGCGCCGCAATTTCCGCCAAATCTTCAATGCTGACATCGTCCGATATATGTTCTTCTATGTATTCTAAAGTTTTTTGGGCTGCTTCCCAAGCGTGCAAGACGTACACCCTTTCGGTTTATAATTACCATAACTTTCTGTTTTGGCGAAGTATACCATAATTACCGCGCAAATTTCTTGACGGTTTCTGCTCTTTTCGCACCGCTTTGGGCGGATGGGACGGTTTTAGGCTACGCAGCGGCATCCGGCATTGCGTGGCGTCCGGCAAAGGTTACATAGGGTTCGGCTTAATTATTGCCCGCACTTTGCGTGGCTGCCCTGTAAGGGTTGTAGAGGGCTCCGGCGCAAATATATCGACAAGCGATATAGTTTGCACCGAAGCCTATCCATACATATTCTTTGCAGGCGGCAAAAGGTGTGCCGTATGGCGTTATTTCTCTCTTATGGGAAACAGCAAATCAAGCTGCAAATTTTCCATTTTGCCGTTTTGTATGAAGTTAAAAAAGTTCAGCGTTTCTTCAAACCCTTGCCCTGCCTGCGTTTCTTTAGATTCCCAGCGCGGCGAACCCCAGTCGTTTTCATATTTTTCGCTTGCCGTAATCCATTCCTTCAACCGCCGCCAATCCGCAAAATCCCACGCACGCAGTACATGCGCGGCGTATAAACCTCCCGCAAACTTGCGTTTAACAAGCGGCGCGGGTACTTCCATGTCATCCGGGATAGATACCCATACTTCGTATACCCTTGACGGTACGCCCAACTCCATTTCTTCCGGCGAACAGTCAAAGCCGAAGCTGCGCGCATCGGGCTTAATTTTCAATAGCCCCTTTTCGTCTGCGAACTTTTTAATCATCTCGTTTGCTTTGCCTTCGGTATCTTCCCCCTCGGCGTATGCGGCGGCAACCGTCATCGGCGGCAGGTAAATAATGCGCACGTCCTTGTCCTGCATTTTCATTAAATCTTCGCTTGCTCTGTTTAGGTCATCCATAGATGTGTCCTCCTTTAATTTGTTGGTGGAAAAGGAGAGGGAGGCTATTTCGGAATAAATCGCCTCATCACTAAGCAGTTTCAGTCCGACATTTGTTTTTTGGTTAATATCTTCAATCAGGCGCGATAAAAGGTCTCTGACGGTTGACAAAGCGGTGATTTCCTCATTTAGTTCGGCCATGTTCTTCCTGAAAATTTCCACCGCTTCCGCCACACCGGCATTGGTGAGAATTTTCGCTATTTGCTTTACGGGAATTCTGAGCTTGCGCAAAATTATTATTTGCCGCAAACGGGTTATGGTTGTTTCGTCATAAACCCTGTACGCGTAATCGTCCCTGCGCCTGCTTTCAATCATCCCGGTTTGCTCATAATAACGCAGCATTCGTGTGGAAATACCGTAATTTTTTGATACCTCGCTGATTGTTAATAGCTCCATAACAGCACCTCTTTTCTTTTTCCTATACAGAAGGCGATAAACATACGAAGCAAGCGGAGGTTGGCAATGTTCAGGCCATTGACGCTAAGCTTACGGTAAATGTTTTCGCCTTTCAGTATACCGCCATGATAAAGTGCGACACGGTGTTAAAGTCAAGAGGGTTTAAAAAAATTTTTTATTTTTTTATTCCGGCTCTGCGAGGGCTCCGTGTCAATACTGCTGCACCCGCCCGCTTACGAATTTTCGCTTACGGCAAGCTCCATTTCAATCCATTTTCTCATCCATTTACGGGTATCCGGCTCGTACAAATCAAAGTTAAAACCTTTAAAACGGCAGCTTTTGCCGGAAAATTGGCATCTTGATTCCGCGTGGCGGCAACCTGTGTACTTCTCGCCTTTATAATAGGCGTAATAAAGCGCGTTTCCGGTTTTGCGCAGGCACGGGGCAATTTCACATTCCGCGCTCTGCATGGCGTTTATAACTTTTTCCGCCATATCGTTTGGCAGTATATCAAGAATGTTGTTCTCCTTTGCCAAATTATTTACGCCGGGAGCTATGCGGCACACCGAAACGTTCATATAAATAAGGCATACCATCCCGTATGTAATACCTGTATTTCGCTTTACATACGTAAACGAGCCCGCGTCCGTACAGCCGTTTTCGGATAATAAGGTATCGATATCCAAAATCCATTCTTTAACCTCCGGCGGCTGCGCGTTGGCGTAATCCCTAACATTTAATTTGTATTTTTTCGCAACCGCGTTTTGAAGCGGCTTAAAATCCCCGCGAAGAATAATGCCGCCGAACAGATTCTCCAGCTTAATATAGTATTTGTTATTGGTTATAGCATCGGCAATCAGTTTCAGCCCCACGGGCAAATATTTGTTTTTTGCGGACTTAATATGCACTGTTTCGATTTTAGAAAAATCCACTTCCTTGCTAAAATCCGCACCGGTTTTAAAATCCGCGCATTTAAATTCCAGCCCGGCTTCTGTAAGCAAACGGAACATTTCTATCTTGCGTTCGCTCTTCATTCTTATAAGCGATTGGTATTTTTCGGTTACCGGGTCAATAACAATAAAGGTATCCGCGCCGCGAACCGTCAGCCTTATATCGGGATGCGTTTCAATTTTGCCGTGATAACCCAGCGTAAGTATAATCATTGGCAAATCGAAGAAAGCCGGGAAGCGTTTTTTAATACGTGCGGTTCCGTCGCCGCTTAATTCTCCGTAAGGGTCGTATGTTCTTCCGCTTTCTGCATCTATTTTGTCCTTGTTTTCAGCCAATTTATCGTAAAGCAAATATAAAAATTCGCGGTACGCGGCTATTCCCTTGCGTATTTCATCGTCCGTAAGGCCGTGCGTAAAGTGCGGGGCAACAACAAAATTTTCGGGCAAAGGCGGCATAACGAGTTTTTTCCAATAATCGCATACGAAAGATAAATCCTTTTTCATTTACAATTCCTCATTTAATATACTTATTTTTGTTTAAGTTTTACCGGGATATAAACCTGAAGCTGTTCGTATCCAAGCCCTTCCTTAACGTCGTCCGCGGCGTCGGCGTAGAGCATATGCGTTATCCGCGTGTGCCCGCGGCTTAAATCCACTTCAAAACCCGTTGTTTCAAGCCACGCCTTAATTTTTGCGTCAACCTTCGTCAAGCTTTTCGTATCGCCGTCTATGGATGTTGCCGCCGCGTACAAGCCGCCTTTAAATTCCACAATATCATCGGAGGAAGGTTGCTTTTTGGTATCATCGCCGTCCGCAACAGCCCACAGCCAGTTGAATTTATCGTTTGCGCCGTGCAGTAAAATATCCGAACTGCCGAGTATTATTTCCTCAAGCGCAAGTTTCGCGGGCTTAACCTCGTCCAAAAAGCCCCACAAATTGTCGTGCTTTACATAACCCGACGATACCGCCAAAAAATCCGGTATCCTTACAATTGTCGCCTCCGGTGTGCTGCTTTGCGGCGCGGAATCGCTGCCTTGCGCCGGGGCGGCAAACGCGGATATCGCCGAAAGAAGTAAAATTGCCGAAACGGTTAAAATAAGAAATTTTTTCATAATTGGTATTCTCCTTAATTTTTAAATTTTTACAGCTTGGTTGCCGGCAGAGTTATCCGGCTTAAAATATACAGGCCTTGTATTTTTTCTTATTCTACCGCGCCAAATGTGACATCAGTGTGGCACATTAGAAATAAAGCGACGAAATTTTTCTGATTTTTTCTTTCATAGCTTGCACAACATGCTCCGGCTGCAAAACGGCGGCATATTCGCCGAATGAAAAAATGCGGTTATAAAGGCGCTCATCCTCCCACCAGCCGTCAAATGTCACCGTAAAGGAGCCGTCTTCATTTTTTTGAATTTGCCTGTCGTCAAATTCGTCGTATACCCGGTAAGCCATTTCGGGGGCAATTTTTAGTATGACTACTATTTCCGGAAACTTGTTTTCAGGCAGTATGTTTTCCGCAGGAATCTGTGTTATTCCGCTTAAATCATTGCGCCTTGTAAAAAACTCATCGGTTAAGCGAAGGTTTCGGGTGCGCGTAAGCTTAAAAAACCTGTAATCGTTTTTTACAAGGCAAAACGCGCTTAAATACCACGAGTGGCCTTTAAATATCAGCTTAACGGGCTCTACCCGCCGCCAGCTTTTTTCGCCGCCGGTATTGTAATATTCAAACTCAATTATCCGGCTTTCAAAAATCGCCGTTTTTATATTGGCAAAACTGTTGCTGCCGTCCGCGCTCCAATGGCTTAAATCCACCTCTATCCAATCCGGTGCGCGTTTTTTGAATAATTCCTCCAATTTTGAAAGTGTCCGGCCGCCGTCATCCGGTCCTAACGCCGAAAGGCTGTAAACCGAAGAGAGAATTTCCTTTTGCTCTTCTTCGGAAATTAAGGCTTTATTAAATATAAACTCATCCATAATTTTAATTCCGCCGCCCGTACCCTTGGATGTAAAAACAGGTATGCCGGAGATACTTAATATATCAATGTCCCGGTAAATTGTGCGTCTTGATACGCCGAAGCGTTTGGCAAGTTCGTCCGCCGTTGCGCTTTTTCGGTTTAAAAGATAGAATGTTATTTCCAAAAGCCGCTGAGTTTGCATTTTTAGTATCCCTCCGTTTTGTGAGTTGCCGGTTACTTGTTTACACTCCCGCTAAAAATGAATGGTATTGCAACGCCTTAGAATAATAAGCTGACATTTTCATTTTCCGCAGATAGCAATTTGGATGTACGCTACCCAGAACTTAACACTAATAATTGCCCGCTCTTTATATTGCTGACTTATACCTTTCGAAACTAAAAATGGAAATTAGAATGATAGAATGATAGAAAATCCGAAAGTCTATTTTCTATTTTTTTGCGATTCACCTTATTGCCATTTTGTTTTTTCCTATAATTACAACGGATTTGCGGTTCCTGCAATTTACTTTTCTTTAGATTGGGCGAAAATAAAAGAAAAAATATTTCAGCTCGTTTTGTTTTTTTGCAGGTGGTATTTCTGCCTATTATAAAATTTTTTGATGATGCAGAGCATCTGTGGGGCATTGCGTACACACCATGCGCCGCCTGCAAAGAACACACTGGGCTTTGCGCACAACTCTGTTTCCTGCAAAGAACACACTGGGCTTTGCGCACAACTCTGTTTCCTGCAAAGAACACACTGCCGGGCTTCGGCGCGGGTTATATCGAACAGCATGATTGTGCCACGCGGCGGGGAAACAATTTTCGCCGTCAAAAAATAATCTCTGTGGTACAATAGGGGCGAAAATTGGTTCGCCGGAGCAGCGAGAAGAATATTTTTGAGCGCACCGCAAAAATAGAACTCTTTACTAACTTGGTGCGCTCAAAAATGTTCTGAAGCGTCAGGTGGCACATTGCTGGGCGATATAATTTGCGC
>JAISVZ010000207.1 GCA_031271295.1 Clostridiales bacterium | reverse complement strand
GAATCGCAGGCGTTACAGCAAATATTAACGGATAAGTTCAGGCAAATATCGGGTGATTACACTCTTAAAGATGCTCTTGAACAGTACCATATATTAAACCCTGATATAGACAAGGAGGCGTATACGATGGATGCGTTAGAAGCAGCGGTTTTGTTAGGCAGAGATGAAGGTAGGGCTGAAGGCATGGAAAAAGGCATGGAAAAGGGCATGGAAAAGGGCATGGAAAAAGGCATGGATAAAGGTAAGGTGCTAATGTGCAGTGAATTCGGTCTTGATGAGAAGGAGATATCCAAAAAGGTTGGTATTTCTGTTGATGAAGTGCGCCGAATAATTCTTGAATCCGCTAAAGCGTCATAACATTACTGCCCAAAACGTAAAACCCAAAGCAATGCAATATTTTTTGCATCTTGGTGCTGTAAGTAAACCCTGCCGGATATCATGAAAAAAGCGAGTTAAGAATGACATCCCATAGTATTAAACGATTACACTCAAATTTCATCATTCCGGAAAAAGAGAAGCGTAAGCTTATTATTCAAAGCTGCGGAAATAACTAAAGCGGCTTCGTTGACCAAAGCGAAAATGCGCTTACACCTTTACACCAAAACCGTAAGCGCGTTTCTCACAATTTCAAATTCCGCGCTGTCTTTGGCGGGGTAAATGTTCCCGTCTATATTAAGCTGCAAATTGCCGTTAAACTCTGCCTTTACACGTTCGCAATCGGTAAAGCTAACCGCGCCGATATACTTGTGAAGCCCAAACAGCACCGAAGGGAAAAGTACGGACATAGCGGCTTTTTTCATTTCTTTAATTACGCACAGCGTAATCTTTCCGTCGTTTATTTTTGCGGATGGCGAAATATTAAACCCGCCGCCGTACACTTTGCCGTTACAGATTGCGGTTAGCGTGATAAAACCGTCAATTTCGGTTCCGTTTGCGGTAATTTTCAATTTTTTCTTTTCATAACGCAAAATTGAACTGAGCGTTGAGGCAAGGTACGCGAACTTCCCCAACTTTTCCTTGTATTTTTCAGCGTTTTCAACAATTTCGGCGTCCAGCCCAAAGCTTGCGATATTTGCGCAGTAATAAACCTCGTTTCCGGTTTTGCAGCGGATAACGTCAATTTTTTCGGTGTTACCCAAAATAAAGGATTCCACAAGCTTTTGTGTGTCCTTATTTTTGTAATTTTTAAGCGATAGAGCAAAATCGTTCCCGCTTCCGGCGGGGATAAGCGCGAACGGAACATCCGAACCGGCCATTCCCCAAACAACCTCGTGGACGGTGCCGTCGCCGCCAACGCAGTAAATCGCGGATGTTTCGCTGTTTTTTACACAGCTTTCGGCAATTTCCTTTGCGTGCATTGGGCGCTTTGTTTCATGCACTTCGCATTTCATGTTTTTAGCGGTTAAAATTTCTGCGGTTTTCTTTGCGGCGGATAAAGCTTTGCCCTTACCCGCCGACGGATTAACGATAATGTGTATCAAAACGTACCTCCGAAAAAGTATTTTTTCAATTGTTTTTAAGCCGGTAAACAAGCAATTGTATAATATGCGAAAACAAATTGCCTTTTATCCTAACTGCCCCCGTATAACTTCAAGCGTTTTTTGCAGCGCTTCGCCAATTTTCGAAACATCCTTCCCGCCTGCCTGCGCGGAATTCGGCCTGCCGCCGCCGCTTCCTCCCGCTGTCTGCGCCGCCGCTTTTACAATTTCCCCGCAGTGCGCCCCGCGACCTGCCGCTTCGTCCGATGCTGTTGCGGTAAAGTTCGCCTTTGCGTCGTTTTCACTTGCCAAAACAATTATCCCGCTGAACTTATCGCGCAGGCGGTCGCCCAAAAGACGAAGGCCGTTCATATCCATTTTGCCCGCGTTTGCCGCTATAACTTTAATTCCGGAAACATCCGCGGCGGTTTTTAAAATATCTTCCGCAATATTGCCGGACGCGGCGGAGCGCAGTTTTTCAATTTCTTGCGTCAGGCTTTTGATGTTGCCGGTTAAGGCTTCAATCCTTGCCGCGATATTTTCCGGCGTGGTTTTTAAAAGTTTGCCGCAAGTTTTAACACGCGCGTCCTGATTTTTATAGTATAACAGCGCGTTTTCGCCGGTAACGGCTTCTATTCGGCGCACGCCTGCTGAAATCCCGCTTTCGGATAATATTTTAAACAGCTTTGCCTGATAAGTGTTTGTTAGGTGGGTTCCGCCGCACAATTCCGTGCTGAAACCGCCAATTTTTACAACCCGCACAATATCGCCGTATTTTTCCCCAAACAGCGCCGTTGCGCCCATTTTGCGGGCTTCGTCCACCGGCATTTCGCTTACCTCAACCGGAAGGGCTTCGAATATTTTTTCGGTAACAATGTTTTCAACCTTTTCAATTTCCTCGTCGGTTAAAGGCGCGAAGTGCGTAAAATCGAACCTGAGACGGTTTGCGGAAACCTGAGAACCGGATTGCTCCACATGGCTTCCCAAAACCTCGCGCAGAGCCTTTTGCAAAAGATGCGTTGAGGTATGGTTCGCCGCCGTCGCCATACGGTTTGGGATATCAACGTAAGCCGCCGCACCGGAGCCGGTTGCCGCAGTTCCGTTTGTAACCTTTCCAATATGCGCGGTTCTGTTTCCGGCAACCTTAACGCAATCCGAAATTTCTATTTCAAAACCTTCGCCGCTTATTTTACCCCTATCGCCCATTTGCCCGCCGCTTTCGGCGTACAGCGGGGTTTTATCCAAAATTACGGAAACTTCTTGCCCCGCGCCGACGGAAGCAACAACTTCGTTTTCGCAGATTATAGCCAGAATTTTAGCGTCCTTTACCTGCAATTCGCCGTATCCCACAAACTTTGTTTCGGCAACGCCCGAAAGGGAGTTAAAAACCGTCGCGTCGCTTCCCATATAGGTGGATTCTTCCCGCGCCTGCCTTGCCCGCTGCTTTTGCTTTTTCATCTCGGCGGCAAAACCGTCCTCGTCCGCCGATATGCCGTCGGACGCAAGTATTTCGCGCGTTAATTCAACCGGGAAACCAAATGTATCGTACAGTTTGAAAACGTCCTCGCCGCGCATAACTTTTTCGGAATTTTTAATAAGTTCGGCTTTGATGCTTTTCAAAAGCTCCATGCCCTGGTCGAGCGTTTGGTTAAAGCGCGTCTCCTCAACCGATATTGCGCGGTATATATAATCGCGTTTTTCGCTGAGTTCGGGGTACGCTTCCTTGGATAAATCTATAGCGGTTTTCGAAAGCTCCGCCAAAAACAGAGAATTTATGCCCAAAAGTTTTCCGCGCATAGCCGCGCGGCGCAAAAGACGCCTTAAAACGTAGCCGGTTCCCTCGTTTGATGGCAGAACGCCGTCCGCCGTCATAAACGTAACCGAACGTATATGGTCGGTAATAATTCTTATGGATATATCGGTTTGGGGGTTTTCGCCGTATGTTACGCCCGCGTATCTGCAAACCTCGTCGCGTATTGCCTTTACCGTGTCCACGTCAAAAATTGCGTCCACATTTTGCATTACCATAGCTATTCGCTCCAAGCCCATGCCCGTGTCGATATTGGGGAATTTCAGGCGTTCGTAGCTGCCGTCTTCCTTTTTGTCGAACTGGGTAAAAACCAAATTCCATACCTCTACAAACCGGTCGCAGTCGCACCCTACGCCGCATGTTTCTTTGCCGCAGCCGTATTTTTCCCCCCGGTCGTAATATATTTCCGAACTTGGCCCGCAGGGGCCAAGGCCAACTTCCCAAAAGTTATCGTCCTTGCCCAAACGGGTAATTTTTTCTTTGGGCAGCCCAACCTTTTTGTGCCAAATATCAAAAGCTTCGTCATCCTTTTCGTATACGGAAGGGTACAGCAGGTTTTCGGGAATTTTCATAACCTGTGTCATAAACTCCCAAGCCCACGGAATTATTTCTTCCTTAAAGTAATCCCCAAACGAGAAGTTGCCGAGCATTTCAAAAAAAGTACCGTGGCGAAGGGTTAACCCCACCCGGTCTATATCTATTGTGCGTATGCATTTTTGGCATGTTGCAACCCGCTTCGAGGGAGGTTTTTCCCTGCCGGTAAAATACGGCTTTAACGGCGCCATGCCCGAATTTATTAAAAGCAGGCTGTTATCGTTTTGGGGTACAAGCGAAAAGCTTTTCATCCTGTAATGAGCCTTGTCCTCAAAAAATTTAAGAAACTTTTCCCTTATTTCATTTAAACCGATGTACTCCATTTTAAATCTCTCCTAAAATTAAATGTGTTATATTTAAAGACGCGTGAAATAATCCGCTGTTTTCCCAAGTATATTATCACATGTTTCGTTCCAACTCAATTATATTTTGAATTAGCGGTTTTGGGTTTCGAAACAGCAGAATTCATATCTTGACAAAATAAACCAATAATGATACTATTG
>JAISVZ010000174.1 GCA_031271295.1 Clostridiales bacterium | reverse complement strand
CAATAAATGTGTTCTTTTAATTTTGAAGGTTACTATTTTCGAGTTTTTGTCAAGCGCTTTTTAGAATTTTTGCAAATATTTTTTTAGATTTTCTAGGCTTAAGTTGACAGCAGTGAATTTCAAACTTGAAACAGCCTCACCAAACACGGTTAGAAAGCATCTGTGGAATTTGTCGAAATGTTTTAACTCAGCAATCAAACAGAAGTTAATTACATTTAACCCTGTAAAAGGTATAGATATGCCTAAAAAAATAAAATATACCGGAGCAAAGTTTTATAACGAAAGGCAAATTGATGAACTGTTGGAGGTTGTGAAAAACGATATTCTTGAGGGGATAATTCTATTCGGCGTGTTTTACGGAATGCGAAGAGCAGAAATCATGGGTTTAAAGTGGAGCGCAATCAGCTTCGAAAACAAAACCTTTACAATTCAGCATACCGTTGTTCAAAACTGTAATAAAATTTACCATAAGGACTCAACGAAAAACAAAAGCAGTTACCGTACTTTACCTATGCCCGGCATAATTATTGATATGCTGAAACGGATTAAGAGAAATCAAGCACAAAATAAGCTTTTACAGCCGAATGATTATGTTGACGATGGATATATCTTTACTCGTGCTGACGGGCGGCTGATTATGCCCAACTATGTTACAAAGCACTTTAAAGATATATTAATCAAAAACAAGCTTCCCATTATCAGATTACATGACCTTCGGCATTCTGCGGCGAGTTACCTTTTGTATTTAGGATTCAGCATGAAGGAAATACAAATGTGGTTGGGGCATGGTGATATTGGAACTACGATGAATATCTACGGTCATTTGGATATTGAAGCAAAACGAAATATTGCTGATACGCTGAATGAAAAATTCAAAAAATTCGGCACATGAAAAATCAAAGCGTGAATGAAATCGTGGACAAAACCGTGGACAAAACACAAAAAGCACAAAAAAATAGAATCAAGCTTTCAAGGAAAGCTTGATTCTACAAGGAAAAACTTGACTAGGCAGGAGGGATTTGAACCCCCGAATGATGGAGTCAGAGTCCATTGCCTTACCGCTTGGCGACTGCCCATTAACCATAAACTTTGCAAAGTCTACCACAAAATTGTTTGCGTTGTCAACTTCCATTTTTAAGGTCGAATGCAGATTGCAAAGCGCGAGTTAAGAATGACATCATAGTATTAATTGATGACACTCAAATGTCATCATTCCGGGAAAAGAAAAGCGCCTCCTTTATTATTCTAAGGCGAATACAATTATGCAGATGCGGTTACCAACAATTTATTCGGTCATTAATTCCGAAACCGTTATATTGCCGTCGTTAACATTTAAAATTTTGGGATGCAGCAGTTTTAGGGAAAGTAGCCCGTCGCGGTACTTCGGAGCGTTCCATATAATTGTGTCGGTTAAAAACACAAAGCGTTCCGCCTCTTTGAAGTTGTAAAGCTTTACATCCTCCTTTGCGCAGTTTCCGAGTTTGTCCTCAATTCTTAATTCTATTGAAACAGGGTTGCAGGTTTTGCAGCCAAACTCCAAGTCGAGCATAATTTTGTACTTTTTACCGGCCGGCAAAAGTACCATAGAATGCCCGCGCCTGTGGAAGAGTTCCGCGCAGGCGCCGTTTCTCAAGCCGTCATCTTCGTCTTCCTCAAGAGATAAGTGGCATCCCTCTTTCCAACTGTATTTTGTTACCGCGCAAGCGCAAAAATCCGATGCCGCGTTTTCGCAAAAATCGTCGTCATACAAGAAATCGTACAGGTTTGGCGGCGGAAACGGAGGCAAGAACGGCGGCGGGCAAGGAGGCGGCGTTGGCAAACCCGAACACGGCGGCGGGCATGGCGACGGCGTTGGCAAACCCGAACACGGCGGCGGGCACGGCGGCAGCGGCGTATGAGAAGAACACGGCGAACAAGGCGGCAACGGCGGACGCGAAGAACACGGCGGCGGGCAAGGAGGCAAATCAGTGCACGGCTGGCACACTCCCGTACCTCCGGATGCCGGCATGTATTCCAACGCGCCTTTGAGTTTGTTTTTCAAAATCAACTGCATGTCGCTTATTGTTTCAAGCATCGAAGTAACACTTTCGTTTATTTTTCTTAGGTTTTCAAGCCGGCGCGTGTCACCGCACCTTTTTAAATTTTCTATCGCGTACTGAATTTTTTCTCCTTCTGCGTTAATTATGTGGCTTAGCGCCGTTTCCTCCATCGCTATGGACGTAACTATTGCGTTAAGCGCCTGCTCCTGAGTTAGTATGGTTTGCGGGTCAGGAAATTGAGGCATTGACATTCTGTTCACTCCAATCAAAACCGGTTCTTAGAAATATTGTTCTTGTTTTATCTTATTCAGACAAGGTTTTTTTGTGTAAGAATAAATACATCCGTTTTGGCTTCGCCTTAAGGCGATAACGGCGTGCTAACTGTAATTTTAAACCGCGCCCGCCCAAACTAAGGAATTTGACATATACACAAAGATAATATAGACTTACTATAAACGTTTCGTTTACAAAACAAAGTATGCTTGGGGAAGGAATTAACGATATGAAAAAATACATCATTGTGGCGGAAAGCGGCGCGGATTTATCACGCGAGATGATAGAAAATAACGATATCCGCGTACCAAAAATGCATGTAGAGATAGACGGCAAGGATTATTTGGACGGCGATGTTTCAATGGAGGAGCTTACCTCGTTTTACGATAAAACCGGCAAGGTTCCCAAAACAGCGGGCGTTAACCCCGACCAGTTCGAGGCGATTTTCAAACAGATAAAAGAGGAGGATCCCAACTCCACAATTTTGCACATTTGTTATTCGGCGCAGCTTTCAATAGGGTTTCAAAGTTCGGTTTTCGCGGACGACGGTTCAATTGAAATTTGCCGCGTTGACGCGAAAAACGTATCCATAGGCCATGCGTTTGTTGTAATGCAAGTGGCCGAATACATTAAGGAAAACCCGGAAGCGCAGCCGGAGGAGCTTCAGAAAAAGGTTGAAGAAATTGCTTCAAAAACAAGGTTTGCTTTTTTGCCCGGCAATTTGGATTACCTTAGAGCGGGCGGAAGAGTATCGAACGCGCAGTATTTGGGCGCGTCGCTTTTAAGGCTGAAACCTTTAATTGAAGTTATAGACGGGCTTATGATTTCAACCAAAAAGTATTCCGGCGCGAAGAAAAAAATTATCCGCAAAATGTTAAACGATTATTTTACAAGGTATAACATTGATAAAGAAAAGGTTTTTCTTGTTTATGCCGTTTCCATAGATACCGACGTTAGGGCTGAGGTTGAGGAAGCCGTTCGCGAAGCGGGCGTTAAGGAATTTGTTTGGCTTAAAACAGGCTCGGTTATAACATCGCACTGCGGGCCGGGCGGAGTTGGAATTGCGGGAATTGAAAAATAAAACTAAAAAAAACTGAGCGCTTAGCCGCTCAGTTTTTTTATAGTTTTATTTACTTAAGTAAGCTTAGCATACTGCCGGTGCGCTGCATTTGCTCCTTTTGGGAGAAAACCTGATACTGCATCAAAACGTCGCTGCGGCTTTTATCCATCATAGCCTTGCCTATATCCGCGTCCGCAATGCGGCTCATAGCCTGCATTTGGTTAAGATAAGACGTTTCGTTGGAATTTATGGTATACTCCAAACGGTTTTGCGTCGCTCCGATTCTTGCGCGGGCATCGTTCACGTTTTCCAGCGCTTTGTCTAACGAGCCAAGGTTGAAATCCCCCGTAACGTCGAAATCCGCAATGCCGAGCGTTTCCAGGGAAGAATCCTCTAAATAAATTTTTATGGAATCTCCGTTTGGGGAAACCGCGGCTTGCTTATTATAATAACTGCCGTCTAAAAGTTTCATTGTGTTAAATTCCGTTCCCTTTACGGAATCCTTAATAAAACTCTTTAATTGGTCTACCTCAAGCTGCATTGCCGCCTTGTCGGAATCGGTATAAATGCCGTTGCTTGCCTGAACGCCTATTTCGCGCATCCGGTTAAGCGCCGACGAAATATTCTCCAGCCCGCCTTCCGCTGTTCGAAGCAGGTTTTGCATATCCTGCGCGTTCTCCGTACCCTGCTCTAACCCTCTTGCCTGAGCGGCCATTTTTTCGGATATCGCAAGCCCCGCGGCATCGTCCGCTGCGCTGTTTATCCTTTTACCCGATGAAATTTGCTGATACGCGCTCATCATTGCGCTGTCGATACTTTCTGTAGCCGAACTCATTTTTATCCCTCCTTATGCCAAAATTAACGGATTATTTTACTAATTACAGCATACTCCCACGATTCGATTATGTCAACTATTTTTCTGTTTTCTTTTCTTTCGCCTCTTCCCAGCGGCGCGCGTCATTTATTGCCTCTTCAAGCGGCAATTCCGCCTCCCAGTCCAGCAAATGCTTGGCTCTGGACGTATTCGCGTAAGACCCTGCGATATCCCCCGGCCTTCTTTGAGCGTAAACGAAGTTTATTTTTTCGCCCGTAACATTTTCATACGCGTAAATAAATTCCTTTACCGTAACTCCTATACCCGCTCCGATATTTATTGTTAAATAATCCTTAAATTTATTAATATTCTTTTCAAAGGCGTCGTCAAATTTCTCTGCGGCCTTTACATACGCTTTTGCCAAATCCCATATGTGGATATAATCCCTTATGCATGTGCCGTCCCTTGTGCCCCAGTCCTTACCCCAAATTGTAAAGGTTTTTTCCTCGCCGCTTGCAACCTTTGCAAGTTCGCGAATAATGCTGTCCGGGTTTTTGGGCTGTATGCCGCTACGAAGAAACGGGTCTGCGCCGATGGGGTTAAAATAACGCAGAGTAATGCATCTTGTGCCGTATGCCGCCGCAAAATCCCTAAGAATCATTTCGGTTGCGTATTTGGAACGCGCGTAAGGGCTTCGCGGGTTTACCGGTGACGATTCGGTTACCATATAACCCGGAACGTCGTCGTAAAGGCTTGCCGAGGATGAATATATTATTTTCTTTACTCCGTGTTTTTGCACCGTGTTAAAAAGCTCCAAGCTTTTAACCACGTTGGACTGGTAATATTCGTAGGGCATTAGCACGGATTGCTCCACGGCGGCTTTTTCCGCGCAGTGAATCATAATTTCAATATCCGGATGCTCGCGAAAAATCCGCTCCAACAAAACGGAATCGCCCATGTCGCCCTGATAGAAAATTTTATCCTTAACAAATTCGTCGCGCCCGGTTACAAGCGAATCTAAAACCACGGGCACAAAACCCGAATCTATAAGCGCGGAGCACACTACCGAACCCACGTAACCCGCGCCTCCCGTAACAAACACCTTCATTTTAAACACCTCGTTTGGCTGCATGGGCGGGCAGCGCTGTGTCCTTCCGCGCGGCCGGCCTTTGGCTGCATAGGCGGGCAGCGTTTTCACCGCGCGCGCGCATCTTACAGCTCTTCGTAATGGTATGTATTTCTGCCGCCGTTTTTGGATTTATAAAGCATTTCGTCCGCCTTTTCGATAAAATCCTCCAGGGCGTGCGCGTGCAAAACCTTGCCCGCAGTTACGCCTATTGAAATTGTAACGCAATCCGCCGCGCCGTTATTTATGTGGGGAATTCCGGCTTTTCGCACATTTTCCAGCAGTTTCGCGGCTATAGCGCACGCTCCCTGCCCTTCGGTATCCGGCAAAACAATTACAAATTCCTCGCCGCCGTATCGCGCCACAAAATCGGACGAGCGCGTTACTCCGCGTGTTAGTATGCCCGCCACAGCCTTTAAGCATTTATCGCCTTCCGCGTGGCCGTAAGTATCGTTATACCTTTTGAAAAAATCCAAATCTATCATCATTATAGACAGCGTTGTGCCATCGCGAGACATCCTTCTCATTACGCGGTTCATGGTTTCGTCTAAGAACCTTCGGTTATAAACGCCGGTAAGCGGGTCGTAAAAAATTTTTTCCGCCTCGTTTTTCAGCTTATGTATACTTTGCTCCATTTTTCTGATATTACTCAAATCGTACATATAAACTATCAGGTAAACGCCGCTTTTATTATCGAGCCTTGTAAGCGAAACTTCCGTAGGAAAGGTATCCCCTTTCGCGGTTTTGAAAAACCATTCGAAAACGTAGCGTCCGCACGCCTTGCAGCGGCCTGCCATCTCCCTTGCCTTTTGCATGGAATTGCGGCCGTCCGGCTGATACTCCGGCATATAATCTCTCCAGTAGTTGCCTATAAGGCTATCCTTATCCTCGCAGGCAAATAGTTTCAGGGCCTTGGCGTTGCAATCCAAAACGGTGAGATCCTCATTACATAATATATATGCCACGGGGCTTGCTTCCTTTACCGTTTTCGTAAGTTCCTCGCTTTCTGAAACTTCCAGTTCTAACTTTTTTATATTCTTTTCGGTTTTCTTAATGAAGCGCCCGGCGGCGATATAAGCAACCGCTATTGAAACGGCGGATACGGCAAGCGCGATAATAATTGTCATAATCCGGGCAAAATTAATATAGTCATATAACTTATCGCAATCGAACTCCATTCCGATAGCGCCTATTACATCCCCGTTTGCCGCGTTAAACGGAAAATACACAACGTATACGTAACCCCATTCGGTATTGAGAATTTCGTCTCCGAATACAGTTTCGCCATCTAAGCACCGGGAAAGGTCCGGAATAATTTCAGCTTCGATTAAATCACCGGGGTGGCGAAAATCCTCCGCTGCGCGGTCAATACCGTCCATTACATAAATGAATTGGCCTTCCTCGTTTTGCTTTGCCGTGTACAAATAACGCAAGTTGGCAATTTCGCGTATTCGCCTGAGGTTGTTTTGGCTCGTTTCGTATAATTCGGAAGTTTCGTCATCAATTGTGTTTAAATCCGTAAAACTTTTTTCGTCCACAATGCCGGCGGCATATTTGTTAATGGCCTCGGCATCGTCCTTTAAAAGTTCGAGGGTTAAATCGCGGTACCTAATATAGGTAACTAAATAAAGGCTGAGAGAAAGTGTCAGCGCAACAAGAATAATTATTGCGACTATTTCAATGCGTAGATTATTCCAAACCCTTTTCATATTGCGTACCCCTCATCCGCCGCATTTAATAACATCTATGCGAAGCTCTTTATAACTGTTTTCTATTACCGCTGTGCAGTTTCAATTTCTTTACCGTTTCCACATACTGCATTATATTATATCAGATATGTTTCAGTCAATCTTAACAGGTACAAATATACGCGCAAGCGCGGCGGAAGTTACTGTTCACACTCTCGCCGCTGTTTATTGTCAAGGTTAGGTGCATTTAAAAATTATTGGGTGCATCACCTGCACAATTGTTTCACCTTTGAATAATAAGCTGACATTTTCATTTTTCGCAGATAGCAATTTAGATGTATACCGCTCAGAACTAAACACTAATAATTGCCCGCACTTTTGCTCCAAATTTGGCAAGGGTTGTAGAGGCTTCGACGCAAATTATATCGCCCAGCAATGTGCCACCTGACGCTTCAGAACATTTTTGAGCGCACTAAAGTTATAGTAAAGGGTCTATTTTTGCGGTGCGCTCAAAAATATTCTTCTCGCTGCTCTGGTGAACCAATTTTCGCCAATTAGTTATGCGCAGAGATAGCGTATTGCGGCGGCGAAAATTGTTTCCCCGCCGCGTGGCACAATCATGCTGTGCAATATAACCCGCGCCGAAGCCGGCAGCATGTTCTTTGCAGGCGGCGAAAGAAGCGCATAAACAATCGGGTGTGTTCTTTGCAGGAAGCAAAAGGGTTACGAGAATTCATACATTGCCAAATATTCGTGGGAAGCGTAACTACAGCATCCTTGCAAGATAAGCGAATGGCTTAATTATGTCCAAGCGATTAATTTTCTAACGTTGCATTTATTAATACGCGTAAAGTGTTATAGCGCGGTAAGAAAATTATTTCGGTTCTGACGTTGGTAGATATAAATCAAAGCCGTAAAATAAGCGCCCTTTAGCAAGTAACAAGTACCGCAAACACTGAACAATATAAATATTTAGCACTACTTATATTTGAGCTCATGGAATAATTAGTGACATATATATGTCACTAATTATTCCAAATTCCGCATTTAATGCAATCTGCATTTTAAAGCTCTTAGCGCTGCATAACAGCTAAGATATTCAAATTTAATATGCTTGATTACTCGCGCGGGCAATAATTACGCCGATTGCCTAATCGAATGAGTTGAAATATGTGTTACGGCGCGGCTTTGCGCAAATCTTTCGCCATCTGCAAAGGGTACACTTGATTACACGCGCGCTCCTTTCGCCGCCTGCAAAGAACATGCTACCGGGCTTCGGCGCGGGTTATATCGAACAGCATGATTGTGCCGCGCGGCGGGGAAACAATTTTCGCCGTCAAAAAAATAATCAATGCGATACACTAATGGCGAAAATTGGTTCACCAGAGCAGCGAGAAGAATATTTTTGAGCGCACCGCAAAAATAGAACCCTTTACTAACTTGGTGCGCTCAAAAATGTTCTGAAGCGTCAGGTGGCACATTGCTGGGCGATATAATTTGCGCCGAAGCCCTCCTGTAACCCCTTATAGAACGCCACAAAAAACGCGGGTAGTTATTAGCGATTTGATATTAGTGGGTAGTTATCAACATTCCGTTCTGGGCAACGCATAGTCAAATTGCCGAAAACGAAAAAATGAAAATGTCAGCTTATTACTCAAAGGCGGCGCAATACTATTCATTTTCAGCAGTGGTGTGAACGGAAATGAAACAATCATAGACGTAAGTAACCCTCCCATCTTCAGTAACCCGCCTATTTTCAAAATGATATTTGAATACTTCCAAATTCATGCTATAATTTGTAGCATTTACAGAACCCGTCACCAATATGGTAAAATGGTTTAAACTAAGCCGCAAAATTTTCTAAAATTCAAAAAAGGAGCTGTTATTATGCCTGAAAAAACCTACACCATCTCTTCAAACACCGTTATTCCCTTCAAAAACAACGCGGATTTTTGCGTTGGCACGGGGCGTATGTACCTTGCCCTGTTTCACGAATATTTTGAGCAGCTTAAACTTGTTCAGGAAAAAATCGGCTTCAAGTACATACGCGGGCACGGTCTTTTTACCGACGACATGGCAATTTATCACGAATACGAGGAAAACGGCGTTAAAAAAGCCGAATACAACTTTACCTACCTCGACATGGTTATGGATAGGTATTTGGAGCTTAACCTGCGTCCGTTTTTGGAACTTGGCTTTATGCCGGAAAAAATGGCGTCCGGAAGCCAAACAGTGTTTTACTGGAAGGGCAACGTAACCCCGCCGAAAGATTACGCAGCCTGGCGCGATTTGGTGCAAAACCTTCTAAAGCATCTTATTTCTCGTTACGGCGCGGACGAGGTAATTACATGGCCTATTGAGGTTTGGAACGAGCCTAACCTTCCGGGCTTTTGGAAGGGCGCGGATATGCGCGAATACTTCCGCCTGTTTGAGGAAAGCTTTAACGCGGTGAAAAGCGTTGATACTCGTTTTCGCGTTGGCGGCCCGGCAATTTGCGGTGTGGACGACGAACGCTGGATGAAGGAATTTCTGCAATTCTGCAAGGAAAAGAAAATCGCGATTGATTTTATAACGCGTCACCACTATACGTCTAACCCGCCGGAAACAGACGGGCACTATATGTATGTAAAGCTTGTTGAGCCGGAAGGCTGCATGGACAGCGTTAACACTACCCGCCGCATCGTGGACAGCTTCCCGGAATTTAAGGATATGGAAATTCACATTACGGAGTTTAACACCTCGTATGTGCCAAAGGCTACCATTCACGACACAATTTATAACGCCGCGTATACGGCGTATATGCTCTCAACTTTTGGGGATTCTAACGAATCATATTCGTATTGGACATTTGGGGATATTTTTGAGGAACAGGGCGTGCCGTATACACCGTTTCACGGCGGGTTCGGGCTTGTGGCGAACGGTCTTATTCCCAAGCCCACGTTTTGGACATTCCAATTTTTCAAAAACCTTAAAGGCGAATGCGTACACCGCACGGGGGATTCGGTAATTGTAAGGGATAAAAACGGGAAGTACACAGGTATAGCGTGGAGCCTTGCGGATGAGGAATTAACGCTTAATTTTGCGCTTGAAAGCGCCGAAGGAAGCGGCGAAGCCTTTTGCCTTATTACCAAAACCGTAGACGAATTAAACGCCAACCCGCTTAAAATTTGGCACGATATGGGCGAACCCGCTAACCTTTCAAAAGAGCAACTGCAAATTTTGAGGGAATCCTCCGCGCCGTATATAAAAAGCGAACAATTATCTGCGCAAGCGGGAAGCGTTTGCTTTAATCTCAGCTTAAAGCCAAGCGCGGTGGTTTATTTTGAACTTGAACCGGTTACAATGGTTAGCGACAGGGGTTTTTCCTACAGCAGAACAATTTCCCAAAGGTAATTTATAAAGCTAACTCAAAAAGCTAACTCATAAATGCAACTTACAAAGGTAATTCCCAAAGGTAAAACGGTTTTTACGCTTTACCGGAATGAAACAATACGGAGATGATCAATTGAAAAAACTTGTTAATGCGCAAATACTAAAAAACGCGCCGCTTACACGCGATATTTACGAACTTATTTTTAAAAGTGAATATCTTGCCGAAACCGCCAAGGCCGGGCAGTTTGCCGGAATATATTTAGAAAGCGAAAGCAAACTGCTTCCGCGTCCGTTCGGGTTTTGCCAAACCGATGCCAAAGCGGGAACGGTGCGCATAGTTTACCGCGTAGTTGGCGGCGGCACAAAAATTTTAAGCCAGTACCCGGAGGGTAAAACATTAAGGGTTTTGGGCCCGTGCGGAAACGGTTTTACTTATTCGGCGCAAAAGCGCGTAGTAATTATAGGCGGCGGTATGGGAACGCCCCCGCTTTTGAAATTGGCGCAGGATATAAAAAAAGCAAATTCTAACGCGGAGATAAATGTTTTTTCAGGTTTTCAAAACGCGCAGCAAGTTATACTTAAAAGCGATTTTGAAAAAACCGGCGCAAAGGTTTATATTTCAACGGACGACGGTTCGCAGGGTTACATGGGGAATGTTATCTCGCTTATAAAAAATGTTTTGCGGCATAATCCGGACGGCGGCAGCGCTTTGCCCCAAAGCCCGGAAATAATCTTCGCCTGCGGCCCAAAGGTGATGCTTAAAGCCGTATCGGGTTACGCCGATGAAACCGCAACTCCCGCGCAGGTTTCAATGGAAGAGCGTATGGGCTGCGGAGTTGGCGCGTGTATTTGCTGCGTAACAAAAACTAATGACGGAAACGGCGAAGCCTACAAAAAGGTTTGTGCGCACGGCCCGGTTTTTTCTTCAAAGGAGGTTGTGTGGAATGGTTGACTTATCCGTTGATATTGCCGGTGTAAAGCTTAAAAACCCCGTAACTACTGCCTCCGGCACATTTGCCTCCGGAAAGGAATACGCCGATTTTGTGGATTTAAACAAGCTTGGCGCAATAACCGTAAAGGGAGTTTCAATTACGCCGTGGCAAGGCAACCCGCCGCCCCGGATTGCGGAAACTTACGGCGGGCTTCTTAATTCCGTAGGTTTGCAAAACCCGGGCGTTGAAGCCTTCATAAAGGAAGATTTACCTTTTTTAAAGCAGTTCGATACCAAAATTATTGTAAATATATGCGGGCATACGGAAGAGGAATACGCCGAGGCAGCGCAGCGCCTTTCAACCGAAGCGGTGGATTTGTTGGAGCTTAACATATCATGCCCTAACTTGAAAAAGGGCGGGATAGCCTTCGGGCAAAACCCTAAAATGGCACATGCCGTGGTAAGGGAAGTTAAAAAGTACGCAAAACAGCCGCTTATTGTAAAACTTAGCCCAAATGTAACCGATATTACCGAAATTGCGAAAGCCGCCGAAGACGCTGGCGCGGACGCTCTTTCGCTGATAAACACAATTCTTGGAATGCAAATAGATATTAACCGCCGAAGGCCGGTATTATACAACGTTACCGGCGGCCTTTCCGGGCCTGCGGTAAAACCTGTGGCGGTAAGAATGGTTTATCAAACCGCGAGGTGCGTAAAAATTCCTATAATCGGGATGGGGGGCATCTGTTCGGGCGGCGACGCGGTTGAATTCTTGCTTGCCGGCGCAACCGCCGTGGCGGTTGGAAGCGCGAATTTTGCAAACCCAAACGCAACTACGGATGTGCTAAACGGTATTTGCGAATACATGCAAAAAAATTCGATTGCAAAGCTCTCTGATATAAAGCTTGCGTAATACTGATTCTGTTTAAAAAGACGGCGGCAAAAACGCCGTGTAACATAAAGGAGGAGTTTCAATGAAAGTATTGGCAGTAAGCGGAAGCCCAAGGCAGGCGGGAAATACCGCCCGTATGCTTGGCACGGTTTTGGAGGTTTGCCAAAAGGCCGGTTTTGAAACCGAAATTTATCAGGCGGGAGGCAAACCCGTAAGGGGCTGTATGTCGTGCGGCAGGTGTTTTACCCACGCCGGAAGGTGCGCAATAGACGATTGGATAAACGAGCTGTATCAAAAAATGGCTGAGGCGGACGCAATTATTTTAGGTTCGCCCACCTATTTTGCGGATTTAACAACCGAAATGAAAGTTGTTATAGACCGCTGCGGATACATATCAAGAAGTACGGACGCGTTCAGCCGCAAAATTGGCGCCGCCGTTAGCCCTGTGCGCAGAGCGGGGGGAATACATACCCTCGATTCCATGAACCACTTTTTCCTTATAAGTGATATGATTCTTGTTGGCAGCTATTACTGGAACATGAGCCTTGCGCGCGACGAGGGCGACTACGAAAAGGACGGCGAGGGAGTTGAAACGCTGCAGCGCCTTGGCGAAAACATTGTATGGCTTTTAAGCAAAACGCATGATTGAGTACATTCTTACACGCAGCAACAGAAAAACCGCCTCAATATCTATAACAAAAGACGCGGAGGTTTCGGTTCGCGCGCCGATATATATGCCCAAGCGCGAAATAGACAGGTTTGTATTGGCAAATGAGTTATGGATAAGGCAAAGGCTTGCCCACCGGAAAAACTTAAACAGCCAAAAGGCAGGGTTTAAGCTAACTTACGGATCGCGGGCAGTGCTGCGCGGAAAAAGTTATCCCATAACGCGCGGCGATTCGCCGCGTCTGTTTTTTGACGGCGAGAGTTTTACCGTTGCGCCAAACCTCTCTGCGGATGAAATTAAATTTGCGGTAAAACTTATTTATAAAACCGAAGCAAAACGCGAAATTAATAAAACGGTGTTTGAATATTCAAAACAAATGGGTGTTTTCCCTAAAGCCGTTAAAATTACGGAAGCAAAAAAACGGTGGGGTTCGTGTTCCGGCAAAAACAGCCTCAATTTTTCATGGCGGCTTGTAATGGCGGCTGATGATGTAATTAGTTATGTGGTTGTGCATGAGTTGGCGCACATTATAGAGCATAATCATTCGGCCGCTTTTTGGGACGTTGTTAAAAAATTTATGCCGGAATACAAAGAGGCTGAAAAAGAACTGGTTAAACTGCAAAAAGTGCTTTCTCAGCAGGATTGGGACTAATAAAAAAGCAGGACGCGCGTAATTGCGCAGTCCTGCTTTTTGCGTGTTATCCCTCTTAAATGTTATCCCTCTTAAAATGAACTCTGCATCGGACGTTCCCCTAATTTCACATTTACGGTTAAAGGCCCTTCGTTCAGCCTGTAGAGCTTAACCTCAATTTCGTCGCCCACGCTGCATTTTTCCACAAGTTCCGAAAGCCCTTCGTTTGTAAGTACCGGCTGGCCGTTAAAACCCGTAATTATATCGTCCGGCTTAATTCCCGCTTTTTCGGCTGCGCTGCCTTCCATAACGTCTATAACCAAAACGCCAATCATCGGCAGGTTGTACATGGAGGCAGTCTCTTCCGTCATGTTTTGCATGGTTATCCCCAAAAACGCTTTTGCCGTTCTGTTGCGCAGCTGCTCAATTATCGGCTTGGCTTCGTCTATGCGTATGGAGTAGCCCGTGCCCTCAACTTCGTAATACTGGAATTTGGCTGTGTTTATGGCTATAACCTCGCCCTTTGTATTAACAAGAGGGCCGCCGGAGTTGCCGGGGTTTATTGCCGCGTCGGTTTGCATTACGGAAAGCTTTAACCCTTCAACGTTTATTTCCTTGTTTTTTGCGCTTACCATGCCAAGTGTGGCGGTATTGCCCTCTCCAAGCGCGTTGCCTATGGCAAGCACAATTTGGCCAACCTTTATGTTTTCGGAATCGCCGAATTTCGCAACCTTAACGGAGGTAACCCCAACTTCCGCCAATTCCGCCTTTAGTATTGAAATTACCGCCAAATCGCTGTTTTCCTCCGCGCCGACAAGATGCGCGTTAACAACGTCCGAACCTTCCACCGATACGCTTACGGTATTCGCTCCGCCAATTACGTGGTAATTGGTTACAATATAAACGTTTTCGTCATCCTCGTCGAAAATTATGCCGGAGCCTTTGCTGGGCGTTTCCTGCGCGGACGGGAAGAAGAAACTTCCGCTGCCCTGGGCGGAAACAAGGGATGTTATTCCCACAACGGACGGTTCCACAACCTCCACAACCGCGGAAAAATCATCAATTATAGACGATGGGTTGGGCGCGACGGATATCGGCGCGGCTTCGTTATCCGAAAAGGAGAAAGTGCTTTGTTCCTGCCGCTGCGGCTGCGTTCCTAAATACTTTGCCGCTAAAGACTGACCAGCGCCTATGCACAAACCCGCAAGCGGAGCGCCGATAATTGCCACAATCAGCGCCGCAACGATGGTTCGCCTCCATTGGCCTTTTTTGGTTTTGCGTTTTTCATGTTTAACAGTCTCCATATAAAAGCTGTCCGTTTCGGGCACCTTTACCGGCGCGGTGTAAGCCGGAGCCGAAGGAGCGGGCATAGCAGCGGCGGTATCTTTTACGTCAGCGCCGTCAAAGCTTACCTCCTCACCTTCGGTGTGCGCGGGGGAGGGTTTTTCGCTCTCCAAGTCCTTACTAATTTCCTGCTGAATTCTGTCAATTTCGTTTTCGTCCGTTTGATCATCAAGAATAAAATTAAATTCGCTCATCTTAAAGCCTCCGTTTAGTGGCATACGCCATATTATACTAATTCTGTTTTAAAAGTTTGTTCCGCCTTGTTTTTCCTTCATAACCGCCGTTACCGTAACGGGTTTGCTTTGCCCGCCCCGGTAAACCGTAATTTTTACAGAATCGCCCGGTTTGGTTTTGCCGATTGCCTCAACCAAATCTTCGGTGCTTGTTATAACGCCGCCGCCGAAGGAAACAATAATATCGTCCGACATAACACCCGCAATTGCCGCCGGGGAATTTGCCGCAACCTGCCCAACGTAAACTCCGAGTGTTGGCAGGTTGTAAGATGCCTTAATATCTTCCGTAACGGTTATTCCGGACATAATGCCAAGATATGTTTCTTTTACGTCTTTATTGCGCATAATCCTTTCAACAATTGTTTTTGCGATATTGGACGGAATTGAATACCCCATGCCCTCAACGCCGTAGCTTGAAAGTTTTGCCGTGTTTATTCCTATAACCTCGCTGGACGCGTTAACAAGAGCGCCGCCGGAATTTCCGGGATTTATTGCCGCGTCGGTTTGAATAACATCAAGCGTGGAACCTTCGGAAGTTGTTATTTGCTTGCCAAGCGCGCTTATTATTCCCTGCGTTGCGGATTTACCCTCGCCGTAAGCGTTACCTATAGCAACAACGCGTTCGCCTACCTCAAGCCTATCCGAATTACCGAACTCGGCAACCGTGTAATTTGTAATACTCGCGTCCTTTAATTTGTCCTTGTTAACCGATATAACCGCAAGGTCGAAGTTGGCGTCGCTTCCAACAAAATTCGCCTCGGCGGTGTTTTCGTCGTCTATGGATATTGTAACGCCTGTTGCGCGGTCTACCACGTGGTTGTTGGTTAAAATGTAAATTTTGCCGTCGTCCTCGGAGAAGATAACGCCGCTGCCCGCGGATTGGGTTTGGCTTGGAACCTGCCAGTATCCGAAGTTGTAGGTGGTATCCTGCAAAACGTTGATGCTTACAACCGAGTTTGCGGTGCCTTTAACAACCGAAACGGCGTCAGAAGAGGAAGCGGACGAGGAGGACGATACCGCAAACTCCGCCGCAATGCCCGCAAATTCGTTTTCAAAATCGTTTTTTTCCTGTGTATTTTGCTTATTCTCGCCGTTTTTGGGCGAGTTATTTTCCTGTGTATTTTTTTCCGGCGTTTTGCCCTGCGAAGAAACTTCAGCCGGCGGCTCGGCATTTAGAAGGCGTGAGGTTATAACGCTGCCCGTACCCGTTCCGACGCCGAAGCAAGTAACGCATAAAGTTAGAATAAGAATTGTTTTTAAAAATGTGTTTCCCGTTTTCATAATGGTTCACCTCTGCGTATAAAATTTTTGTATCAGCCTAAACGAAAGTATAAACGGCTCTTTTGAATAAATTATGACGAATTTGTAAACTATACGCATCTTGGCATAAAATGCGCTTTACCGCTCTTCTTACCGGTTCCCGGTACGCCAGGGACAGAATATACTGTAAGCAAAATTACATCAAATGTATAAAAGGAGCCTTTTATGAATGAAATTCTTAAGTACTGGGACGCCGCAAAGGATGAATTTTCAAACAGGGACGCCGAAACTTTAGTAGGGTGGAAGGAGGTTTACCCCATGCTTAAAGGATACCGCAAAATACTTGATATCGGCTGCGGTATCGGAAATGTGGCCGCACACCTGAATTCCCTCGGCTTTGAGGCGTCCGGTGTTACCTATCAGCAAAGGGAGGTTGAAGCCGCGCGTGAACTTGGCAGGTCTACAATTATTCAGGCGGATATGCACGAACTGCCGTTTGAGGATAATGCGTTTGATTTGTTCTTTATGTGGGATTCGCTTGAACACGCAATCGCTCCGCTTGCCGCGCTGAAAGAAGCCAAAAGGGTAACAAGGACGGGCGGCAGGGGTTGTATTTTCATACCCGGTCAAAGATGGATTGAATGCGAGTATCATATTATAGTTCCCACCATACGCCAAATGAGGCATCTTTTATGGCTTGCGGGGTTGGAACTTACCGAGGTGGTATCGCACTGGGGCGACGAACAGGCAATTTACTGCGTTAAGGTAACGGATTGATAAATTTATTGTTATTCCAAGGCATTTATTATATAATTTTGCCCAGAAAAACTTGCTGATACAGATTCTGTTTAAAAAGTTTTAAACCGGCGCCCCAAAAACGCCGAAAATCACGGCGATTTTGGGGGTTTTGCCTCAACTTTTAAAATTGGAATCAGCATTAAGCAAACGGAACGGGGGCATTTTTTTGAACTGGGAGAAGGTTTTACTGTGGCTTTCCATAACCGAGGGCATAACCGCGCGAAAAGTATCCGCCATATTAAACGAATTCGACGACCCTCAAAAGTTATGGCACGCTCCGCGCGAGCGGCTGTTGGAAACCGCGTATATTTCCGAACAGCTTGCGGATTCTATGTTAAAAGAACGCGACGAAGCGCAGATAAACGCGTTTATAAAACGTTTGAGCGAGCGGAAAATTTCGTATGTAACAGTAAAGGACGAAAATTATCCCCCTCAGCTACTGGATATTTTCGACCCTCCGGGGGTTTTATACTACCTTGGCGAGTTACCCGAATCGGGCGAAAATGCCGGTCCCTGCGTTAGCGTTATAGGTTCAAGAAGGTGTTCGGAGTACGGGCTTATAGTTTCCTACAAGCTCTCCGAGGATTTGGCGGCGCGCGGCGTGGTTATAATAAGCGGTATGGCAAAGGGAATAGATTCTTCCGCGCACAGGGGAGCGCTTTCCGCGGGCGGCAAAACCGTAGCGGTGCTTGGCTGCGGAGCGGATATCTGTTACCCTTCGGAAAACCGAAGCCTTTATTCGCAAATTATAAAAACCGGATGTGTAATATCCGAATATCCGCCGGGCACAAAACCCTTGCCGCATAATTTTCCTATGCGAAACCGCATAATTTCCGGGCTTTCGCGCGCGGTTGTGGTTGTGGAGGCGGCGGAGCGAAGCGGCACGTTAATTACCGTAGACCAAGCCTTAGAGCAAGGGCGCGAGGTTTTGGCGGTACCGGGAAACATTACAAGTGAGCTCAGCGCAGGCGTAAACAAGCTTTTGCAACAAGGCGCGGGAATAATAGCAACCGGCTATCAGGACGTTTTAAACGCCATAGGCTATGAGGAAATTCCGGTTTTGCGGGCCCAAAACCCCAAGGCTGATTTACAGCTTGCGCCTAAAGAGAAATTAGTATATGATTGTATACAATTTAATCCGCAAAGTGTGCCCTCACTTGCATCGGCGGCAAACCTTGGCGCAAATGAAGTAACGGCTTTGCTTTCCATGCTTGAGATAAAAGGATATATTAAAAAACTGCCGGGGCAAAGATATATTAGAAAATAACATATTTATATGCAGGAAAGGAAAAGTAAGATGGCTAAGAATTTGGTTATCGTGGAATCCCCCTCGAAGATCAAAACCCTGAAAAAGTTTTTGGGAAGTTCATACAAGGTAGAAGCATCGGCAGGGCATGTAAGGGATTTGCCCAAGAGCGAACTCGGAGTGGATATTGAAAACGATTTTGAACCCAAGTACATTACAATAAGAGGTAAAGGCGATGTTTTGGCAAAACTGCGCAAGGAAGTTAAAAGCGCGGAAAAAATATATTTAGCAACCGACCCGGACCGCGAGGGCGAGGCAATTTCATGGCACTTAAAACACGCGCTGAAGCTTGGGGACGGCAATACTTACAGAATAACTTTTAACGAATTAACAAAAAACGCCGTAAAAAACTCCATAAAACAAGCGCGCGAAATAGATATGAATTTGGTGGACGCCCAGCAGGCAAGGCGCTCTCTGGACCGTATCGTGGGTTATAAAATAGGCCCTCTTTTGTGGAAAAAGGTTAAAAAGGGTTTAAGCGCCGGGCGCGTTCAATCCGTCGGGCTTAAAATTATTTGCGACCGCGAGGACGAAATTGAAAACTTTATTCAAGAAGAATACTGGACTATAGACGCCGCGCTTTCGGCAAAGGGTACCGGCAAAGGCGGGGAAAAGTTTACCGCGCATTTTACCGGGGACGAAAACGGCAAAATGGAACTTAAAAACCAAACCGAAACGGAAAATGTGCTAAAAGAGCTTAAAAAAGCCAAATTCGAGATTAAGGAGGTTAAACGCGGGCAAAGAACGCGCAAACCTCAAGCGCCGTTTATAACAAGCACGCTGCTGCAAGAAGCGTCTAAAATACTCGGCTTCCCCACAAGTAAAACAATGATGATTGCCCAGCAGTTGTACGAGGGCGTAGCTTTAAAGCACGAGGGTACAACCGGGCTTATATCCTATATCAGAACGGATTCCGTGCGTATATCCGATGAAGCTTACAACAGCGCGAAGGATTTTATAGTTTCAAACTACGGGGAAGGTTACTTAAACCCCCAGCGGGCAGTATATAAAACGGAGGGGCGCGCGCAGGACGCGCACGAGGCAATAAGGCCGACGGATGTTGAAAAAACTCCGGATACCGTTAAGGACGATTTAACTAAAGACCAATACAAGCTTTATAAATTAATATGGGAAAGGTTTATTTCAAGCGAAATGGCGCCCGCCGTATACGATACGCTTTCGGTTAAAATTTCCGCCGGTAAGTATGTTTTCCGCGCGGGCGGCTCGGTTTTAAAATACGACGGGTACTTGTACGTTTACAAGAAAAACGAAACCGAGGACGAGGAAAACAGCGGAAAAATGCCGCAGTTAAGCCAGGAGGATATTCTTACCTTAATCGATGTTCAAAGCGAACAGCATTTTACCCAGCCGCCCGCCCGCTACACGGAGGCTTCGCTTGTTAAAATCTTTAAGGAACTGGGCATAGGAAGGCCAAGCACATATGCCGCCACAATATCCATTCTCCTTAACCGCGCGTATATAACCCGCGAGGCAAAAACCCTTTGCCCAACGGAACTTGGCTCCATTGTAAACGATATCATGAAGGAAAATTTTCAGGATATAGTGGATATAGATTTTACAGCCAACATGGAAAACAAGCTCGACTCCGTGGAGGACGGGGAAGTTCCGTGGAAGGATGTACTGCGTAACTTTTATCCGGATTTTGAAAACAAACTAACCCTTGCGGACAGCAAAATAGGCGAGGTTGAGCTTAAGGACGAGGAAACGGATATAATATGCGAGAACTGCGGCCGCAACATGGTTATAAAGTTCGGCAAGTTCGGCAAGTTTTTCGCTTGCCCCGGTTTCCCGGAGTGCCGAAACGCCAAACCGTTTTTTGAAAACGCGGGCGTTAAATGCCCGGTTTGCGCGGACGGCGAGGTTCAAATTAAAAAAACCAAAAAGGGACGCAAGTTCTACGGTTGCAGCAACAACCCGGAATGCGGCTTTATGTCGTGGAATAAACCAACGGGTAAGCTGTGCCCGCAGTGCGGTTCGTATTTGGTTGAAAAAATGGCTAAACAACCCCGCGCGGTATGCTCGTCCGGTACCTGCGCATACTGGGAGGAAATAGCCGAAGCGGAATAAATTATTATAAACGGTACACACTATTCATAAATTGCAGTTGCCGAATATCAGCATGGTTTAAGCTGGTTTTCGAAAAACGCAGGTTTTTTGCAATTGCTTAAACCCGGAGGTATTTATGAAAAAGTGCGTATCGTTTTTTATTTTGCTCTTTATTTTGTTATCTCACCCGTTTTCAGCGTTTGCCGCCGCTCCTTCCGTGAACGCCGCAGGCGCAATTTTAATAGACGCCAAAACGGGGCGTGTGCTGTGGGCAAAAAACGCGGTTTTGCCGCTTGCGGTAGCCTCCACCACAAAAATAATGACGGCGATATTAACGCTTGAAAACGCAAACCTTAATGATATCGTTACGGTTTCAAGCCGCGCGGCAAACCAGCCTAAGGTTAAAATGTACTTGGCCGAGGGCGAAACGGTTAACTTAAAGGATTTGCTCTACGCGCTAATGCTGCAATCATCAAACGACGCTGCGGTTGCCATAGCGGAACATGTTGGAGGGAGCGTTGAAAATTTCTGCGCCCAAATGACGGAGCGTGCCAAAGAATTGGGCGCGGGCGATACCGTTTTTGAAACTCCAAACGGCTTGGATAAGGGTAACCACCACTCCACCGCATACGACATGGCGCTAATTACACGCCACGCTCTAACGGTTGACGGGTTTACGGAAATTATAAATACGCCGTCCGTAAGCGTAACGTCGAGCAGAAGAACATACGAAATAACGAATTTAAACCGTTTCCTTCATGAATATAACGGAGCCATAGGGGTTAAAACAGGCTTTACAAGTAAGGCAGGCCACTGCTTTGTAGGCGCGGCAAAACGCGGCGATATGCAGCTTATCTCAGTAGTTTTGGCAAGCGGCTGGGGCACGCGCGGACGCGAGCAAAAATGGCGCGACACCAAGCAAATACTAAATTATGGGTTTGATTTTTTCGAATATAAGGATATTATTAAGGAAGGAGATTTGCTCGGTCAGGTTTTGGTAACGCGCTCGAAAACCGAAACTCTTCCGCTGCGTTTCGCGGAAGGCTTTCAGGCTATTACAGACGGCGGCGAAACCATAACAATAACGTGGGAAGCGGCAGGGCAGCTTAAAGCGCCGGTAAAAAAAGGCGTTTGGGCGGGCGTTGCGAAAATATACGCGGATAACCAACTGCTTGGCGAGGTAAAGCTTTTAACGGCCAAGCAGGCGCAAAGGCACGACTTTAAAACGTCGTGCGAAAAAATATTTAAGGCTTTCGCCGATACCACGGCAACGAAGTAGCTTTTTCGCCTTTGAAGTCCGGTTAATGTCTCTGTTCTTGACTGCGCTTCTCAAAATGTCCTTGGGCTTAATGATACCATGTGTCCGAAATCGACAACATATATTTCTGCATCTGCTTTATAGTTGTAACTCCGGGTATATTGGATTCGGAAACTACATACCTACTGTACGGGACGTTATCGCCCGAATAAGGATATTCATCATAATCGCGACCGTTTAGAAAAGGAAGAATATTATTTGTGTTGTGAAAAATATTAACACTGCCTACTTTTTCTCCATTATTTATGTCGTATTTGCTTAACGAATTCTCGCGAAAAGCTGTACCGCAAGATGTCAGTTCGTATACATATAAAATCTCGTCCGCAATGTAAAACCATACATATTGTGAATAATTAGCAGGGCTAAAGCAAAAAAAATTACTGTCATTCATAAAGTAATAAGTTTCTACACCCGAACAGTTTCCGCGCCAAGGAAACAAAGGGTCGTATGAGGAATATTGGACAATTATATTTTCATCTATTTTAAATATAAATGTGTACATATCATTTTCATCAAGAATTTCAGTTTTAGATATCTCATCAAGCCATTTTTCCGGCAAATATTTTTCTTTAAACTCTTTGTTTTTTATTCTCGAATAGACTAAGTTAAAGGCATTTTCTTCTACTTTTGAAACGCGATCAGTCATTAAAAAATCCCTTACGTTTTCGTCTACAGTATATTCTATTGGTTCCTCTTTTTCGGTTGCTAATTCTGATTCCGTTTCTTCTTCAACGGGGTTTTCCGATTCTAAATCGCAGATAGGGCAAGACTTAACCTCTGATGTCAACTCAGATTCAAAACTTTCTTCAGGTTCAACATTTGTTGTTACTACCGCTTCAGTCTCCTTTTGCCATATATTGTTTGAAATAAACAAGCATATGACACCTAACAATAACAAAAAAAACAAAAGGATAGTATATAATCTTTTTCGCAATTATCTCAGCTCCTTTTAAAGCAGGCTCGCATACAAATTTCAGGCAACAGAATTGAGTAAATTTTGAATAAAGTTTCCACAAAAGTTTGGTATACGCCTAACCGCAGTCTGCAGCTCTAACGGTGCGTAAAACACTGGCTAAACATAAAAATGGTACCTAATTATTCTACGATTGTTTTTGATTGCTCTCAATTTCTGTTCTATCATTCCATAATTAACTTGTTTAATAATACCATGTGTCCGAAATCGACAACATATATTTCTGCATCTGCTTTATAGTTGTAACTCCGGGTATATCGGATTCGGAAACTACATACCTACTGTACGGGACACTATTGCCCGAATAAGGATATTCATCATAATCGCGACCGTTTAGAAAAGGAAGAATATTATTTATGTTGTGAAAAATATTTACACTGCCTACTTTCTCTCCACTATTTATATTGTATTCACTTAGCGAATTTTCTGCAAAAGTTGTACCGCATTTTGTATGCTCATATACATATAAAATATCGTCGTTTATATAAAAACAAACATCTTGAGAATAATTCGCTGGCCTAAAACGAAAGAAACTATTGTCATTCATAAAATAATAGAAACCAACACTTGTGCAGTTTCCGATAGCCGGATACAAAGGGTCATATGAGGTGTACTCGGCAATTATGTTTTCACCTATTTTATATATAAATGTGTACATATCATTTTCATCAAGAATTTCAGTTTTAGATATCTCATCAAGCCATTTTTCCGGCAAATATTTTTCTTTAAACTCTTTGTTTTCAATTATTGAGCTGACTAAGTTAAAAGCATTTTTTTCTACATATAAAACATCAAAAGTCATCAGAAAATCCCTTACGTTTTCATCTACCGTATATTCTATTGGTTCCTCTTTTTCGGTTGTTAATTCTGATTCCGTTTCTTCTTCAACGGGGTTTTCCGATTCTAAATCGCAGATAGGGCAAGACTTAACCTCTGTTGTCAACTCAGATTCGAAACTTTCTTTAGATTCAACATTTGTTGTTATTACCGCTTCAGTCTCCTTTTGCCATATATTGTTTGCATTAAGTAAGCATATGACACCTAACAATAACAAAAAAAACAAAAGGATAGTATATAATCTTTTTCGCAATTATCTCAGCTCCTTATAAAATGGACTCCCGCAAAATAAGTTATCATTGCGAATCGCGGCGAGTAGATTATTCGCCGCGATTCGAATGACATGAATTTTCAGGTGAGTACATAAGCACCCATATCGGCAGTAAAATGTGTTTACTCTATTATCTCAAATTTATACTGATTAACTCCATCCAACTCGGTGTAGTCACTGAGCTTGTTGGCCAAGTTATTCAGATTAACAGTTCCATCGTCATTAATAACACCGTATTTATCGCCTCTCAGCAAAGGACAGATTTCAAGTTTTCCCATTTTTTCATACAGCAAAACATATGCAATGCATTTAACGGCAGTAGCCGGAGCGCCTATCCCATCCTGATTATTTGGATAATTATCACCATCTTTGTCGCGAAAACCATAATAATCCGTTGCCGCTACTCCTGCGGTATAGATGTAATGTGAGTTGAAAATTAACTGTCCGTAATCTACATCTGAAAGAAGCAAATCCTCCGTTTCGGCATCAAATTCTTCCGGATTTTTTAGTATGCTCTTTAGTTTCTCTCCAAGTCTTGGGTCAGCGGCATAGGACAAAGACATTCTTACGTGGTACGCGAATAAGACCGCTCCGGCTTTCATTCCTAAGTATAGATTATTTGCGAACTCATTTCTGTTCTTGATAACATGAAGGTTTAACTCTGTAGACCCAATTGCACGATTTAAAGCGACCTCTGTATTAAGAGGGAAAATATTAACAATCCCAAATCCCCCTTCATCCATCATATCATCACCAAAATAATTTGACTCATCACAAGCGATAGCCAACAGTATTTCCGGTTTAAGCTTGTCCTGAAGAAAAGTTCTCGTTGTGAAAAATCTACCGTCGTTGGAATACGCACTAGCAACACTATTGCAGGCAAACTCTAATACATAAAGATCCCTTGCGGTTAGTTTAAGTGTATTATCCATATTTCTTTTATAAAACGTTTTATCGTCTTCTGAACCGTTGATTACAGAATAATTCGCAATAGCGTCATGACTTGTGCTTTTAACTACTAAACCTCCATGATTAATATCATTCAGAAGTGCAAGTTCACCTTTACAACGCTCAGTAATTGTTTCGTAATCGTCAACAATGGAGGCTTTAATATATCCAATTCTATAATCATCTGAATTTTTTACCATAATTTTAATTTTAAACCAAAGCTCTCCGTTTGATATAACAATACGCAATATTTCAAATTTATCTGAATATACTACGTTTGTATCATTATATCCTATATAACGCGCTTCCCTCGGCAAAGGATAAACAACAAAGTCCCCATTTTGCGGTACATTTTTCTCAAGTCTTGAATGGGATGCAGATACCAAATAAAAAATTTCATTTTCCTTTCCGTCAAAGTATTCATGCTCATATATGCTTTGGCCCTTTTCTAATGCAGGCAAATTTTTTGTGAGAAAGTCCGGTATTCCGTTGCAATTCTTGTCCTGATCAATAACCGCAGGATCAATATAGCTATAAGACTCTGCAAATGTACCGTTCAAAGGTTCGTTATACTTTGTCAAATCCAGTGCCTGCAATTGCGGATAATGAGGGCTAAAATAAGTTTCCACACTGTTTTGAATATAAGGCTTATCGTTAAAAATATCCCTGAGTGTATCTAAAGACAGAAAAACAACTTCTCCATTTTCATTCCAATTAATAAGCTGTACGCCATTATACTCAAACATCAATTCCTCAAAATCATAAAGCCCGTCTCCGTCAGTATCGGCGTAATAATCCCCGCAAATAGCATTTAGGGTATCGCGGTCAACCGTTTTTGCCAATCTATGCATTTCCAAATAATCTTCTGTTATTGGGTCGTCAAGACCGGTCATTTTATATATTCCGGAAGCCATTAGTACCGAATAAGTTTTTTTCTGCTTTTGGGGAACCCCATATTCATAAGATGCACCGTAGCAAAGATAACTTGGAATTTTGCTCATTGTCGCAACGTTATATTGCAAATAACTATTGAGACACAGTTGCCAATACGCGTAATCTATAGCAGAAAAATTATACATATTGGTATAGGTAAGCTTACTTACCATTTCATTTAAGTCTTCCATATTATCCGCAAAATTGGAACCGCTGTTTGTTGTTAAAACATTTCCTAACGAATCAATAATATAAATCCTTCCGTATACGTTTTCCTCGTAAAAAATCGGACCGTTTTCAGTAATAAAGGATTTAACTGTTGACATTTCACTGGAAGTAGTCAGCATATTCACAAAGAAACACAAATCAGTATAACCGAACGGCGCTGCCATGTTAAACCCAACATAGTTAGCAAAATCAAAATTTTCTATATTTGGATGGCTAAGAGAAGATCTTGATTCCAAATTATAAAATGTGTTTGCTATCTGCGTGAAATTATAGGGAGTTTCAGGGTTAAACTGTTTCATCATTTTTTTGACTTGTGAATATTTTTCGGCGTATATTCCTCCAGACGCAGTTTTGAGTAAAGTTCCGTCGTAATTTATAATGTAAACCCTTACATTGTTATATTCCGAAAAAACCTTATACGATTCAGATAGAACAAAATCAATATAATCATGATAATATTCCTTATAGGAAGGTATTAAATAGAAATCCCAGCCGCTTTTAGCACTATCTGATAAAACTCTCGCTGTCAGCGCTTGACTGGAAACAGTTTCGATCATTAATTCTGCCGGTGAAATATTTTCTTCTTTTAAAGGCTCAATAACAATATCGCTTAACATTTGATTGTCCTTTTCTAATTCAAGAATTTCGTCTTCTAAATTAGTGTTGCGCCCAATTAGTGTCATTCCTGAAAAAGAATTATCGTCGCTGATATCATTCACCGCCATCGGAGTATTTATACCCGCAGAGTTCAAATTTACAGGTTCTAATTGCGGCTGCCAACCAAGATCCGAAGGACTCATTCCGATATCGTTAAACCAAAGCTCCATATCAATTATGCAGTATGTACCGAGTTCGTCTACCTGAGAATACACAATGCCATTTTCAATATCATAAAACGTTTCAATCGGCACAAGAATATCTATTCCTTCAAAAAATTTGAATATGCTAAAACGCTTTATCCCCTCAAATGCGGGAGAAACGGCAGCATATGTGCCGAGAACATTTTTATTTTCTGTGTGATCAATGTGAAATTTGATTATAACATCATCAACAGACAGCCCGTCTGTATAATTGAATTCCGGAACAATACCCAATACCGCCGCATTATATTTTATTTGATCGGCATACCTGCTATTGTCGTACGTTATGTTTTTGCTGGCGACACCTGCGGATTTTATTTCAAATGAAACCGAATAGGGATTGTTCTCATCTTCATTTAACTCCCACAAGCGGTTATCGTCTATGCCTACCGTCTGCCATACCGTATGCTCGCTATCCGGATAGCCTGAAGATTGAGTGTTAAGCGGATCAAGCCCTAATTCAATCTCCTCACCGTCGCTGATTCCGTCGCCGTCAGTATCGCGGTTAATGGGGTTTGTTCCGTAAATTTTCACCTCATCACCGTCGGTAAGCCCGTCTAAATCCGAATCATCTGCAAGCGGATCGGTTCCGTGTAAGTATTCTTCATAATTAGTGAAACCGTCGTCGTCAAAATCATAATCACCGTCAGATTTACCTTCTCCGGAAGTGTCATACATAAGGGGATTTGTACCTAATATGTTATGCTCATACCCGTCCGGCAAACTGTCGCCATCCGTATCCGAAACGTATCTGTCTGTACCCATAATCAACTCGATTAAATCATAAAGATCGTCTTTATCACTGTCTACATGTTCAAATCTGTAAATCCCATCCTCTCCGAGTTTCATAATAACATCGTTTGAAATGAGAATATCACCATCCGAAACGTACTTCTCTACGGTAAAATGATATTGACTGCGCATACTTTCTATAGGAAATACATAATATATCCGGCCGCTAACTTCTCCAATTAGGGCTTTGTCATCGCTGTGCTCATATATGCGAAATTCACCCTGAGTATCCTTATATGACCACTCAACTATAATTGAGTTTGTTTCTGTATCATGTATTCCAAAAGCGGCAAGGTCATTAAGGTTTTGGGGAAGCTGCGGTTTATAAGTGTCAGTTGAGGTATCGGTATCCGCAGAGGTATCACTGTCTGTTGAGGTATCGATGTCAGCCGAGGAATCGTTATCTGTTGAGGTATCGGTGTCAGCAGAGGAATCAGTGTCAGACGTGTCATCGGTATCAATATCAGAGTTACTTTCTCCCTTAATCATTTCTGTTAGACAATAGTCAAAAATTTCAGGAACTCCGTTTACCGACCCGTTAAAATACAAGGAAATGCTTGAGTTTGCTCTGATTATGTTCATATATGTTCCTTTTAATTTATATTGCCCGTTATTTGCGTTAGTAAGCGAAGCTGACCAACTGTCATTTAGGTTTGCAATTACAAAATTACTGTCAAAGATAAGCTCCCAGCCCACAATCGGAAAATTTGTTTGGTTTTTTATAATTATTTGCCCTGTAAATCCGCTACCCCACGAGTTAATCTCTCCTAATTCTACTGTATATCCGTTTTCTTTTAAAACTCTCTCCTGAATCATTGAAAATGATTCGGGAAATCCCGTAGCATTACTAAGCGAGTATCCAAAATTAACGGAGTTACCGGGATGTATTACGGCGTTATGCTCTGCATTCATTATATATTCAATTTCGCTTTCGTCTTGTTGAAGAATCCCGTTCCATACACCTATAACGTCACCGTGAAACTCATAAGACAACATCCAGTTTTCAATAGCTTCCATTCCGGTGTTTGTGATAGTTACATTAATATTTTGGTTGTTTCCCCAACTGTTAGCTATTTCATAGCCTACAGTAAAGCCGTCGTATGTATAGGTTCTCTTCGTTTCTGTATCGAATGGTGCCGCCAAAGTATGAACAAAACCCTGTGTCATTATTATACTTAATAAAAATGCAATCATCTTTTAAACATTTTATTGCTTCTGTTTTTAAACATAATTTCACTTTCCTTTCCTTTTTTTCGTTTTTCAAGTGGATACAGTAAGTAATATAACACGTTCTGATGACTTTAAAGCAAATGTGAACATTTGACTTTTGTTGCTAATTACCCATTGACATACCTCCCTTGCGATGTAGAAGATAATTTTTGGACATTTTTTTAAAAACCACCCTCTTTTTAAAAATCTTTAATATTTCTATGTTGATATGCAGTAAAATTTTTATTTTCACAAAAAATGAAGGTTATCATGGACAATATATCACAATTTATCCCTTATAGCAATGCTTAATTTTAAACTTATTGCAATAATGATTCATTCTAAGTTAAAAATATTAGGTATCAATATCACTTTTTACATCAAATTAAATGTGTTTAAAATGTTACTTTACTCCCTCACGCCATATCCGCTCACTAAAAAAGAGTAGTAAAAAACTTCAAAATCAGCTAAAATAGTAAAAAAGCTTATAAGCGATAGATGGCAGAAAACGAGAAGCGCAGTCAAGAATAGAGATATTAGCCGGATAAGTGTTTGGCTTTTAAATAGGGGCTTCGTTCCCGTGCGGTAGAGTTTCTGCCAGCAAAGAACACACCGGACCGGCTTCGGTGCAAATTATATCGCTTGCCGATATATTTGCGCCGGAGCCTCCTGTAACTCTTGTAGGACTGCTACTCAAACTGCGGGAAATGCGCAAAGTGCATAAACTTCGCAAAAATGAACGAATTTTTAAGTACAGGAGGAAATTATGAAAGCCAAAAAACAAAGGACAAAGGGTTTTTCGCTGCGCCGCACTCTGCTTATAATTGTTACCATATGCTGGCTTTTGCCTATGATTTTAACCCTTGTTCCGCTTGCGTATTACACCAATCAAAGCGTGCGCAGAAATTTCGACGAATCCGTTCGCACCGCCATTTCCGGCGCGGCGGTAAACAGCAGAAGGGGCTTAACTCAGGCCGTTGCAGACTCTCGCGCCGCGTCTTATGACGGACGGATACGCGCGGCGTACATAAATTATGTTGAAAGCGGCAACCGCCGTCTTTTTTATAAAAATGTAAAGGATTACCTGGACGATAAGTACCGGTATAACGACTATTTTCTTACAACAATGATTTTTCTGGCAGCCGATACCTCGAATATTTACTACACGTTTAACACAATGGAGGGCGCAACATATACATCCGTTGTTGAATACGAACGAAACGTACACGAAACCGTAACTGAGCTTTCGAAAACTTTGGATACAAAAATAGGCTTTGTTAACGTTAACGGAAATGTATATATGGTGCGCAATATTGTAAGTTCGGACTTTGAACCTTACGCGGTAATAGTCTCCCAGCTTAATTTGGAGATATTTGTCGGCAGTTTCGGCAATATTATATGGGAAAAAAGCGCCGTGGTGTATTTCAACAATACCGCCATAAACGTAATGCCTGCGGCGCAGCCTTATAATATTCGCCCGGAAAACCTGTATCCCGGCGAACAAACCATTACCGAGGACGGCGCTTTGGTTATTGTAAGCGGCCGCGAATATACGGATTCGGTGGATATCCGCTACAATGTTGAGGTGGATTTAAACACATTTTTAAACGTGTTTTATGATTACGACGATATTTTGTATTTGCTTTTAATTCTAACCCTGCCTCTTCTTGTCATAATGATATGGTTTTTCTACGGAAATATTTTTAAGCCCATAGATAAGCTTGTTTCCGCGCTTGCGGAAATTCAGGGCGGTAAGCTTGGCGCCACGGCCGAGGGCGGAATTCAAAACCGAGAGTTTAATTATCTCAGGGATTCGTTTAACAGTATGTCCGTTCAAATTAAAGAACAGTTCGACCATATTTACAACGAGGAGCTGGCGCTTCGCGACGCCCGCATTATGGCGCTGCAATCCCAAATAAACCCTCATTTTCTGAATAACACATTGGAAATAATAAACTGGGAAGTGCGCCTTGGCAACAACGAAAGGGTTACCAAAATGTTAGAGGCGTTATCCACTATGCTCGACGCCGCTATGGACCGTAAAAGTTCCCCGCTTGTTACGCTGGAGCAGGAAATGAAGTATGTAGACGCTTATTTGTATATTATTTCCGAACGGTTCGGCAAACGCCTTTCAATTAAAAAGGATATGCAAAGCGACCTTATGGGTTTTAAAGTGCCGCGCCTTATAATGCAGCCGGTAATAGAAAACGCCGTTGAACACGGAACGGGAAAGCTAAACAGATGCAAAATAGAGATAAGCGCCGAAAAAACCGAACACGGGTTAAGCTTAAAAGTTAAAAACAACAAACCTATGACCGCCGAGGAGCAGGAAACCGCGCAAAAACTGCTTGCGCCAAGCTACGGCTTTAAGGGCGACGGTTCTTTGCATCTTGGAATACATAACGTAAACCAGAGGCTTAAAATAATTTTCGGAGAAGACAGCTCGCTGAATATTCATAACGAGGGTGAGTATACCGTAGCTGTTATATTTATCCCGGATAAAGAAAACTAACACCCCATATATAAAATTTGAATTGTACTTACTAAACGGTTCGTGATAAAATTCCGAATATGCAGCATATTAAATATAGACATTTAAGAGAGGGATGCGGTTAATGGACCAAATTAAAAGAATTTACATTGAAAAAAAACCCGGAAACAACATCATTGCGGCAAAAATGCTTCAGGACATTACGGAAAACCTTGGCATTACAAGCGTTACACATTTAAGGGCTCTTTCCGTTTTTGATATTTCCGGCATAACGGACGGAGAATACGGAAAATGCAAAGCCGAAATTTTTTTAAGCCCGGAAACGGATTATTTATATGAGGAAATCTTTCCCCAAAATCCGAGCGATTTTGTTTTCGGCATGGCGTACAAACCCGGTCAGTTCGACCAAAAGGCGGATTCGGCAAGGCAGTGCATTGAAGCGGTAACGGGAAAAGAAAACGTGGTTGTTAAATCATCGTCGGTTTTTGTTTTAAGCGGAAATTTAACCTTAGACGAAAAGCAGGAAATTACTCAGTACTGCATTAACCCGGTGGATTCTTACGAAACGCCGCTTGAAAAACCCGCGGTTTTAGACCCGTTAATGCCGGACGCGGAAAATGTTAAAACTGTTGAAGGTTTTACCGCAAAATCCGAGGCGGAGGTGCGCGAGCTTCGCAAAACAATGGGGCTTGCTATGACCGATGAGGATTTTCTGTTCTGCCACGCCTATTTTAAAGAGGACGAGGGGCGCAACCCCACCGAAACGGAAATAAAGGTTTTAGATACTTATTGGTCTGACCATTGCCGTCATTCAACGTTTTTAACCGAAATTGAATCCGTAGGTTTCCAGGACGGCCCGTATAAGAATATAATTGAAAACGCGTACAACATGTATATTGCCGAGCGCGAGAAGCTTGGCGTAAAGAAAAAAATGTCGCTTATGGATATAGCGGTAATGGGTATGAAAGCCCTTAAAGCGCAGGGAAAACTGCCTAACCTTGACGAATCCGAAGAAATAAACGCGTGCAGCGTAAAAATTAAAGCGGACGTTAACGGGCGCGATGAGGATTGGCTTTTGATGTTTAAAAACGAAACTCACAACCACCCAACGGAAATTGAACCGCTTGGCGGAGCGTCCACCTGCCTTGGCGGCGCAATTAGGGATCCTCTTGCGGGAAGGGCGTATGTTTACCAGGCAATGCGCGTAACGGGAAGCGCAAACCCCACGAAGCCTTTAAGCGAAACAATTCCCGGCAAACTCCCTCAGCGCAAAATTACAACCACGGCGGCGGCGGGTTATTCGTCCTACGGCAACCAAATTGGCGTAACGTCGGGTTATGTAAATGAAATTTATCATGAGGGTTATGCCGCCAAACGTATGGAACTTGGCGCGGTTGTTGGCGCGGTAAAAGCGGAGAACGTTATCAGAAAACGCCCGGAAGAGGGCGATGTTGTTTTGCTTGTTGGCGAAAACACCGGGCGCGACGGTTTGGGCGGCGCAACGGGTTCGTCTAAGGAACAGTCGGAAGAGGCAATGCAAACTTGCGCGGCTCAGGTGCAAAAGGGCAACCCGCCCGCCGAACGCAAAATTGTGCGTCTTTTCAGAAACCCGCGGGCGGCGAAAATGATTAAACGCTGTAACGATTTCGGCGCGGGCGGCGTATCGGTTGCAATTGGCGAACTTGCGGACGGCCTTTTAATTGATTTGGACAAGGTTCCGGTTAAATACAACGGGCTTGACGGCACGGAGCTTGCAATATCCGAATCCCAGGAGAGAATGGCGGTTGTGGTATCGAAACAGGACGAAGCCGAATTTATGGCGCTTGCCGAAAGCGAAAACACACGCGCGGTTCGCGTTGCGGAAGTTACCTCAAATAACCGCCTTGTTATGGTGTGGAAGGGTAACAAAATTGTGGATTTATCGCGCGAGTTTTTAAATACAAGCGGAGTTACCGCAAAGGCGGGAGTTTACGTTACATCCCCCGAAGCGAAGGGTTATGAGCCGGTTGCAGACGCAAGCTATTTACTGCCCGTTTTGGCGGATATAAATATTTGCTCGCAAAAAGGGCTTGCCGAATGGTTCGATTCCACTATCGGAAACGGAAGCGTGCTTGTTCCTTACGGCGGCGTAAACCAGTTTACGCCAATTCAGGCAATGGCCGCTAAAATTCCGGTTGAAAACGGCGAAACCAACACAGTTTCCGTTATGGGCTACGGGTACGACCCGAACTTAAGCCAGTGGAGCCCGTTCCACGGCGCGGTTACAGCCGTTGTGGATTCTATCGCGAAAATTGCGGCATCCGGCGCGGATACGGACGGCGTGTATTTAAGCTTCCAGGAATACTTCGAAAGCCTCGGCAAAAACGACAGCTTGTGGGGTAAACCTTTTGCGGCTTTGCTTGGCGGTTTTTACGCGCAAATGAAGCTTGGTGTAGCTTCCGTTGGCGGGAAGGATTCCATGTCCGGCAGTTTTAAGGATATAAACGTGCCGCCTACGCTTGTTTCCTTCGCAATTTCAACCGCGCACGCGGCGGATATTATTTCGCCGGAATTTAAAAACGCCGGAAGCAAAATTGTGCTGCTTGAAACCAAGTACGATGAAAACGGCCTGCCGGATTTGGACGAGTTTAAGAAAAACTTGAAGCTTTTAAACAAGCTTATTAAAGAAAAAACCGTCGTTTCCGCTTATACGGTTGGTTTGGGAGGCGTTGCGGCGGCGATTGCCAAAATGAGTTTCGGCAATTTTTACGGCGTGAAACTGAATTACGGCAATTTGTACGGCAAAAAATACGGCTCGTTTGTGCTGGAGGTTGTTGGCGGCGCGGATGATGTTTTAAGCGAGGCAAACATAACGGTTATAGGCGAAACAACCGATAAGTTTGCGCTTGAAATAAACGGTGAGGAAATTAATATTTCAAACGCGCTTGCGGTTTGGCTTTCGCCATTAGAGGGCGTTTTCCCAACAAATTATTTTAAAGAAACCTCTGATGCCGCCGTCTTACCGAAAGCTAAGGCAGCGGCGCAAAGGCAAAAGGCAATAACCAAAATTGCGCGTCCAACCGTATTTATTCCGGTTTTCCCCGGAACAAACGGCGAATACGATATGAAAAAGCAGTTTGAGGCGGCGGGCGCAAAGGCTGAAATATTTATTGTAAAAAACACAAACGCCAAAGTTTACGCGCAGTCCGTTTTGGAGGCGAAAAAACTTATAAAATCTGCGCAGATTATTGCCATACCCGGCGGGTTTGAAACAGGCGACGGCTTTGACGGAAGCGGAAATTTTATAGCGGCGTTTTTCCGTAACCAAAATATAGCCGAAGAAGTTGCGCAGCTTTTGGAAAACCGCGACGGTTTAATTTTGGGAATATCTCACGGCTTCGGCGCGCTGTTAAAAACGGGGCTTTTGCCGAAGGGCAAAATTACGAATGCGAACGCAATAGCAGCGCTTGAAATTAACGAAATTGGCAGGCACGTTTCGCGTTTTGCGCGTGTTAAGGTAATTAACAATAATTCGCCGTGGTATAGCAACGTAAACGCGGGAGATATTTTTGAAACGGCAATATCGACAGGCGAAGGGCGCTTTTACGCCGATCAGGCAACTATTAAAACCCTTGCCGAAAACGGGCAGATTGCGGCGCAGTTTGCGGATTTCGCGGGGGATATATCCGCAGATATTAAATACAACCCAACCGGCAGCGCCTACGCAATTGAGGCTGTAACAAGCCCGGACGGGCGTGTGCTTGGCAAAATCGGGCACTGTGAAAGAATGGGGGATAACCTTTTCAAAAATATCCCCGGAGATAAGAAGCAGAAAATATTTTTGGCGGGTGTGGAGTATTTCGGGTAATAATTTGCGCCGCTTAAAATGAAATTAGTACTACGCAAATAAGCGCCGGAGCATTAGTGTTGCATCTCTTTCCGGCGCTTTTCTTTTTTCGTAACGATGACATTTTTTTGTCATCATTCCAAGGTTATTTCGGTTAATCCGTTCGTAATTTTATTGACAAAAACAGAGCGGGAGTGTTATTGTTTGAGAATCGGAAAGGTTGCAACTAAGGGCTAATCTGTGCGCGGGAAAAGCGCCGCTCGGAAGGCGCGCAACCAAGGGAGGTGTCGTTATGATTGAGAAATTGTTGGAGTTAATGAATGAAAACCCGGTTAATCCCGCAAAACTTCATGCGTTAATTGAAAAAATGAATTCGGTGGATATCGCGGACGCGTTCGAGCTTCTCGACCGCGAGAAAACAATTCAAATATTCCGTCTTCTTCCCAAAATGATGGCGGCGGATGTTTTTTCTTATATTGTGGCGGAAAAGCAGCAAATAATTGTGGAAGCGTTAACCGACGCGGAAGTCGGCAAAATTATCGGAGAGCTTTTTGT
>JAISVZ010000102.1 GCA_031271295.1 Clostridiales bacterium | reverse complement strand
TTTATTCTTCTCAAATACCGCCAAATTTTCTCTTTTGCCCGCGTGTTCCGCAGGCTTTAGGAATTGTCTTGGATTGGTTTGTTTTCTACTTTTTTATTCGGTTTTCAATGTTCGGAGTTGTTTTGTGTTAAGGCTAATGCGGTTATCCGTGTTATAAAACGACCGATATTTGCTTTTTGCTACCGCATTTTCCTTGTTTTTATTGCATTCCCGTGAGGAACGTTGTTTATACTACCACAGCAATTTATTAATGTCAAGTAGCGAAAAAACAAAATTTTAATGTAATTTATTGGGGGAAGTTGCGTATAGAAAAAGTGCTTGACAACCATTTCGATATTATATAAAATGCCGAAAGACGAAATCACCGTGTGTTATATTTCAAATTAAAACATTGGCGGTTCGCAGCCTTTAAGCCCAGATAGCTCAGTCGGTAGAGCAGAGGACTGAAAATCCTCGTGTCGGCAGTTCAATTCTGTCTCTGGGCACGAAAAAAACAAAAAACCTTGGGTCATTTTGATCCAAGGTTTTTTGTTTTGAAAAGTTTAACTTTGAAAATTTATTTTTTTGAAAATCCGTTTTTCACAAAACACTAACGTCACAAACTAACATCACAACTCTTTAAACTCATCTTTTAAAATTTTCTCCAAATCCTTTAAAGAAAATTCAAACGAAGGGAAACCGTAAGCGAACGCCGCTAAATCATACGGGTCGTAATATATGAACAAAATTCCGTTTTGAATAAAAAACGAATTTCCGGCGGGCAGTTTTTCGGCCTCGTTTACCTGATAGCTTTCAATGTTGTTCTTGATATCGTTATTTATTTTTTCAATTAAAAGCGTTTCGTAATTTGAGTTTAACTTAAACAGCTCTTTAAGCTGCAAAATATAAGGGTTTTCCAAATTTATATTTACGCCGTTAAGAATCGGCATTCCGTGCGCCCCGCCCGCATAACTGTATCCCATGTATAAAATTGAAACAATATTGTTGTACTGCCCTACAACACGGAAACTTCTGTTTTCGAACGATGTATAAATTTCGCCTTCGTTTTTAGCTGCCTTTTGCGCCTCGGCATCCTGTCTCATAAATTTATCCACCGCTTCGTAGTCGTTTTCGAAATTCTTATTCAAATTATCCGCCGCTTCGGATGTTTTCAAACCCGAAAAAAACGGGATGCACACGTCGTATTCCGCGTAATGAAAACCGTCCGGAGCTTCCGCGCGGAAATGATACACTTTCGAGGCGATTTTGCCCATTTTGTTGTTAAACTCCACCGGGCAGGCGGTAAAAATCTCAAAAACTCCGGCGCGTACACCCTCCTGATATTTTTCTTTGTCTGGTACAGGATAATCCTCGGAGTATGTCTCGGAAGGCGTAAACGCTATTTTATAATCCCCGTATCCGGTTTTAAGCGCCTCGCCGATATCGGCTAACGAAACCATCATTTTGCCGGATTTACTGATATACGCCGCGTTACCTGTTTTCGCCTCCGCGCCGTTTATTTTCACCAATTCGTTTGCCTTTGCTTCAATACTCAGCTTGCCCGATACCGCCTTTGCCGTTTTAGACACGCCATTATACGATACCGCCATGCCGGTTTTTTCCGCAAAAAGCGCAAACGGTACATATATGTTCTCACCGCTTGTAAGGCCGCCGCTTTGCGCGGAAGCTTCGCCGGACACATTATTATCCGCATTATTTTCATTTTCCTGCGCGTAAAAATCCGCCTCTATTCCGTTAATAAAAACCGTATAATTTTTTTCCGCCGCCAACACGGAATCGGTAATTAACAGCGCAAATAAAAAGGCAAGCAAAAACCCGTATTTCAATTTCTTTGCAACCACAACGATATCTCCCTCTATGATAAAATAACCGCCTCATGCTAATTCCAATTTAAAAAGTTGAAGCCAAGCTTGAAAAAACGCCGTGATTTTCGGCGTTTTTTCAAGCGCCGGTTTCAAACTTTTTAAGCAGTAAAGAGAATCACGGCGATTATTCCACGTATTATTTACCGCGCGAAGCAATTTTCTTCGCTTCTTCGGCTTTGTTTTTTACATAACTTAATTCCAAAACAACGCCGGTAAAACTTCCCGGTGTGCCCGCGCTGCCCTTTTTACCCCGGCGTTTTTTAAGCTCGTCATCGTTTGCGGGAAGTTTCGCAAATTTAGCGCTCGCCGTGTAGGTAAAGTATTCGTCGTTAACCGCGTTCAGTTTCATACACGCATCCCGTGCGCCCTCTGTGTCGTTGTTGTTTTTGGCGCTGTTATACTCGTCAACCAAATTGGTAACCTTACTAAGATGCATCTTGTGCACCTGTTCTTTTGTTTTGCGCAGTTTCATGCGCTTTTCGTGAGTTTCGCGCTCCTTTTTCAGCTTAACGGCCTTTTTGTACAAATCCGGATTAGTTGCACGCAAATACTCCATATCATCGCCGGTAAGTTTCATGCCGAACATCATTTTGTTGGCAATTTCGCCCTGCTTCGCGTCCGCGAACTCCGAAGAATAATTAAACTTTGCGGCTTCGTTTAGAAAATTCATTGCCTTGCCCGGGTTCGCTTTCGTACTTTTGCCCATTTTCATTTGGGCGTTAATCTGTTTTTCCCTAAGCTTAACATAATCCCCAACCGAGGTGCCAATACGTAAAGGTAACATTTACTTCACCGTCCTTGTATGTTATAACTCCATACATAAGTATCGGCTTCCAATACATTATTTTTTAGCATACATCTCAGGCTGCTGTATCTCCTGCCAAAATTCCACCACTTTAAACTTTATCTTTACCGGAAAAAGCTCCTCCGCTTTGGCTTTTACAACAATATCGTATTCCTCGTTTGTAAGGATTTCCGCCAAATCGGTTTTAAGTTCGTCTGTTGTTGCGCTGTGGGTTATATCCACAAAACACAGCGGCGGAAACATAACGCACCACCAGTTTTGCCCTGCCGCTTCGCCAATTTCAATTTTCAGCGCCTCGTAGTTACCGGCGGGAAACGCAATATCGCCGTATGTTTTTGTGGGAAAAAAGGTTTTACCGAGCGATACGCTAACGGAATCCCCGCTGCCGTTTGCCCTAAGTACCTCTTCGGCGCATGTTTTAATTTCCTGCAAATTGCCGAGCAAAAATTCGCGGCTTTGCTCTAAGCTGTTTCCACCGCCAAGCTGCGCCGAATACTCTTCAAGTATCCTGTCGCGGACGGCGAGTTTAAGGTTTTGGTCGGACATTGAATCGCTGTTCGCCAAAACATGAAAACGGATTACACTGTTTGCAATGCCCGCCTGTACCTTTTCCGAATACATGAAAGACGATATAAGCGCGGCCGCAGTTCCGATAAGCAACGACACCGCGATAATTATAAGTTCCTTACGCAATTTTTTAAGCATACTAACACCCCTCGAATAGTTTTTTCTTGATGTTAGTATTATTGCCAAAATTTATTAAACTATTCGGTATGCTGCTTTACGCGATTAAAAAAACCCTCTTGGAAAAACGAGAGGGCTTTTTTGAAAATAACGCTGTTAATCCACGCGTTTATCACCATAGAAGAAGCAGGTAAATGTTCCGGGGCCTGTGTGTGTGCCAATAACTGTTCCTATGTTAAAAATTTGAACGCCGCCGTCTATGTTTTTGAACCTTTTTTCAACTTCCGCCGCCATATTCTTTGCGTCGTCTAAACAAGCGGAGTGGGAAACGAAACACTTACCGGAATAATTCAAGCCATCCTTGGCATGGCGTTCCATAAGGTTAACCATTTCCTGTGTTATTTGCTTTTTGCCCTTTATTTTTTTTCTTTGAATTAATTTGCCCTCAAAGTTAACATTAATGAGCGGGCAGATGTTAAGTATTGTACCGGCAACGGCCGTTACCGCAGAAATTCTTCCGCCGCGTTTTAAATGGAATAAATCCGACATGCAAACCCAGTGGTGTATGTTAAGCTTGTTTTCCTCCGCCCAATCACGGACATAATCTATTGGCTTGCCGTTATCGCGCAAATCCGCCGCCATAGCAACCAAAAGGCCGTACCCGGAAGAAGCGCCCAAAGAATCCACAACATAAATTTTACGCTGCGGGTATTTTTCCGCAAGTTCGTCCCTTGCAACACACGCGGAGCCGTAACTGCCGGAAATTCCGGAAGAGAGATCCAAATGCAGAATATCCTTGCCTTCCTTTAAAAACGATTCGAAATATTCAGTATATTCCAATACATTTACTTGCGACGACGTAGGCATTCCGCCTGCCTTAAGCCGTTCGTAAAACTTTTCAATAGGCATTGTTTTGCCCAAATCGTCCGGATAAACTTCTCCGTCCAGCGTGAAATGGAAGCAAACGTAGTGAATGTTTCTCTCGGATAAGTATTCGTTGCTTAAGTCTGCCGTTGAGCAGCAGGATAAAATGTAATCTGCCATTTTGTAACCTCCTGTGTGTGATTATTCTTTTCAATTGCGTATAACAGCGGAGAAATTCCACGCCTTAGCCACACTCTATTTTATAGACTTATTTTCTATATATGTCAAGAATAAAAACCGCTTCCATCCGGTTATACGCACGCAATGTTTTATCCCCCGCAAGTTTGTGCGTGGCATAGGTTTGGGGCGGCGCAGGAGGTTAACCTTCAGCCTTCAATTTTTACCCGGTGATACCCCTTTTTCCCTTTTTGAACCATAATAGCGCCGTGCGCAAAATCCGCCTCGCTAAACGCCTTATCGAACGCGGATACGGCTTCGCCGTTAACCTTTATGCTGTTTTGCTCAATTAGCCGCCTTGCGTCGCTGCGGGATTTTACAAGCGACGTTTTCATAAGCAAATCAATTATATTTATACCGCCGGCCAATTCCTGCGTAGTAAGTACCGCAGTTGGTATTCCCTCGCCACCGCCTGTTCCCGAAAACAAAGTTTTTGCCGCGTCCAGCGCCTTTTCGGCCTCTTCCTGCCCGTGTACGTTTTTAGTAATTTCAAACGCCAAAACCTCTTTGGCTTTGTTAAGAGCGCTTCCGGTTAATGTTTCGTATTCCTTAATTTCATCCAGCGAAAGGTAGGTTAAAAGCTTCATAAAGCGGATAACGTCCTGGTCGTCCACGTTGCGCCAGTACTGGAAAAACTCGTAGGGCGACGTCTTTTCGCCGTCAAGCCATATTGCGCCCTTTTGGCTTTTTCCCATTTTTGTACCGTCGCTTTTTGCCAAAAGCGAAAACGTAACGCCCTGCACTTCCTCATCTTCCACCCGGCGGATAAGTTCTATACCCGCTATAATGTTCGACCATTGATCCCTGCCGCCCATTTGCAGCTTACAGCCGTGTTTGCGGTAAAGCTCCAAAAAGTCGTAAGCTTGCAGAAGCTGATAGTTGAATTCGAAAAACGAAAGCCCGCGTTCGAAGCGCGTTCTGTAGGAATCGGCGGTGAGCATTTTGTTAACCGAAAAATGAATGCCGTACTCCCTTATAAACGGCAAATATTTAAGCTCCAAAAGCCAATCCGCGTTATTTACAACAACCGCATTGCCGTCCGAAACGTCTATAAAACGCGAAAGCTGCTTTTTAAAACACGAAATGTTGTAATCTATTTCTTCTCTTGTCATTATGCGGCGCATTTCGGTTTTATCCGTAGGGTCGCCAATCATGCCCGTGCCGCCGCCCATTAAAAGAATTGGCCTGTGCCCCGCCTTTTGCATATGGCTCATTGCCATGGCGGTAAGGTAATGCCCAACGTGGAGGCTGTCCGCGGTAGGGTCGAACCCGATATAAAAAGTTACCTTTTCCTTGCCCAAAAGCTCCCTCGCTTTTTCCTCGTGGGTGCACTGTTCAATAAAACCGCGTGCGGTTAAAGTGTCAAATACGTTTTCCATTTGTAAACCCCTTCCTTAATAAATTGTATGTTTCGTCACAGTTTCATATCATCAGGTTTTACCCATGATATTTTCCTTAAAAATTCAGAAATTATAAGTGTAAGCGCCGCCGGAATTAAAAAATGCAAAATCAGCATAGGGATAAGCGAAGGAGCACCCATAACCGAATATGTAGTAAACTGCCCAACAAGCCCTGCCGTACCCATACCCGCGCCCACCGCCGTTGTTTCCATTCTAAATACGGTTGTGGATAATAGGCCGCAAATACCGCTTGAAATTGTGGGCGCAATCCAAATGCGCGGGTTTTTAATAATGTTTGGAACCTGCAGCATCGACGTGCCGATACCCTGTGATAAAAGCCCGCTCACCTTATTTTCGCGGAAACTCGCCACCGCAAAACCCACCATTTGGGCGCAGCAGCCGGCAAGCGCCGCACCTGCCGCAATACCGCTTATACCTATAGAAATACAAAGAGCCGCAGAAGAAATGGGGAGAGTTAACACCATGCCAACAACCACGCCAAGCAAAATACCCATAGGAACCGGTAAAAGTTCCGTAAATGAATTTACTAAAACTCCTATTTGCCGCATTAATTCGGACATAAACGGCGAAACGGTTACGCCTATAATACCGCCCGCCAAAATTGATGCCGCAGGAACAATAAGTAAATCGAATTTTGTTTTACCCTCCGCGCGCGAGCCTATTTCAACCGCCGCGAGCGAGGCGAAAAAAGCTCCGGCGGGTTCGCCAACACGCGGCAAATATGAAACAGCCGTAGCCGTGCCGTTTGTAACTTGAAAAGTACCCGCGCCTATTGCGCCAACCACAATTGCCGAAAGCACCGTATAAATAGGCGCTTTCTTTTTTAAGGCGATACCCGCGCCAATACACGGGCCCATAAAATACTGAACAATTTGCCCCGCCTGCGAAAGAGGCGCAAAACCCGTTATGTCGCCTATTTGCTTTATTATAACGCCCACAATCAGGGAAGCAAACAAACCTTTTGCCATGCCGTCGAGCGCCTCGGCAAAATAATTTCTAACCTTCATTAATCTTCATCTCCGTTTTTTAAATATGAAGCATTATATATCATTTTTGAAAATATGCAAGAATTATTGACTTAACAGCATATGTTATAGTAAACTGATATCAACCCGTTATGGCGGGATTTATATTTTTGGAGATGATTATTCTTGGTTGAAGACATAGGCATACTAGCCGTTTTGATTTTACTTAACGGTCTGTTGTCTTTAAGTGAAATGGCCGTTGTTTCGGTCTCAATCAACAAAGTAAGGTTAAGAGCGGAGCAAGGGGATAAAGCTTCCATTTTAATTAAAAAAATCAAAGAAAACCCCACAAGGTTTTTGTCCGCAATCCAAATCGGCATTACTTTTCTCTCTATTTTTTCCGGCTCCTACGCCGGAGAGGTTTTTTCCGAGCCTATCTACGAAAATCTTTCAAAGGTATATCCGGGTATTGGTCCGGGGTTATATCCTCTCGTAGTTTTTTGTACAACAGTTGTTGTTTCGTATTTCACACTGGTTTTAGGCGAACTTGTTCCCAAACGCCTTGCTATGGCAAAACCTTTGGAAATATCCAGGGTAGTCGTGGGTTTTTTTAACGCGCTTACGTTGGTTTTTTTGCCGTTTGTAAAAATATTAACGTTTTCGTCGGAGCTTGTTATTAAATTGCTTAGAATTAAAGACGCTGTTGACGACGACGTTACCGAGGAAGAAATACGCATGATGGTGGATGCGAGCGGCGAAACGGGCGGTATTGACGAAAGCGAACAGGAAATGATAAACAACGTTTTCGAATTCGACGATAAAACCGCCGGCGATATTTTAACTCACCGCACCAAACTTGTATCCCTTCCCGCGGACTGCGGTGTGCAGGATATTAAAAACGCGGTAATAAACGAAAGGTTTTCAAGGATACCTGTTTACGAGGACACTATAGACAAAATTATTGGAATATTATACATTCACGATTTATTGGAATACATTTTAAAGGACGGCAGTTTAGACTGTATAGATTTAAAGAAAATAATCCGCAAGCCGTATTTTGTTCTTGAATCCAAAAAAACCGATGAGCTCTTCGAGCAAATGCAAAAGGACAAGATACATATGGCGGTGGTTGTTGACGAATACGGCGGCACGCTGGGCATAGTTACAATGGAGGATTTGGTTGAGGAAATAATGGGTAATATCTTAGACGAGTTCGACGAAGAGGACATACCGGATATTGAAACGCTTGACCAAAATACGTACAGGGTGGACGGAACGCTGAGCTTGCCGGAAGTTTCGGAGTTTTTTAAAATTCAGCTTCCGGTTGAGGAATACGATACGTTAAGCGGCTTTTTTATTGGAAGGTTAGGGCACATACCTGAAGAAACCGAAAAACCGGAAATAGAATTTGCGGATTTTCTCTTTAAGGTAAACGAGATGGAAGAAAAAAGAATCAAAACTATAGTTGTGCGCAAAATTGCATAGAAAGGAAAAAGAATGATTAACGACAACGCGGTAATTTTATTTCAAGGAGATTCCATTACGGACTGCGGAAGGGACAGAAATTTATACAAAGGTCTTGGCAGCGGTTATCCGTTTTTTCTATCCAGCGCCATAGGTTACAAGTACCCGGATAAAGCGTATACATGCCTAAACAGAGGTGTTTCGGGAAACCGCGTTGTGGATTTATACGCCAGAATTAAAGAAGATATTATAAACCTGAAGCCTGATATGCTTAGCATACTGATGGGCGTAAACGATGTTTGGCATGAATTTTCCTGGAATCAGGGAGTTGAAAGAAAAAAATTTGAGCGGATTTACAGAATGATTTTAGACGAGGTGCTGGAGGAAATTCCGCATTTGGTTGTTATTTTAATGGAGCCTTACGTTTTAAAGGCGGGCGAGGTTGCCAACGAGTGGGACAAATGGAATAACGAAATGGCGTTTAGGCGCGAAATTGTAAAAAATATTTCGGACGATTATAAAACCGTATTTGTTCCGGTTCAGGAAGAGCTTAATAAACTCTGCGAAACCAATTCGCCGCAGGTTTGGGCGGCGGACGGCATTCACCCAACGGACGCGGGGCACATGGCTATAGCGCATATGTGGAGCAGATGCGTGGCGCAAAGGCTTGGAACCGAGCGGCTTATGTAACCGCCGGACGCTCCTGTAACCTTTGCCGAACAGCTAATACTCATTTTCGAACCTTAAATTTTTTCAGCCTCAGCGCGTTTGTCAGCACCGAAACCGAACTTAAACTCATGGCCGCCGCCGCAAAAATAGGGTTTAAAAGCGGGCCGCCAAACAAATGCAAAACTCCGGCGGCAATGGGAATGCCAATTACATTGTAGCCGAACGCCCAAAACAGATTTTGCTTTATCGTGCGTATGGTCTGCTTGCTCAGTTCTATCGCCGCGGGTACATCCGTTAAATCAGACCGCATAAGCACTATATCCGCGCTCGCAATGGCAACATCCGTACCGGAGCCGATTGCGATTCCTATATCCGCCTGTGCCAATGCCGGCGCGTCGTTAATGCCGTCGCCAACCATAGCAACCTTTTGCCCAGCCTCCTGCAATTTTTTCACTTCCGCCGCCTTATCCTGCGGCATAACCTCGGAAAGCACGCGGCTTATGCCAACTTGCTTTGCCACGGCCTGCGCGGTTCGCTTGTTGTCGCCGGTTATCATTACCGTTTCAATTCCGGCATTTCTAAGCCTCGTAACGGCGTCTTTGCTGGCGGGCTTTACGGCGTCGGCAACGGCGATAATTCCGGCAAGCTTACTATCTAACGCAATATATACAGGAGTTTTGCCGTCCGAAGCAAGCCTTTGCGCGAAATCCTTCACGGTTAAGGCGCTCACGGATTCGCTGAATTCGCTAAAACCCGAACCGCCGCCGTTTAATTTTGCGAAATCCGCTCCGCACGCCGTTTCAATTTCAACGCCGTATTCCTCCATTAATTTTGCGCTGCCCGCGAGGATTGTTCTGCCGCCAAGACCCGCAATAATTCCGCGTCCCGTTAGCGATTCAAAATTCTCGGCTTTTATAAGGTCTATATTTTTATTTTTCGCACATGCAACTATTGCCTGACCCAAAGGATGTTCCGAACCCTTTTCCGCCGAAGCAGCATAAAGCAACAGTTCGTCCTTCGCGGAAACCGCGCCGCCAACTACAACCACATCCGTAACCGAAGGTTTTCCCTCGGTTACGGTTCCGGTTTTGTCAAGCACAACCGTCTGCACCTTATGCACAACCTCAAGAGCTTCGCCCGCTTTAATTAAAATTCCGTTCTCCGCGCCTTTGCCCGTTGCAACCATTACCGCCGTAGGCGTTGCCAACCCCAGTGCGCACGGGCAGGCAATAACAAGCACGGAAATAAATATCGTAATTGAAAATTCCAAATCGTAACCGGTTGCTGCAAACCATAAAACTCCCGCCAAAAGAGCTATAGCGCACACCGCCGGCACAAACACCCCGGACACTTTATCCGCCAATGCCGCAATAGGCGCTTTGCTGCCCTGCGCATCCTCCACTAATTTTATTATCCGTGCCAGCGCGGTATCCGCTCCCACCTTTTCCGCCATATACTGAAATGTGCCTGTGGTATTAACTGTTGCGGCATAAACCGGGCTGCCCGCTTTTTTGCCTGCGGGCATACTCTCTCCCGTTAGCATGGATTCGTCCACGGCGGAACAGCCTTCCGTAACCGTGCCGTCCACGGGTATTTTCGCGCCGGGTTTAACAACAATTTCGTCGCCGGGCGTAACGTCTTCAATCGGAATTTCGTACTGTGCGCCGTTTTGAACAATTATTGCCGTTTTGGGAGCAAGACCCATCAGTTTTTTTATAGCCTCGCTCGTTTTGCCCTTCGATACCGCCTCCAGCGATTTTCCAAGCAGAATAAGCGTTATTATAGTTCCGGCGGTTTCGTAATATAACGAATCCACAGCCATGTGTTCGCCCGCAATTATTCGCCATGTACTATACAGGCTGTAAATAACGGCGGATGTGGTGCCCACGGCAATAAGCGAATCCATATTTGGGCTGCGCCAAAAAAGAGCCTTAAACCCAACTGCGTAAAACCTGTATCCTGCGGCAACAGCGGGAATAACCAATAAAAACTCCGTTAAAGCGTACGTAAGCGGGTTTTCCATAGGCAAAAGCCATGCGGGAAACGGCAACTTAACAAAGCCAATCATAGGAGCCATGGCGATATATAAAAGCGGAACGGAAAACACCGCCGAAACGGTGAATTTTATCCACAAAGTTCTGATTTCTTTTTGTTTTCGTGCCTTATCCTCGTCGAAGCTTGCGGCCTTCTCCGGCTTCTCCGCAATACCGTAGCCTATTTTTTTTACCGCGTTTTTAATTTCGGACAATTCCAAAACTTCGCCGTCGTATTCCACAAACAGCTTTTCCGTTGCCAAATTAACGTTTGCGCTTTTAATTCCGGAAAGCTTGCGAACCGTTTTTTCTATTCGCGCAGAGCAGGCGGCGCATGTCATACCGTTGATATTTAAAACCTGATTGTTCATAGATACCTCCGAGTATTGATAATTTTTCATAAGATTAATTTACGGTAATTGATGCGTGAATCATACCCATCCAGCAACTGTACGCGAATTTTCCCGTTTTAGCCGGTGTAAATTCTATAATATTCTCGCCTTCTCGGAACGTATACTCTATCCCGTATTCGTTTATAATCATTCGCGCGTTGCATCCGGTTATACTTCCTTTTTCAGCGGTTATTATCCATCTTACCGGAATACCCGCCTTTACGGTTATGTTGGGGTAAGCCGTTCTTTGCAAATTACTTTCAACAACCTGCAAATCGCCTTCCATACGGCTGGCACTTTGCGCCGCCAAAGCTCCAAGGCGCGCGCCGGGCGGCACGGGCGCATTTCCCGTTAAGCTTAAACCTTGCGAAAATGCGGACATTCCAAGCACAACTATTAACACCGCGCCTACTGTCATAACATTTTTGGCAAAACTTTTGCCCGATTTCGCCAAAGCGGAAAATGCCGCGCCAAACCCAAACATAAGTGGAACCGTTCCCAAACTGAACAAAAACATTGAAACAGCTCCGGTTATTGCGCTGCCTGTGGATAGGGCGTAAACCTGCATTGCCTGCAAAGGCCCGCAGGGCATAAGAGCGTTCAGCAAACCTACAATAAACGGGCTGCCGTTTTTTATTTTGCCTCCAAGGCGCATAAATGACTTTGGAAACCTTGGAACAATTCTGTTTAAAAACGGGAAGAATCCCAGGGCGGACAAACCCATAACAACCATAAAAAACCCGGCAACAAATTTTAACATGCCCTGCGCTCTGTTTGAAAACGAAACCGCCGAACCAAGCAACCCAACTATAAACCCAAACGCGGTATAAGAAACGACGCGCCCCAAATTATACAAAAGCGCCGGAACAACCGATGCGGATTTAGACAGCGACTGCGACAAATTAATACCGCCGCACATCGCTATACAGTGCAGGGATGTAATTAACCCAATAACAAAAATCATTCCGTAACCCATGCCGGAAGCCGCCAATGCCCCCGGCGTAAGCATATTTAAAAAACCGAAATAATCCAGTAAAAAGAAAAGCGTAACTATAAGCGCCGCTAAAACAACAAGCCTGTAATACACGCTTGAAGAACCCTGAGCGCCCTTTATTGGCGAATAAGCGGTGTATCCCAACTTTTCAATTGTTTTTGCAATTTCATCAAACGAAATTACTTCCTCATTGTACATGATATTTGCTAATCCGGAAGAAAAATTTATAGCTGCGCTTCTTATCCCCGGTGTTTCGAGCAGCTTCTTTTCAATTTTGTTTTGACAGTTAATACATGTCATCCCGCTTATTTGAAACCTGACAGATTTAAAAATCGCAGCCATAAATGCCTTCTTTCATTTACACAAGGTGCGTGCGTATACGCCCTTCAGCGCGTTAAGTCCTTAAGCGTCGCCGAATCCAAATAATTGTTCACAACATCGCGAAGACCCTTCCAAAATCCAAGAGTTTGGCATACTTCGTGCCTTGAGCACAGGTTTTTATCGTCTGCCAAACACGCAACCGGAACCAAATCGCCCTCTATGGCGCGTACAATTTCACCGGCGGTATATTCCTCCGGCGCTTTGGTTAGCATATACCCGCCCTGAGGGCCTCTGCCGCTTCGCAAAAGTTTTGCCTTTGTAAGGTGAGTAACAATCTGTTCCAAATATTTTACCGATATTTCCTGACGCGCCGAAATATCCTTTATCGCCACCCACCCTCCGGCGGAATTTTCCGCGATATCAATCATCATGCGAAGGGCGTACCTGCCTCTTGACGAAATTTTCATATGTTTCCTCCCGGAATACTAAAATAAACCCATTGATAAATATCTCTCTCCGGTATCAGGCAGAATAACCACGATGTTTTTACCCGCGTTCTCGGAGCGCTTCGCAATTTCCGAAGCCGCAAAAAGCGCCGCGCCGGAAGATATTCCAACAAGCAAGCCTTCGGTTTTAGCTGCGGTGCGGCTTGCGCCGAACGCGCTTTCGTTTTCCACTAAAACTATTTCATCGTAAATTTTTGTATTTAACGTTTCCGGCACAAAACCCGCGCCAATACCCTGAATTTTATGCGGACCGGGCGCTCCTCCGGATAAAACGGGGCTGCCCGTAGGTTCAACGGCGATAACCTTTATAGCCGGGTTTTGGGATTTTAAATATTCGCCCGCGCCGCTTATTGTTCCGCCCGTCCCTATTCCGGATACCAAATAATCCGCTCCTCCGCCGGTATCCGCCCATATTTCCGGGCCTGTTGTGGCTTTATGTACTGCCGGGTTAGCCGGGTTTACAAACTGACCGGGTATAAAAGAATTTTCGGTTTCCCGCGCAAGTTCCTCCGCCTTGGCAATGGCTCCCTTCATACCCTTCGCGCCCTCGGTAAGTACAAGTTCCGCGCCGTATGCCTTTAATAGGTTTCTGCGTTCAACGCTCATTGTTTCCGGCATTGTTAAAATAATTCTGTACCCGCGCACCGCAGCCATTAAAGAAAGCCCTATGCCCGTGTTGCCGCTTGTAGGTTCAATTATAACCGAACCGGGTTTTAAAAGCCCCCTTGCCTCCGCATCTTCTATCATTGCCTTTGCAATTCTGTCCTTAACGGAACCGGCTGGGTTAAAATACTCAAGCTTTGCGAGTATTTTCGCATTTAAGCCGTATTCGGTTTCAAAACCCTTAAGGCGCACAAGAGGAGTTCCTCCGATTAACTGAGTTAGGTTTTCATAGATTTTAGCCATTTTACATCTTCCCTTCAAGAATAATTTAAATCATATTTAACTTATATGATTTAAGGATAATACTCCGAACTGAAACTTTTGTCAACAAAATTTTCATAATGTTCCCATTTGGAATTTCATCCGTATGTTTATTGCAAATACTTAATTGCAACTATATAATGGTAAAGTGAATTTTACCACAAACCCACGCAACCGGTTACAGCGGTAAAAATATTTTAATTAAAAGGAGCACCCGCCCCATGACCATTCCCCGAAAGTTTACGTTTCCCTACGCGCTTACCGTTCCGTTTCGCATTTCGCCCGTCATTACTTCAATTATTATCTTACACCAAATAATATCGCTTGCGATTGCGCCGATACAGGTGCTGGTTACGGCGTATTTTATTGATACGGCGCTTTCGGTTTTTAATGAAGGAAAACCTCCGGAGCTTATCATCCCGCCAATTATCGCCTTTATCGCATTTAATGCCTACCACCGGATAACCGCCCCGCTTTTGGAACTTGCGAGCAAACGCCGCGAAATAAAAACAAGGCTTGCGCTGCGTGTGCCTTTTGTGCAAAAACGTGCCCGCCTTGAATTTAAGCATACGGAAAACAACGATACCGCGGATTTGATTAACCGCGTTTGGGAAGGGCCGGAATATAAAATAAGCCAAATGCTTGAAAACCTTACCGGCTTTATTAATATGGTTGGGCAAACGGCAAGCTATGCCGTAATTCTTATTGCCGGAGCACCGCTTGCCGGTTCTCTTCTCATTGTGCTGTCGGTGCCTATCTTTATAATTTCAATAAAAGGCGGAAAACAGCAGTACGAAGCAAACAGGGAAACTACCAAATTAAGCCGCACGTTTTGGAGCCTGTCGTGGTTTCTTACCGCGGGTATTCCGGCGTCCGAACGCAACCTGTTCGGTTT
>JAISVZ010000168.1 GCA_031271295.1 Clostridiales bacterium | reverse complement strand
TTTTTTATATTTTCAAGGAGGAAGTTAAAAATGAACAAAACAGATTTAATTGCCGCTATCGCTTCCAAAACGGATCTTAGCAAAAAAGATTCCGAAAAAGCTCTTCGCGCGTTCGAAGAGGCTGTTACGGAAGAACTCGTTAAGGGTGGCAAGGTTCAACTCGTAGGTTTCGGTACGTTCGACGTTACTGAAAGAGCGGCAAGAGAAGGCAGAAATCCGCAAACTGGCGCGGCTATGCCAATACCCGCATCCAAAGCTCCGAGGTTTAAGGTAGGCAAAGCTTTGAAGGACGCCGTTAACGGCAAATAATATGCGTCTGGATAAGTACCTTAAGGTATCGCGCTTAATTAAAAGGCGTACCGTAGCCAACGAAGCTTGCGACGCCGCGCGCGTAAGCGTTAACGGCAAAGCGGCAAAGGCTTCCTACGAAGTAAAACCGGGCGATATTATCGAAATCCGGTTTGCTTCGGGCACAGTAAAGGCGGAGGTTTTATCGGTTAAGGAACAGGTGCGCAAAGATGAAGCGCAGCTCCTGTACAAAAACCTGCCGTAAGGCGTGCACTGGGAATCGAAAAACATGAATAACCTCTTTTTAAGAGCAATATACTGTATAAGTATTATTCTTTTAAGGGAGGTTATTTTTTATGCCGGAAGAAAAAAGAGCAGCATCCAAACATACCGTAACAATGGACAAGAAGGAACGCGCGGCAATAACGGGCGTGCTTGATGTTTTATCCTTCGATGAGGATACGGTTATTGCCGATACCGAAATGGGAATTATAATTTTAAAAGGAAACGCGCTGCATGTTAACCGCCTTAACTTAGATAACGGGGATTTGGGCATAGACGGCGATATTATAAGCTTAACCTACGAGGATTCGAACCAATTCTCGAAGGGGAAGTCGTCCTTTTTGGGAAAATTGTTCCGGTAAGGCGGTAAAACATGATACTTAAAATGGAGAGCCAAGCCGTTCTTTTTTTAATATCGGTTGCCGTGGGGGCGTTCGGCGCGTTTTTTTTCGATATCTTCAGGATTTTGCGCAAAATTGTTAAGCACGTTAATTTCGCCGTTCAGATTGAGGATATTTTGTTTTGGCTTGTATTGTCCTTTGTTATGTTTTATGTGATATATATGCAAAACAACGGCGAGATACGGTTTTATCTTATATTGGGGTTTTCGCTGGGAATGATTTTGTATTTGCAAACGGTTTCGCGCGTTGTTTTGGCGGCTGCCGATGCTATAGTCAGTTTCTGTAAAAAACTTTTTTCGTTGATTTTAAGAATTATTTTGCTGCCGTTTCAGGTAATTTTGCATTTTTTAAAGGTTCCTGCCGCATTTTTGCTTAAAAAAGCAAAGAAATGCGCGGGTTTGGTTAAAAAAAAGTTGCAAAAACTAAAGGGATATGCCAAAATAAAAGGGAGGAAAGCTTTTATTAATTTAAGGATTGTATTTCGCAAACGGTAGAGGGCGGTGTGCGTCTGAAATGAAAAAATTTTTTTTTGCGGGGCTTATTTTGTTAGTTCTCTTTTTTGTTGCGTGTTTTACTATTTTTTTTAAGCCGTATTTGCAGTTCGCGGAGAAGGAACAACAACTTAAAGCGCAAATTGAAAACGAAAATAAAATCGCGGATGATATTGAACGCGAAAAGGCATATCAGGGTACGGACGCGTTTGTGGAAAAAAAGGCAAGGGAAGAACTGGGCTATGTTCGCCCGGACGAAATAGTTTTTTATAACCGCGCGGCAGCAAATTAAATTAGAATGGAGAGGTACAAATGCAAGATTTTTCTGTTGGGGATAAGGTGCGTGTGCATACGGGCAACACAGCGGCAAGGGAAGGGGAAGTAATTTTTAAAGGCGAAACTTTTTTTACGGTGAAGTTTAAAAATTACCCCGAAGCGTTCCAATATTTTGAGCTGCGTACGGGCAATGTACGTATGGAATCTTTAAAGTAATGAAGAAATTTTTTATCAAAGCCGCATGTGTTTTGCTTGTTTTGGCTGTTTGTTTAAGTTTATCCTATACCCCCCATTTTGCGTCAGCATATCCGCCGGTTGTTCGCGTGGGCTTACTTGCGTATCAAAACGCCGCTGAAATTTCCTTCGGCGCAGCTCCGGTTCAAGCTGGGTTTGGTACAAACGGCAGTTTTATTCCAAGCGCCTTGTTAAATATAAGCGGCGCTTTTTCTGTTGCCCCCGCTAACAGTTATTATTTGCGCGTAGGGGGCTTTTTTAATGATTACGAGTCCGCAAGGCGGCAGGCGGAAAATTACGCGAATAGCGGCGGAGCGTTTGGTAAAGCCTGCGCCGGCCTTATGGACGATAATTTGTTTGCGGTATACATAGGCGGTTACGCATCTTCCGCGGAAGCCGAGGCCGCCAAATTTTCATTTGCCGAAGGCTGCGAAATATTAAACCCCGCGCCGTTTCGCAGCGCGATTTTTTCCGGCGCAAACCCGGTTATGCTCTTTGATAACGAAACAAAAAACGCGCAGATAAAAGCGGACGGTAATATTACCCTTGGCAAAAGAAGTTACAGGGGAGTTATGGAATTTGTTTGCCGCAAAACCGGAATATCGGCGGTTAACGTAATACCGATAGAGGAATATTTGTATTCTGTGGTTGCCTCCGAAATGCCGTCCGGCTGGAACGGGGAAGCGCTTAAAGCTCAGGCGGTGGCAAGCCGCAGCTATTGCGCGTCAAGGCTTAACTCTCACGAAGCTTCCGGCTATAATTTTTGCGACGGCACTCACTGCCAGCTTTATTTGGGCACATCCGCCGAAACCGAAACTGCGGTGCGGGCGGTAGAGGCAACAGCCGGAATTATGGCGTATTATAACAACGAACCGATAAACGCGGTATATTTTGCCTCCAGCGGCGGCGCAACCGCAGATTCCGAAAAAGTGTGGTACGATAAAGTGCCGTATTTGCGCGCCGTGCCGGATTATAACGAAACAACGGCTAAACAGTGGCAAAGAAAATTTTCGCTTTCGGAAATAACATTAATGTTAAGCGCGAAGGGCTATAACGCCGGGCAGGCGCTTAACGTAACCGCAAGCGAGCTATCCGCATACGGCAGAGTGGACAAGCTTGACATAAAGGGTACAAACGAAACAATTTCCCTAAAGGGCGAGGAAATACGCACGTTTTTCTCACCGTCGCAGGGAGGGTCTTTGGAAAGCAGAATGTTCTCTATAGGTGATAATTTTATTTCCATGATTCCCGAAAACCAAAAGCCCGCGTCAGCCGCAACCGTCAGTGATTTGGCGAGCCTTGGAAATGCGGCGGCGAGTACCGCGGAAGGCACTCAAAGTTCCTCGTCCGGTTCTAATAACGGCACGCAAAATACACCGGCGAAAGTTTACTTGCAGGGCGCTTACGAAGGCGGGGAATTTACGCTTGAAGGCTTAAAAATTTTTTCCGGCGGGGGGCTGCCTTCCTTGAGTTTATCCGCAGAGGTATCCGTGCAAGGCGCACAAATAGCCGCAATATTAAGCGGAGCGCAAAAAGTTCCCGCATCGGGAGCTTTAGCAGATACAAGCGGCTTGGCAACATCAACGGGGTTAACCTCTTCAACCGGCGATGTTACGCTGAAAAATGAAACGGATTTGGCAAATGAAAGCCCGCAGTTAACTACGCCTCGAAGCGGAGGTTCAAGCGGCGGAAGCGATACCGTTATTTTTACCGGGCGCGGCAACGGGCACGGAGTGGGCATGAGCCAGCACGGAGCAAACGCAATGGCGGCAGCCGGATATACATATAAGGAAATACTTGCGCATTATTATACCGGCGTAGAGGTAAGGTAGCTTAGTACATAAATCGCGCGGTATTCATTATATTTACTTTATTTTTTTAAAAGGAGAACAGTTTTATGTCCGGTTCAATAAATTTTGTGCATCGCAAGGACGACGCAATACAAAAGGTGCGTGAAATACTAAACAATAACAACGCGGAAAACGTAACCGAAAACGAATCCGGCGGTTACGGCATAAAATTTAGTTGGGGGAACGCAAAACCCTCTTCGTTGGTTTTGTATTATAACGGCAAAGGGGATTCCACCAAAATTGTTTTTGAGAAATCAACGGACGAAATAATTAAGTGGTTTACATCCATAGCGCCGCTTCAAGGCAAAATACCAAAGTTTGATACGCGCATAGGTACGGACGAATCCGGAAAGGGGGATTATTTCGGCCCTTTGGTTGTTGCGGGTGTTTTCGCGGATAGAAATATAGAAGAAAAGCTCATTGCAATAGGCGTTTGCGACAGCAAAAAAAATACCTTCAAGCAAAATCAAAGAATGGCGGAGGAAATTAAAACCGCTTTAAAGCCGGAGCAGTACAGCGTAATTTATATAAGTAATGAAAAGTATAACGAGCTATACGCAAAATTAAACAACCTTAATACTCTGCTGGCGTGGGGGCACGCAAGGGTTATTGAAAATTTACTTGAAAAAAACAAATGCGAAAATATTATAGCGGATCAATTCGGTAACGAGAGATACATTAAAGATGCGCTGCTTGAAAGGGGTAGGGGAGCAAACCTTTTTCAAACGCCGAGGGCGGAAAGCGACACCGCTGTAGCCGCCGCGTCAATTTTAGCGCGGGATACTTACGTGCGTTTGATGGAAAATTTGTGCGAATTATACGGTTTGGATTTGCCCAAGGGGGCGTCGGGCGCGGTAGATGAGGCGGCAAGAATAGCCGTTAAGGAAAAAGGAGCGGATTTTTTGCGTAAGGTTGCGAAATTACATTTTAAAACCACACAAAAAGTTATATGTTGAATTGCAAGTCAGTTTCAGGTATGTTACAATGTGAAGGGAATATTATGGAATGAGCTGTGAATAAGCTTTTAGCTTCCGCTCGTTCGGTTAAAACTTCAAAGGGGGTTTTATTTGTTATGAAAAAAGGTTTACGGTTTTTAGTGTGTTTGGTTATTACGGGTGTAATGCTTACGGCTTCAAGTTTTCCCGTTTTTGCTGCCGCTGTTTCCGCTAAGCAGCAGCAGTTGGAAGATGTTGAGCTTATTAAATCGAGCGGCGAATTTTTAGAAAAGCTGCGAAAGGAATTAGCGCGGGCAAGCACATTCATTGTGCTTAATGTGGATAAATCCGTTAACGGCGAGAAACTGCTAAAGGATAACGAGTTTGCCGAAATAAGCTCAATGTCTATACTTATGATTAAAAATACGGTAAGAAGAAACAATAAAACCGTATCGGAATATATTACCTTTGAAATTGAACCTGTTTACCGCGACGACATTATAATTTTAAACGCGTTTAAAAACCCGGATCTTGCCGGTTCGCTTTCAAACGGCGAAAAAGAAACGCTTAACAAGGCCAAAAGCATTTTGGAAAAAAACATAACCGCCGAAATGACGGACTACGAAAAATTAACCGCAATTCACGATTATTTGGCAAAAAACTCAAAATACGATATGCGGGTTTATACAGGCGGTATGCCGGAGAGCAGCAAAAAAAGCGAGGGGATTTTGCTTTACGGCAACGGCGTATGTTCAGCCTATGCCTCGGCTATGATGTTACTTCTTGGCATGGAGGATATTGAATGTATTTTCGTAACCGGCACCGGAATTGACGACGGCGTTTCGGAAGCTCACGCTTGGAACAAGGTAAAAATAGACGGCGAGTGGTACAATGTGGATACAACATGGGATGCTCCGCTCAACAAAACGGACGGCAAGGTTTACCACAATTATGTGTACTTCTGCCAAACCGACGATTTTTTCCGGAAAGATCACATTTGGAACGAGGAGGCTTTTCCGCAAAAGGCTACCGCAACAAAATACAACTACTACGTTTATAACAATATGTTAGTTTCGGACTACGACAGTTTTAAAGCCGCGGTTGCAAAGGCCGTAAAAGAACGCGAATCCGAAAGCGAAATTAACGTTCTTTTATATGTTAAAAATTACGACAGCAAAAAATACGAGTTGGACTTTATATTCGACCTTCACCGCGATATTTCAAATATCAGTTACAGCATAATAGACGGCAGCGAGGGTGAAATGGAGCTTATTATTTTCTTCGAATAATCCGATAAACGATTGTGCAAATATTTTAGCAGTCTAAAACGGCGCTTTTGTATTTTAATATCCGTTTACGGTTACGAAATGAGGCATCAGTCATGACGACGCTTATTTTGGCATCGCTTATAATTCTGCTAATTTGTACTTCCGCAGGGTTGATATTTTTAGTAACAACAGTGTCCGATAAGGACGATGGAGATCAGTTATTTATGAAAAAGAAGGAAGACTTTCAGGAGTTGGACGACGAATACGGTTACGAAATTAAGGTAAGCGGCTCGGAGGAATTAGTTGCTCCGAAAAAGAAGTATAACCTGTCGAAAAAATCTCAGATAACGCAGCTTTCAAAAACAACAAGGATTGTTAATAACGAACTTATCAAGGATTTTAAACAGGTGCTCTCATCTATGAAACAGGAACCGGAAGTCCCTGTTTTAAACGCGGAAAGGCCGGAGTTATCCCAGGAGGAAGTGCAGGAATTTATTGATGTTTTAGATATTGTTAACAGTGCCGAACCCGTTTTCGAGGAAAACGAAGAAGAGGAGGATTGTTCTGACGAACCTTCGGGTGATGAGTTTTTTTTCGGCGAGCAGATTTTAAAGGGAGAAACACTTATGAATAATTAATTGCTAACTAACATTTTTAACTTTAATTGAAACAGGTATAAAGAAATTAATTGTTTTATCCGATTAATTAATCAAGAGATGTTTGTTAAGCGCATTTACTTAAGTTAAAAGTGAGAGTGATTTTATGGGTTATATATCTCAAGTTTCATGCGATAAATGCGGTTATGAAGAAGAGTTTTTTTTAGGTTCGGGGATGATGTACCACCTCCCGGATTTTGTAAAAACTCTTTTTTCAAATGAAACAGCCGCAGAAATTGAAAAATTTAAAGCAAATAGTACAAATGTGAGTGTGGTTGCGGAGAACGTTTTGGCGCTTTGCGAAACATGCGGCAAGCTGAGCGTTATGCATAAGGCTGAATTTACCGCGCCAAGCGGCGAAACGGCTGAATTTAAAAGCGTTTGCGAATGCGGCCAAAATTTCTCGGAGCTTAGCGGCAATTATATGCAGGAGGGCGTGTTGTGCCCAAAATGCAAAGCAAAGCTGCGAATTGAAGAAACAGGTTTTTGGGATTAACATACCGGAATAATACAAAAGGAGCGGATACATATGACAATAAACACTAATGTTTCGGCGCTGAATTCAAACAGGATTTTGCGAAGAATCAGCTTCGAAGTAACAAAAGCATCCGCGCGTTTATCCTCGGGGCTTCGCATAAACAGCAGTGCCGACGATGCCGCTGGTTTGGCAATTTCCGAAAAAATGCGCTCGCAAATACGCGGGCTTCAAATGGCGTCCAAAAATTCTCAGGACGGTATTTCACTTATTCAAACAGCGGAGGGCGCTTGTTCCGAAATAGATAACATTGTTCAGCGCATAAGGGAACTTGCGGTTCAGGCGGCTAACGAAACAAACCAGGATAGCGACCGTGAAAATATTCAAAAGGAAATTGATCAGCTTGTATCCGAAATTGACGACCAAGCCAAGCGTACCGAGTTTAATACCAAAAAGTTGCTTAACGGGGAGAATTTATCGTCCTTAAAAAGCGCCGAGGACGGAGCTTCCGTAATTACCGATAAATCCGAAATAAAAGCAGGTACGGTTACCTTTACCGCGGAAAGTGTTACCGCAACCGCAGGAGCGGCGGGCGGGCTTTCCGAAGTTCAAAGTAAAATACTTGAATGGCTTAACGGTTCATGGATAAACGATTCCCTTTCGCAAATAGAAAGCCAAACCGGGCTTACCCTTTTAAATGACATTAATTTTGAGGTTCGCTTCAGCTCGTCCATGAGCGCTCTTGCCACTATGACCAGTTATTCCAGCGGGAGCGAATATATTCTTACAATAAACCAAAATTATATCAACGGCGTAGAGCCTGATTTTGACGAAAACGGGCCTGTAATTGGCGGTAATTATTTAGATAGGATTGTAGCGCACGAGCTTATGCACACCGTGCAGCGCAACAATTTTTACAACACGTCGCAAAATTCTATGGTTACGGACTTTCCCCAGTGGTTTTCCGAGGGTTTGTGCCAAGCCATAAACGGCGGAAGCGATACACATTTCTACAACTCGCCCGGTTTGCAAAGTTCCATTGTAAACGGCCTTAATAACCCCAACTCAAGTCCTTACGATATGGGTTATTTGGCGGTTATGTATTTGGATAATTACGGAGGCGTAAGCGGAGGAATTAAAGACCTGCTTGAGGATATAAAAATTACCAAAAGCTTTGAAACATCCGTAGAAAATGTGTTCGGGCAAACACCCGCGGAAATTTTAGCGCAAATGAAAAGTGAAGCCGCTGCGGATTTTGAAGGTTTTCTGTCAGATGCCGGAGTGCCGAATTTGGGCGACAGAACAACTTCGTATGCGCTTAACGGGGTTACGGGAACTAAAGATAACATTATTGATAACACCGGCGGCGCAGCAGCTTTTGATGAAGACGGAAACATAATTAATTCCGGCGGGTTTGCTATAGGCATTACATGGCCTAAATCCACCACGGGCAAGCCGGGCAACAATTTTCACTTGCAAATTGGCGCAAACGCCGGGCAGAGCATAAATATTACAATCCCGAATATTTCAAGCAGTATTTTATTCGGCGATGTTGGCATTAATGTTACAACAACCGAAAACGCCGTAAAAGCCATCGAAACAGCCGATAACGGGTTGCAATACGTAACTGAAATAAGAGCTTCGCTTGGCGCGTACCAAAACCGGCTGGAATACAATATTTCAAGCCTTGATGTAACGGCGGAAAACCTTTCCGCTTCCGAATCCCGAATAAGGGATGCGGATATGGGCAAGGAAATGATGAGGCTTACAAAGGCAAACGTATTGCAACAGGCGGCAATATCCATGCTCGCTCAAAATAATAACGCACCGCAAAGCGTATTGCAGCTTTTAGCATAGTGCACATCCAAAATTCAATAATAGGACACTCACTTTCGGGTAAAAAAATAATATACTGATTATATATTTATCCATAAGGAAGGTATCCTAATGATTACGATAAGCCTGTGTATGATAGTTAAAAACGAAGAGGATGTTCTGCGCCGCTGTTTAGAAAGCGCAGCACCCGCAGTTGATGAAATTATAATAGTAGATACCGGTTCCGCCGACAAAACCAAAGAAATTGCACGCGAATTTACCGATAAAATTTACGATTTTGAGTGGATTAACGATTTTTCCGCCGCGCGTAACCACGCGTATTCCAAAGCTACAATGGATTATCAAATGTGGCTTGACGCGGACGATATTTTGCCGCCTAAAACGGTTAAAATGCTTAATGAACTTAAAGAAACGCTCGACCCTAATATTGATATTGTAACAATGAAATACATTACACATTTCGACGAGCACGGAGTACCAATTCTTATTTCCACACGCGAGCGCCTTACCAAACGTGAAAAAAACTACAAATGGCAGGACCCTGTTCATGAGTGTATTCCGATGGTGGGCGCTGTCTTGTCTTCCGAAATGGAAGTTCATCACAGAAAAAACTTCACGCACGAAAACCCAAACCGAAATCTTGATATTTACGATACGCTTGAAAAAAGCGGTGCTGAAATGACCCCAAGGCAGCAGTATTACTTTGCGCGCGAACTTAAAGACCATATGATGTGGGCAAAGGCTGTTTATTATTTTGAAAAGTTTTTAGACGGCGGCAAGGGCTGGGTAGAGGATAACATAGGTACGTGTTACAACCTTGCAACCTGCTACCGGCAGCTTGGCGATATGCATAAGGTAATGCCTATTTTAACAAAAAGCTTTTTGTACGACGCGCCGCGTGCCGAAATTTGCTCCGAAATAGGCTATTACTATAAAAATTTAAAGGATTTCGCAACATCGCTAAAGTGGTTCGATTTTGCCGCGAATATAAAAAAGCCGAATACCGCAGGTTTTGTGTTGTGGGATTATTACGGGTTTATTCCCAATATTGAGTGCTGTGTTTGCTGCTGCGAATTGGGGGATTATGAAAAAGGCAGAAGGTATAACGAAAAAGCCGCAACATTTAAGCCAAAATCCCCCCAAATTGAGCACAACCGCAAGTTTTTCGCGGATCATTTTAAGCAGAATAAGAATAAAAGGTAGTTCGTAATTTTGCGGCGCAGTTAAGCAAGCAAAACCTGATATAAGGAGAGATGCGAAGTGGAGCTTATTCATACTCTTTTATTTATGATAAGGGAAAATTCTCTGGAATACGACACTAAAATGGCGCAAAAGTGCCTTAAAACCCTTGAAAAAAGCAGATATAAAACCGTGGTTGTGTATAATCAGGGTTTTTGGAGTAACGAAAAGCTAAATGATTTTTTAAAAGAATACAACCTTCAATGTTTTATTATTGGAAACGGTGAAAATGTGGGAATTGTTGCGGGAAGGCAAAACTGTTTTGAATATGTTTGGAAATTACCGGGTGTTTCGTTTGTAAGCGAGCTTCATGTGGATATGGCCTTTACCTTTAACTGGGAGGATGCGCTTGTAGACTATTTAAAAAGCAACGAAAACGAACCACTTATTGGCTGCGGCATAGTTTCAAAAGAAGGCGAGCTTATTTGCTTAAATGAATTTACCGCGCCGCCGCCGCAAGAAACGGAGCTTTTGGACGGCTATTTGCAAAATTTAAAGCGAGATACCGTAACAAACGGTTTAACACACCCGTGCATTCATAAAATGGAGGTTTTAAAAGCCGTAGGCGGGTTTAACACACGCTTTCTAAGGGGAAAACAGGCATACGAGGACGATAGCCTGCTTATTGGCTACCACTATTATTACGGCATACGGGCAAATTGGAAGCCCAAAATAAATTATAATTCCGTGGTATGCCACGATTTGGCGGCGCAAAGATACGATGTAAACGACGCGGGGTTTACTAATTATCAGGGGTTAGTTGCGCTGTACGGCGCAATGGGTTTGAAAACGCTTGCGGGAATACACAAAAACCAATGGCCGGTGGATTTTTTTACGGGAAAGTATAAAGAGATGGAGGCGGAGCGCTTGGCGGCGCTTGGCAATTAAACTTGCAATTTTCAGGCTTGGCGGCGCTTTTATAAGTATCTTGACAGATTATTTTTTTGCACGTATAATACGAAACGAAAAACAGGCGGGCATATAAGCGCTTCTGTATTTAAGCGGTGTCTGCTTACGGCGTCATAGCCAAGTGGTAAGGCAGAGGACTGCAACTCCTTTATCCCCGGTTCAAATCCGAGTGGCGCCTGAATAATTGCTAAAGTTTAAAAAGGCTCGTTAAGGAATGTAATTATTTCCTTAACGAGCCTTTTTCATGGGTTTTCCGCTTAAATTTCAGTTCTCCAAAAATTTCCTTAAATCCTCTTTTGAAACGCCGACATTCTCCACCGCGTCAAGCGCTTTGCCGCCGTCCATTCTGTAAGACGGAACCGCCCACACGCCGGATTTGTCGTACGCTAAGCTGTTTGCGTCGTTAAGCTGTGCGGTATACATGCCGCTTTTTATTTCGTCTTTAAATTCCGCTTCGTTAACAAGCGCGGAGGCGAAGGACGCAAGCAGGTTTAAATCCTCAATGTCAATTCTGCTTTTTAAACACGCGTCGTACATAATATCGTGATATTTCATAATATCCGCTCCGTGGTTTTGCGCGTAAAACATCCCCATAATGCACAAATCACTGTGCCGCCCGTATCTTTCCGGGCGTGGATGGGCTTCGCACGGACGCCACACAACTTCAACATCCGGAAATTCCGGCAAAAGCTGCAACAAGTTTTCATGCCCCTTTAGGCAATAAGGACACGAATAATCAAAAAACACCTCTAATTTTTTCATAATTTTATTCCTCCCGTATATTTTTGCCCCCTGTACTCGTGTTCTTAGTATATCACGGTATTTTTTGCGTGAAAATAGGATTTCATACTTTTTTAGTTTATTTTGTTGAAAAAATATCTGCCGTTGTCTATAATAATTTCATATTATGCTTACGAATGAATAAGAAAACGAGGGATAGCTATGGATTTAACTTTGGCGGATTTTTCAATAAGAATTGGCATATCCGTTTTACTGGGTTTTTTTATCGGCATTGAAAGGGAATTAACGGGGCACCCTGCCGGAGTGCAAACAAATACGCTTGTGTGCCTTGGTTCTTGCATTTTTGTGCTGGCTTCGTTTAATTTTCCTGAAACCGAAGCTGCGAGAATTGCCGCGCAAATTATCAGCGGCGTAGGTTTTCTTGGCACGGGCATAATTTTTAAAGACGGCGCAAATGTAAAGGGCATAAATACGGCGGCAACAATTTGGTGCGCAGCCGCAGTTGGTATACTTACAAGCGTTGGGCAGATAATTTTTGCGTTAATTGCAACGGCGGCTATCGTTTTGGTTAATCTTATTTTTCAGCAGCGGGTTAAGAAAGAGCGCAAGGCAAAGGGTAAAACTGATAAGCTTGAAAAATAGCTGTGTACTAAACACTTTACCAACCACAAATATATTATCATCACAATATATGCGGCTTAATATAAGCCGTTTTTTTATTTCCGCAAAATAATTTGTAAAAACAAAAACTACTAAAAATTTTACATTAAATTTGGCAAAACCAATTGAATTAAGGTTGATTTAGAGGTAATATATCAGTGTGGCGAAATATCAAATATTTTAAGTTAAAAGGGGAGGTTTCCGGTATGATTATCAGCTACAATCCAATGGCGGCAATGATCAACAGGCAAATGGGAATAACGGAAAAAAGCCGCGCGGTGACTGCGGGGAGGCTTTCCAGCGGGCTAAGAATTAACAGCGCCGCAGACGATGCCGCAGGTCTTGCCATTTCTGAAAAAATGCGCTCGCAAATTCGCGGTTTAGAGCGCGGAACCGCAAACGTAACAGACGGCATTTCGTGGATACAAACCGGTGAGGGCGCGTTAAGCGAAATGACTAACCTTATGCAAAGAATGAGGGAGCTTACAGTATATGCGTTAAACGATACGCAAACTGACCTGGACCGGGCAAATATCCAAACTGAGTTCGACCAGCTTCAGAGCGAACTCGACGCTTTGGTTACCGAAACGCAGTTTAACACAAACCATATTTTTATGGAACACGAGCCAACATATCATACTATAGAGGGCAACCGTTTTTGGGATCAGGGCCAAAGGCACACAATTTCCCCGCCGGATAACACGTTAACCGTAAAGGTTACAAAATCCGAAGGGGAGTCGCCGATATCCGCAACAATAACTATTCCTGCCGGAAATTACACCACACACGAATTAATGGATAAAATAGACGACGCAATGGTATCCTCCGGCGCGGACGATTTGGGGATTAATTTAGAGTACACAAAAAACGGCCTTGTTAATTTAAACTTCGAAGGCGGAGCAATTATAGACGAAATTTCCGGCGGTTTGCAGTATTTAATCTACGATGCTTACAGCAAGAGCAGCAGCGGAGCGTTGCTTGGCACAACTGTTTTTACCGAGAATTCCCGCCTTACTGTAACCAATGCAAACAACGAGTTAAGTTTTACCTTGGTAGATTCTAACGAAGTTGAAAAGGATATAAGCTTAACGTTGCCCACAGGTTTTTATACCAAAACGCAGTTAATAAACAGAATTAACGAAGCGCTTGCCGCACAGGGGGTAAGCAATGCCAAAGCAATGGAATACGGTGCGAGCAATATACAAATTGTAAGTGAGGACTGCCTTGTTACCGGGTTTAAAGGCAATATGTTTAAAATAGACGTTGATGGAGAGCAGATTTACACTTCCGTGTTTTATGACAACATTAAATACGGCAATGTGGTGCATGAACGCGGGTTTTTTTTAGGCGGCGCGGTTTTGGCGGCTGATGAAAGTGACACTGAACATAATATGTATAAAATAACGAGTGCTAACAATACTTTGATCATACGCGCCAACGATGCGGAAGATTATGTTACCATAAAAATACCTCCAAAGGACTATAGCGCGGCCAATATGGTGAAGGAACTTAACGATGCTTTTTACCGTGAGAAGTTAGGGATTACCGCAGATACTTTAGATGGTGAGTATGAAGGCAGTAACGGATTAAAAACGTTTCTTAAAGGAATAAGATTAGACTCAACAGTTTCCGGGCTAAAGAGTAAGATTGAAATAGACAGTACAAGCAGCGCCTATGATACTTTGTTTATTAAGTCCGCTTTTGCATCGTTTGAAGACATAACGCCCGTATATGGTGAATATGATGCGCCCTTTGTTACCTCCGCCGGCACTTTTCCTTCCGGTTTTGACGCATCGACGGATAATTCATTTAAACTTTACGTAAAAGTTTATCCAAATATGAATGAGCAGGAGTATACTGTTGGAATACCTGCGGAACATTATGCCACTATTGATGATTTAATAACGGAGCTAAACAACAATATTCCAACGGAATTGGACGAAAAAATAAAATTTGAAAAGAATTCGAGCGATAATTTAGTGCTTTCAGGAATTTCCGGAGGTAATGTTACCAGCATAAGGGTAGCCGCGCATGGAGTTAATGGCGGTTATTCAGCTTTGTTTGAGGCTGAAGGGCTTGCTACTACCTCTGCTTCTTTTAGTAGCAGTAAAGGAACCGAGACTACCGTACCGCAGTTGGAACTTAACTTTTCAACGATGATCCCGCCAATAACAAAAATTGACGATTCAAACAAAAACTTCACTTTTTATATAGACGGTGATACAAAGGGAATAACTGTAGAGCTTCAAACTGGCGATTTATCTGATATTCTTGATGCAATAGCAACTGAAATTGAAGAATCACTTAAACCTACCCCTGGCGAGGTTTATAAACCTTTTGACACGGGTACTCATCGTGGTACGCAAAGCCACGTAATTATAACTAAATACGGCGGTGGAGATCTTCTTAACCCTTTTGACGAATTTGACCGGGGAGAAGGAGGAATTCAAGGGCAAACGTCCGGAGGTATACCGGCTTCAATTGTTTTGCCTGATATACCGCTGGATACCAATAATAAGTTTAAGATACACAGTGGTAACAGTCAGCTTATTTGTTACGTAAACGGCGAATCGGTACCTCTGGATTTACTTGGTTCAAACAAAGAGTTGGAGTTTACATTAGCCGAGCTTGCCAAGCATATACAGAATAAGTTTGATGAGTATTTTGCACCAGATGAAAGGCCGAGCGTTGATGTAACTACGGAAGGAAACAGCCTTAGATTTACAACTGAGATTGAATCATCGTCTGCCACCTTGCAGATGGGTTATTACAACAGCGGCTCATTTATATCTCATTTGTGTTATAAGCCGCAAGCTCAAGCCACAATTGCGAAAACCATGAACGAAACCATTGTTATAGATAAAAATATGGTTGATAACAAAGAAAACACCTTCAATTTTGAAATTAACAAAGTTGTTGTTGACGCTGATGGCAATAGCAGTGTTGAGGTTGAAACAGTAAGCGTAGAATTGGATGAAGACGAATACGACGCGCAGTCTTTCGTAGATCATTTAAACGACCTTTTTAAGAAAAATGGGTACGGTGTTACGGCGGATTTAAGCGAAGTCAATTCTTATTTGCGCTTAACAACAACGGAAGTATGGGGTAACGCGAAAATTTCGATAGATACGTCAAAGCTTGGGATTAATACGAAAAGCGCAGTGGCAATTTTCAAGAATATAGAAACACCTGCGTCTTGCACCGTTTTTGAGCGTGTGTATGTGTATCCATATAGTTATGATAGATACCTTCCGGTAGAGGATTCCTTTGTTATTGATTCCGATACGAACACATTCAGTTATTATAAGGATATAAATGGAAATGTAGAAACCATAGAATTAGACCCCGGGGATTATACTCCTTCGAAGCTTGTGGAGGAACTTAACAAAAAGTTTAACGAAAAGGACGTAAAAGCCAAGGCTTCTATTGACCCTTCCACAAATTATCTTACGCTAACAACAGTTGATACGGGACCCGACGCATTTATAGGAGTTAGGACAAATATTGAAGACAGCAGTGCTATGGGCAGAATTTTTGGGATAAGCAAAAGCGGCATAGAGGCAACAATCGAAGGCGGAAAACTTATTTTGAAGGGAACAGAGAAAGGAGCGGATAGGGAATTTAGCGTTTCCATACCAACCGGAACAGTACCGGCTGTTGCTCCGCCTAATTATACCAACAACGACGATACCGTAGACCAGAAGGTGGCATACATAAACGGCATAGAAATCGTCGAACCGGTCAAAATTTCAGATGTTAACAATACTTTAACCTTCAACTACGGAAATGACGTACCTCCAAAAGAAGTTTCAATAACCATACCTACTAATAACGATGGGTATTCGTTTACGGAGTTAGAGGGAATTATTCAAACCCAAGTAAATAATTCTACTAATGGTGTTGGTTCAGACAAATTATTAAAAGTAACAGTATCAGCAGACGGGGTGCGTATAGAAGCACTAAAGATGGAATACGGCGAAAGTGATTTGTCGGACTTTGGAGGCGGGTTTTACAATTACGTAATGAGGGGAACAATATTAAACGAGGATAAGAAGCCTACAGGAAAAGACGGCACACAAACCGTAAGTCAGGCGTTCGCCATAGGCAGGCAGGATGTGCGCAATAATTCGGTGGAGATTATAAAGGGAACAAACGACGAGCTTTCGTTCGATATTTCAATAAATGACGGTACCGAAGTAAAAAGCAAAACAGTAAAAATTATATTGGACGAGGGCGAGTTTGTAGGTGACGCTCTTTTAGATATGATAGCAAAGAATTTGCCTGCGGCGCTTGAAACCGAAAATTTTCCGGGCGATATAGTATTTCCGAGAGAAATGGTTAGCGTTTCAATAGGCGGGTTTAACAGCGGCGTTGCCGGAAGTAATGACAGTAACGCACTTCAGTTCTACATCCCGAAGGATTACGCCTTTGATAACCCCGGTCAATACATTATAGACGGCGTATCCGGCAGCGCATCTTATTTTGTGTTTTACAAAACTGAGGGAGAAATGGTTCCGTCATATACTACCGGTACAAAAGACATATCAAAAGGAGTTATAATAGAGGAAGGAAAAAATGATTTTTCTTTTACTGCAAATGGTGTAAAATATACTTATACAATTCCGGAAAATGTTTATACCCAAGCAGAGTTATTGGATACACTAAACTATTTAATTGAAAACGAGAGCACGCCAAGCCCACCGGATATCCGTGCGGTTATGAGCGGAAACAATATTAAATTAACATTCGGCAGGTACGGAAAAAATACCATTTCAGGAATTTCGGGTGCAGCACGGAGCGAAATTTTTTATTCTGAAAGCGGAACAATAGACGCAAGGCACGATATATTAATTCAGGTAAGCGCCAAGGCGAACGATTTGGTTTCCATAGACAAGCCCAGAATAGACTCAACCGGGCTTAGGATTAATTCCGTAGTAGTTACAAATATTGAACAGGCAAACAAGGCGCTAACAAGAATAGACGAAGCGCTTATTAAAGTTGTTGAAACTCGTGAGTATTTCGGTGCGCGACAAAACCGGTTCGACCACATTCGAAATTCCAACAGCGTTACCGCGCAAAACCTTGCACAAAGCGAATCAAGAATTAGAGACGCGGATATGGCAAAGGAAATGATGCGGCTAACAAAAACCAACATACTTTCGCAAACGGCGCAGCCCCTGCTTGCTCAGGCAAACAGCAGCGTACAAAATGTACTTAGGCTTTTAAACCAATGAAAGTAGTTAACTCATTAATTCAAAAGATAAAATTTAAAAAGAAGGGAAGGTAATTTGCATGAGAAAAGAAAGAAAACGCGTATCAATGAGCACAAGAGTTTCACGGGCAGTTATTGCGATGAATTTGCTTTCGGTTTTTTTAATAGGCTTGTACAGTTACATAATTTACCGAAACGATTCAATCAGCGTGTATTCCAAATTAGCCAAAGACGTTTCTGTCTCAATTGCTTCATCTTTCGATACCGAAAAACTGGCGGTATCTCTGAAATCACCTGTGCAGGACGAGTATTGGTACGTTGTTAAATCCAAGTTGGACGCTTTAAAAACCGAACTCGACGTGTCGTATTTGTACATTATTTCCCCTTACGACGATACCCGGTTCGTAAATTACTATGAAGCTATAAAACCGGGAGATAACCCCGATGATATTTTCGAATTTGGATATGTGGAAAACGATACGGACGTGTACGGGGAAAACGCCTTTTCGATAATGCGCAGCAAGCAGGCGAATGTTGAAGAACCCTACTATACGGAAGATTTCGGAACGCTTATTACTGGGTTTGCCCCAATACTGGATGGCAGCGGAAACGCGATTGCGGTACTCGGCGTGGATTTTCAAATTCAGGCGGTTACGGAAAGCTCCAACAGGTTTGCGCTTTATATAATAATTGCGGGGATCATTTTAAGCGTTACCTTTGGGTTATCCATGCGCTATTATATCAAGCGTCTTTTGGCTTATACTTTAAGGCGCATAACCGACGGCATGAAACTTTTATACGAGGGCGATATGTCCTTTAGGGCGCGGAATCAGGATACGGACGACGAAATAGGCGTGCTTTACGGTAGTTTTTCGCACGTTGTTTCAACTCTTTTAAGCCTTGTAACGGATATAAGAAATATATCAAAACTCCATTCGGAAGGGGAATACAAAGAGCGAATAGACGCATCAAAATTCACCGGGGTTTATTTAGAAGTGGCAAACGGAGTTAACGGCATAATTGCGATGTACACCGATATATTCGCCGAACTTTTAGATGTTGTTCAAAATTACGGAAACGGCAATTTTAACGCCAACGTCCGCAAATATCCCGGCAGCCTTTCTGCGGCAAACACAACCGTGGATAACCTTAGGGACAGCTTTTCGCATATAAGCAACGAAATTATAAACGTAGCGGAAACGGCTTCACAAGGCAATTTAGCTGTGCGCGCGAACGATAGGGCATTTAAGGGCGATTGGTCGAAAATGCTGTATAACCTTAACCGCCTTATAGAGGTTTTAACCGTGCCTATGCAAGAAGCGTCGAACGTGTTAAAGCAAGTGTCCGACGGGTATTTAAGCATAAAAATGACAGGCCGGTACAACGGCGATTTATCCGTTTTTAAGGATAACATGAATAAAACCATCGACGAATTGGCGGCTTACATAAAGGAAATACGCGAAACTCTGCAATCTGTTGCGAAAAACGATTTAAGCGTGAAGTTTACAAAACGTTTTAACGGAGATTTTGCGGCAATTGAAGAGGCGTTGCAATCCATAATTAACGATCAGGACAGTTTTTTCCGGCAAATAGGGCAAATAGCCGAGCAGTTAAACGCAAGCGCTTCGCAAATATCCGGCTCCGGAACACGCCTTATTGGAAACGCAACAAACCAGCAAGAAACAATACAGCGTTTAACCGGAAACGTTTCCGAAATAGACCGGCACGGGCGCGAAAACGCCGAAAACGCGGGCGAAGCGGAGAATATTTCTTCACTTTCCAAGCAAAACGCTGCAAACGGCAGCGAGCAGATGCATATGATGCTTGAAAGTATGGATTCCATCAAGAACGCGGCAAACAATATCGCCAAAATTATAAATATTATAGACGGTATTGCTTCCCAAACCAACCTTTTGGCGCTAAACGCCGCCGTTGAAGCGGCACGCGCCGGCGAACACGGAAAAGGCTTTAACGTTGTTGCGGAAGAAGTACGAAGCCTTGCATCGCGAAGCCTGGAAGCGGCGCATCAGTCGCAGGAACTTATAGAGGAAACTCTAAAATGCGTAAACGAAGGCGCCGAAACAGCCAAATCCACCTCCGACGCGCTTCTTAAGATAATTGAAAACATCAACTCCGTTTCGGAACTTGTTTCGCTTATATCGAAAAATTCCGTAAAACAAAAAGATGATGTTAACCAAATAACGGACGGGATGAACAGGTTTAACGCGGGCGTAATTGACAATACCGCAATGGCGGACGAAAACGCGGCGGCTTCAACGGAACTGGCGGCGCAGTCCGAAGCGCTCAATAACCTGCTTGGCGCGGTAAAATTTAAAGGCTAACCTCCCCCGCAATTTTCGTAAATTCCAAAAGTAAATGCAACAGTGGATATCTGTTGTAATACCGCATTAAAACGTGTTTTCTTGAAGCGAAAACCGCTTGTTTTTTGGGTACTAAAACACATAAAAACACCGATTTTGACAAGATAAAAGGCTTCCTGGAAAACCCCGGAAGCCTTGTTTTTACTGACTGCACTCGACAGGACTTGAACCTGCACGGGAGTTCACCCATTAGATCCTTAGTCTACAAAAATATGTTACAATTAACCTTATA
>JAISVZ010000116.1 GCA_031271295.1 Clostridiales bacterium | reverse complement strand
GGGCACTCAAAACCATTTGGCCATTTTAATTGAAATAAGTATTCTCTACATTGTTCATCTGTAGAAAATTGTTTTACAAATTCGTCAAAAGTCATTGGATATTCTCTCATCATTCTTTTATTGTGCACTATTTTTCTGGTTCCGTCAAGGGGATAGCCATTTGGCGTAATTATGTCCAAGCGATTAATTTTCTAACGTTGCCTTTATTAATACGCGTAAAGTGTTATGGCGCGGTAAGAATATTATTTCGGTTCTGACGTTGGTAGATATAAATCAAAGCCGCAAGATAAGCGCCCTTTAGCAAGTAACAAGTACCGCAAACACTGAACAATATAAATATTTAGCGCTGCTTCTATTTGAACTCATGGAATAATTAGTGACATATATATGTCACTAATTATTCTAAATTCCGCACTTAATGCAATCTGCATTTCAAAGCACTTAGCGTTGCATAACAGCTAAGATATTCAAATTTAATATGCTTGATTACTCACGCGGGCAATAATTACGCCGTTTGCCTAATCGAACGGGTTGAAATATGTGTTACGGCGCGGCTTTGCGAAAACCTTTCGCCATCTGCAAAGGGTACACTTGATTACTCACGTGCTCCTTTTGTTTCCTGCAAAGAACACGCTACCCTCCTGCAACCCTCCTGCAACAGCCACTCAAAGTGCGGGTAATATTTACGCCAAAGCCTCTACAACCCTTGCCGGATAGCTGCGCGAAGAACGGGTAAAGATAACGGCTTGCTATTTGGAATGATGACAAAAAAACGTCATCATTCCAAAAAAAGAAATGCTCCGCCTTATTATTCAAAGCTGTAGTAAAATTGAAACTTCTTTTTCGGCGAGAGTGCGAACAATCTTTTAAACTCCGCCGGTCTCCCAAAATAAATCTTTTAATGTTTTAATAACCGAAATTTTCCGCCTGTAGTTTTATTTGTCCCGAAGCCTGCATAATATTTAAGGAATGAATATTTTTGGCGTTTGCCGCAAACCGCTTAAAGGTTTGCCGGGCAGCGCCATCCGGGAGGATATTTAAAATGAAAAGAATTATTGCGTTATGTTTGCTTGCGGTTTTTACCGTATCGGGCTGCGGCGTTCTTAAGGGCAAACCGGAGGAACTGTCGGTTACCGCGTACGAAAAAATCCAAAAGGCACTGGTTAGCATGACAAGTTACCAAGCCGCCGCGTCGGTTACATACGTATCCAACAAAGGCTCGAACGATTATGAAACATTTCATCAGTGCCGCTCAACCGGCGAATACCGTATAACCGTTACGGGGCCGGAAAAGGTTGCCGGTAACGTTACGGTTTCGGACGGAACAATTATTTCGCAGTTTAACCCGAAAATATCCGGGAAAATTTCGGTAGGCAGCAAGGAATCCTACGAGCGCAGCGAAATTTTAATAACAAGCTTTGTTAAAAATTACTTAAGCTCGCAGGATGTTACCGTTGCCGCCGCCGCCTTGGATGAGAGTATATGCACCGTGCTTGAGGCGGTTGTGCCGGGCGAACATCCGTACCTTGCAACAGAAAAATTGTGGGTGGATAACGAAACGTCAAATCCCGTTAAGCTTGTTGTTTACGACAAAAACAGCGTTGAAAGAATTATTGTAAATTTTACGGAATTTCAATATAATGTTGAATTGGACGATACGGTTTTTAAGGCAAACATTTAAAGGGAGTGTTTTTACTTGCCGGAATACACAAGAGTACAGGCAATTATAGATTTGGACGCGATAGAATCCAATACAAAATCCGTTAAGATGCGGATAAAAAGCCCTATGCTTATAGCGGCGGTTAAAGCGGACGGTTACGGGCATGGAGCTGCGGAACTTTCAAAGGTTATGCTGCAAAACGGCGCGGATTCCCTGGCGGTTGCGATATGCGAGGAAGGTATCGCGCTGCGCGAACGCGGCATTCATGCCCCAATACTTATTCTCGGCTATACTCCAAGCGGCCTGTTCGACTATATCGCGAATTATAACCTTACCCAAACGGTTTTCCATACCGCAATGGCGAGGGAGCTTTCAAAAATTGCGGCGGCGGATAACACAATTGCCAAAATACATATTAAAATAGATACCGGCATGAGCCGCCTCGGTTTTATGCCCACCAAGGAAACTGTTGGCGAAATAAAGGAAATTTTAAGCCTTAAAAATATTTATGTTGAGGGGATATACACCCATTTTGCCACATCGGACGAGGAAGGTTCGGGCTTTGTTTACGAGCAGCTTGAAAGGTTTAATAATTTTCTGTCTATGCTGAAGGGCGAGGGTATAAATATTGATATAATACACGCGGCAAATTCCGGCGCGATAGTAAATTACCCGGATATTGCCTTTAACGCCTCACGCGCGGGCATAACTTTGTGCGGGCTTGCCCCCGCCAACCTTCTGCCGCTTAAAGGGCTTAATTTAACTCCGGCAATGTCTTTAAAATCCAAAATAAGTTATGTTAAAACCGTTGGCGAAAATGTAAGCATAAGTTACGCCCGCACGTTTTATACCGCAAGGGAAAGCAAAATTGCCACCGTGCCGGTAGGTTACGCGGACGGCTACCCAAGAAATTTAAGTAACAAAGCAAAGGTATTGGTTCGCGGCGAATTTGTGCCGGTGGTGGGAAATATTTGTATGGATCAGCTTATGCTCGACGTTACCGAAATTGACGGCGTAAGAGAGGGCGACGAGGTTGTTTTAATGGGTAGCCAGGGGGATAAAAAAATTACCGCGGACGATATCGCGGAAATTCTTAAAACCATAAACTACGAAATTGTTTGCAATATAGGAAAGCGCGTGCCGCGTTCATATACAAAGGGGGGAGTTTTAATAAAAGAAATTAATCACATCTTGCGCTGAAAACATCATATAATAAGTATAAAGCCGCGCAAAATGGCAACAATGTATATAAATGGGTTTTAAATTTTATACATTGTATTTGGAGTGTGACAAAAATGTTAGTCAGCCGAGGAGATTTATTTTACGCAGATTTAAGCCCGGTTGTGGGTTCGGAACAAGGCGGAATACGCCCGGTTCTTATTGTTCAAAACGACATGGGCAACCGCCACAGCCCAACCGTTATTATCGCGGCGATAACGTCGCAAATTAATAAAGCAAAGCTGCCGACCCATATAGAAATCGACAGCCATCCCAACCAGCTTGTTAAAAGCTCGGTAATTTTAACGGAGCAAATCCGCACAATTGACAAAAAGAGGTTAAGAGAAAAAATTGGACGGCTTGACGACAAGTTGATGCAAAAGGTTAACCGCGCACTGCTCATAAGTTTGGAACTTATTACTACATAAGCTGCGGAAAACCTGATTTTGCCTGAATTACCTGAGTTTCGCCGCTTCCTGTTCGCAGTAAACGCACCTGTAGGTGTGAGTATTTTTGTCCGCAAGAATAAAAACATGGTCTATCCCAGTCTCCGTTGATGTTATGCAGCGGGGATTTTTGCATTTCTCCACATTTCTGATTTTTTCGGGCAGGGTTAACTTCATTTTCTCGGTAATAACGCCGTTTTCAATTTTATTAACCGTTATGTTCGAATCCAAATAGCCAAGCACGTTAAGGTCAAGGTCTATAATATTTTCAATTTTAATAATGTCTTTTCGCGTAAGTTTCGCGCTTTTTACATTTCGTATTATAGCCACCGTGCAGTCCAGCGCGTCCAAGTTTAAATACCGGTAAATAAGCATACTCATTCCCGCCGCAATATGGTCTATAACAATCCCTTTCTGGATACTGTCTATTTTAAGCACGGAGGTATCGCCGTCTATTTTTCGCTTGCTCATACTGTTCTCCCTTCCGGATGTTATTCAGGGCATTTTTCCAAAATACCGCCCTACTGCCTTACCTTCCTTGGCCGGTTAATTTGCTCCCTGTTTTGAAAGCAAATCCAAAATAAGCGCCATACGTATATAGCGCCCGTATTCAACCTGCTTGAAGTATAACGCGCGGCTGTCGCTGTCCACTTCGGCGGCAATTTCGTTTACGCGCGGAAGCGGATGCAGTATCGCCAAATCCCGCTTTGCGTTCTGCAGCTTTTGATTGTCCAGAATGTAGGTATCTTTTAAACGCACATAATCCTCTTCGTTAAAAAACCTTTCTTTTTGAACGCGCGTCATGTACAAAATATCCAATTCGGGCATGGCGGCGGTTAAATCCGCGGTTTCGCAAAAGCGCGAAGCTCGTTTGGTTAAATCGTCTTTTATATGCTCCGGAAGCTTGAGTTCGTCCGGAGATATTAAAATAAAGCGGTTGCCGTTATAAAACGACATTGTTTCAACAAGGGAATGAACCGTTCTGCCAAATTTTAAATCGCCGCAAAAACCTACCGTTAAATTTTCCAAACGCCGCTTTTCCTGCGAAATTGTAAACAAATCCGTAAGGGTTTGCGTGGGGTGCTGGTGCCCGCCGTCGCCTGCGTTAATAACTGGAATATTTGAAAAATCCGCCGCAACTTTTGCCGCGCCCTCCTTAAAATGCCGAATAACACAAATATCCGCGTAAGAATTTATAACCCGTATTGTATCGGCAACGCTCTCCCCTTTTGCCGCGGACGAGGAAGAACTTTGCGAAAAGCCGATTACATTCCCGCCAAGCCCAAGCATAGCGGATTCGAAACTAAGCCGCGTGCGGGTAGACGGTTCGTAAAAAAGCGTAGCCATAATTTTTTGGCGGCAAGAATCAGAAAAATCAGACGGGCTTTGTATTATGCGCTTTGCGGTTTCTATAAGTTTTGCGGTGTATTCGGGCGTTAGGTTTTTGGAATCTATCAGGTGCGTGGGGGCGTGAGCGGTGTTTGAGTGCGCGTTTTGCTTTGCGCTTGGGTTATGGGGCGCGTTTAAATTTTGGTTTTCTCGCATGTGCCTTACCTCCTTGAATGCAAGGCCGGCAACGCGGCTAAATTACCGCGTTACCGGCTGTTTTGGGGGATTCTTTTGCAGTTGTTATTTTAGCTTATAGCTTTAATATTTTCAACCGGCAAATAGCGGGTGGGGCAGTTTAAAATTATTGGTATTTGGCTTCATCGTTTTTTCATATTGGAATAGTGAGCTGACATAATTTTATTTCCGTATATGTCAATTTGGATGTACGCTGCGGAGAACTAAACACCGTAAAACCCGCGCTTTTGCGCCAAATTCAGCAAGGGGGGTGTAGAGGGGCTTCGGCGCAAATTATATCGCACAGCAATGTGCCACCTGACGCTTCAGAACATTTTTGAGCGCACCAAGTTTGTAGAGGGTTCTATTTTTGCGGGTGCGCTCAAAAATATTCTTCTCGCTGCTCTGGTGAACCAATTTTCGCCAACAAGTTGTGCACAGAGATTAAGTTTTGCGACGGCGAAAATCGTTTCCCCGCCGCGTGGCACAATCATGCTGTGCAATATAATTTACGCCGAATCCCCGCCCGGCATGTTCTTTGCAGGCAGCAGGGTGTGTGCGTAATTTATACGTTGCCGAATATTCGGGTGAGCGGAAATTGTGGCGGCGCGTTAAGAAATTCCAAGAGCGGCACTTCGCATTTCTTGGCGTGCCATAGTATTATTTGGCGGAACAATTATTCCGGCGGCGTAGATTACCGTATTCAGTAA
>JAISVZ010000103.1 GCA_031271295.1 Clostridiales bacterium | reverse complement strand
TCATCGTCCGCTTTTACGCTTCCAATATTCTGCGTTGCGCTGCCTTCAATTTTCATTCCGTCCTCGGCGGTAAGCGTTACTTTTACATTTTGCGCCGCAATATCCCCGGAATTACTTATGACGGCTTCAATTTCTAACGGGTTTGGTGTGTACTCACCGTCCTGTATGTCAACTTCATTGGGCGCGAAAACCATAAATTCCGGAATCGCGGTAAATTCAACATTCGGCTTCGGAATTACCGGAACGTACTTTAAACCGGAAATAATCGCGTAGCCGTCATTATAGCCGCGAACATCCGCTGTAAACGGCGCTCCCAAATACGAACCAATCCATTCGGCATCCATAATGAAGTATTGCGAAACGGACGCCGCCGTGCCTATACCGGAGCTTGTCCAAAGCGCGGGCAAGCCGTAGGATGAATGGTAGTTCTGGTTTGTAGCTATTACGCCGCCTTGAGCCAAAAAGCTTGCAAAACCACCCTCGCCCTGCGAACCGTCTAGAATAGCAACCGTATAATTGCGGTAGGCGAACCCTGATATTGCTCCAGCCAAGCCTCCGGCAAAATAGCCGTTTATACCTCCCGTATTATAGCTGTATTCTATGTTCCCTACAATACGCCCCCGAAGCTCCGTACCCTACCAAACCGCCGGTATATAACCCGCCGCTAACATAAAAGTTGCTAAGCGATATGTTCGCTATTCTGCCAAGCGAGACATACCCGTACCCTATACACCAAAAATGCTGTATATACGCCAGAATGCAGCCCGTAAAAAATCAAAAGCGAACTCTTATATTATTTCGTTACTTTTTGCGGAAACCAATGAAACGCAAATTGCGTGAGCCGCAAATTGCGTAATTATAGAAAAAACAAAACAACGTTAAGGAAAATCTCAAAAAAAGACTATAGACTTTTAGAATCGAAATCATTCTAACCCGCATGCCGCGCGGACGCGGCAGAGCGAGTAGAGAATTGTCTACACAAAGTCCGTACACTATCGTTCTATTTCCGTTTTGAATAATTGAAGCAACTCCTTAGGCGGGAGTTTGAAAAAACATGCGCTGTAAAAATATCAAACGTTATAAATGTTAATGCTAAACGCTGAAATGCGAAAGATTCCTCCGCAATTCCAAAAACACTTGCAGCTTAAGAAAATTATGTTAAAATACTTTTGCGTACCAAAGATTGTTATTACAGTTTTAAAGGCGGCAAACTAAAACCAAAGCACCAAAAATGCGAATATACCGAAGGGCGGAAAATTTATGATTATAGTTTTAAAACAAAACGCGCAAGAGAAAAACATAGAACAAATAACAAAAGAGCTTGAAAGCTTGGGGCTTGCGGCGCATGTATCACGCGGGGAAACAACCACAATTATCGGCGTAATAGGCGATAAAACCAAACTAACCGGAAAAAACCTTGATTTAATGCCCGGCGTTGAGAAAATTGTTGCCATAACCGAATCCTACAAGCTTGCGAACAAGCAGTTCCACACTTCCGCCACGGTTGTAAAAATCGGCGATGTAGAAATTGGCGGCGATAAGTTGGTTGTAATGGCCGGGCCTTGCGCGGTGGAATCGCGCTTGCAGCTTCTTGAAACCGCTCAGGCTGTAAAAAAAGGCGGAGCGAGTATTCTTCGCGGCGGGGTTTATAAGCCGCGCACATCTCCTTATTCTTTTCAGGGGCTTGAAGAGGAGGGGCTAAAGTACATGCGGGAAGCAAGAAACCAAACGGGGCTGAAAATAGTTTGCGAGGTTACAAGCGCCCACGCGATAGAGCTTTGCGCCCAGTATGTGGACATTTTACAAATAGGGGCGCGCAACATGCAAAACTTTGAGCTTTTAAAATTCGCGGGTAAAAGCGGCCTGCCTATTCTTTTAAAACGCGGGCTTTCCGCAACTATAGACGAATGGCTTAACGCCGCGGAATACATTTTATCCGAAGGCAACCCGAACGTTATTTTATGCGAACGCGGAATAAGAACATACGAAACCGCCACGCGCAACACTTTGGATTTATCCGCCGTTCCCGTTATCAAAGCCAAAAGTCATCTTCCGGTTATTGTGGATCCGAGCCACGCCTGCGGAGTACGCGCTTATGTTCCGGCGCTTTCGAAGGCGGCGGTTGCCTGCGGATGCGACGGGCTTATTTTAGAGGTTCACCCGCACCCGGAAGCCGCGCTATCCGACGGTGCGCAGTCGCTTAATCCGGAAGATTTTGAAAAACTTATGGGCGAGCTTAAACCGCTTGCGAAAATTATGGGAAGGTTGATGGCTTGATATGGAGTGCCGTGTTAGAAAAGTATCAATTATTGGGTTGGGGCTTATAGGCGGTTCTATAGCAAAGGCACTGCGGCGCTCATACGGCAGCGTGCCCGAAATTCACGCTGTAGACCAAAATGAGGACTATTTGGCGCAGGCAAAAAAAGAAGGCGTAATAGATTCATACGCGCTGAGGGCGGGGAAGGATCTTTCCGGAAGCGAAATAATTTTTATAGCTACGCCCGTGCACACGGCAGCCGAACACATGAAGCTTGCCGCAAAATACGCGGGCGATGGCTGCATAATAACCGATACGGGCAGCACGAAAAACAGCATTTATAAGCATGCGCTGGAAAACAAAATAAACTACATCGGCGGGCACCCTATGACGGGTTCGGAGCGCAGCGGCTACCGCGCTTCGAAGGAATTTCTGTTTGAAAACGCGTATTATATTTTAACGCCCGCGCCATATGCCGGCCAACATTCTGCGGATATTATGCGCGGCATTGTAAAAGATATAGGCGCTTTGCCCCTTATAATGGACGCGCGCGAACATGATTCGGTTATGGCGGCTATAAGCCATTTGCCGCATATAATAGCGGCGTCTTTGGTGAATACCGTTGAAGAATCGGACGATGAGAATAAAACCATGCACGCTTTGGCGGCGGGCGGTTTTCGCGATATTACGCGGGTTGCGTCCTCTAACCCCGAAATGTGGAGCGCAATTTGCGCGGAAAACAAAGAGCAGATTTTAAAATCAATTAAGGCTTTTCAAAACTCGCTTGCCAAGTTTTACGATAAGCTTAATAACAGCGCGGATAGTACGCAAAGTTTTTTCCAAAACGCCAAAAACTACCGCGACAGTTTTTCCGTAAAACCCGCCGGTTCGTATATAAACGAATACCGCATTTTCGTTGATGTTTACGACAAACCGGGGATTATAGCAACCGCCTCCACCCTGCTTAGCGTAAATAATATCAACATTAAAAATATAGGGATTGTGAACAGCCGCGAATACCAAAGCGGCGTTATGCAGATAGTTTTCGAAACCTTAGAGAGCATGGAAAAAAGCGCCGAACTGCTTAGGGGAATGAATTTTACGGTATACAGCGAATGAAATTTCGCGTTATTGCGTCCCGTAGTATAACTTCCCCGCTTCGGCGGTTCCGCGGTTAAAATTAATTAACTCCGAAACCGTTACAAACTGGTAACCCCTTTCTATAAGTTCGGGAATTACCGTGCGCATTGCCTCATATGTGGAAGCGTACAAATCGTGGCATAAAATAACCGAGCCGTCCTTTACCTCGCTTAAAATAATTTCGCTGACCTTCTGCGCATCTTTGGACTGCCAGTCCCTTGTGTCTACAGACCAGTATAGAATTACCGCGCCAAGTTCCTCTGAAACCTTTCTCACATTATCGTTTACATCACCGAAAGGCGGGCGGTAAAAATTAGGGCACGAACCAGTAACCGATTCTATTAGGCTATTGGTATCAACAATTTCATCTTTTATTTGGCTGCGCGAAAGCTTTGTTAGGTTGGTGTGGCTCCACGAATGCCCGATAATTTCGTTTCCGTTTTCCGCGCTCTTTTCTATTATATCCCTGTGCGATTCAATCATATAACCAACAACGCAAAATGACGCGCGTACATCATAGCGTTTTAGCAAATCCAAAATTTGCGGAGTATATTTTCCGGGGCCGTCGTCGAAAGTAAGGGCTATCATGGGTTTTGACGGGTCCGGAAAGGTGTTTTCCGCCGCTTGGCCTTTTGCCAAATAATATGTAGGTTTCGTTTCTTCCTTAGAAGTTATATTTTCCGAAAGCTCTGCTTCGCCAAGCAACGCCTGTGAAAGTTCAGCTTCTTCAAGCAGTGCCTGCAAAAGTTCGGCTTCTTCAAGCAGTACCTGCGAAAGATCGGTTTCTTCAAGCGCAGAGCCGTAAACTTCGAGATGCGATGGGTTTAAAAACAGTAATAAACAAATAAAAACAGCCGAGATATTTTTTTTCATACCGTTCCCCCTTAATTCTATTACAAAAGTAAAATGCAAAATTTCGTTGTTATTGGCTTATTATAGAACATTGTGCATAATTGTGCAACACAATTTGTAACCGGCTTGAATGTCTTTCGTGAACATGTTACAATACATCATGATATCAAACATTAAACAAATACCTAACCGGTAACAAAACAAATGAAGGAGATTGAAAAATAATATGCAGCCAATATTAGATAATGATTTTATACCGGCAATTAAATGGACTAAGAACTTCTTAGCCGATGCCTCAATTCCCGTAAGCGTAGCGGTGGAGCGGGAAAACTCTCTAACATACCGCTATGACACGCGTATTGGCAAGAATCAAGCCGACAACGAGTTTTATATAGAGCGCCTTGTAAAAATGCTGCTTTGGACAGTGGGCGGTTTTAAAATTTACATTAACCGAAAAGAGCTTGCGGCTTATCTTTCAAACTGCTATTCGGACGGCGGTTTGCGCTCGTTTGACAAAAAATTTATGGAGCGGGTATATGAAAAGCCTTTTCAAATAATTTTTACCGATGACGTGCCGGCTACAAAAGGCAACCCGCAGGCCATAGGGCGCAACTTATCCGGAAGCCGCGTGGGCTTTGACGCGGGCGGAAGCGATATGAAGGTATCGGCGGTGAAGGATGGCGAGGTTGTTTTTTCGGAGGAAATTGTATGGCTGCCCAAGCTTAACGAAAACCCTGCGTACCACTATGAAAACATACGCGAGGCGATTAAACGCGGGGCGGAGCGCTTGGGCGGGAAAATAGACGCAATTGGCGTAAGTTCCGCCGGAATTTATATCGGCAACCGCACAATGGTGGCGTCGTTATTTCTGAAAATTCCGCAGGAACAATTTGACGCGCAAATAAAGGACATTTACATCAACATAGCCCGTGAGTTCGGCGTGAGCGTGCGCGTTGCAAACGATGGCGACGTTGCGGCGCTGGCGGGCTCCATGTGCCTTGAAAAAAACGGCGTACTTGGAATTGCGATGGGAACAAGCGAAGCGGTGGGTTATGTAGACCAAAGCGGAAAAATTACCGGCTGGCTTAACGAGCTTGCGTTTGCACCGGCAGATTACAATACAAAAGCCATACGCGACGAGTGGAGCGGGGATTACGGCGTGGGCTGCAAATATTTTTCCCAAGACGCGGTAATAAAGCTTGCGGGCGCGGCGGGAATTGATTTGCCGGATAACCTAACTCTTGCGGAAAAGCTAAAGGTTGTGCAAAAGTTAGTAAACGAAGGGCACGAAGGCGCGCGGCAAATTTTTGAAACCATAGGCGTTTACTTCGGTTACGCAATTGCGTATTACGCGGAATTTTACGACATCAATTATTTGCAGGTACTCGGCAGGGTAACAAGCGGCATAGGCGGGGATTTAATTATTGAAAACGCGAACAGGGTGCTGTTGGAGGAATTTTCGGAGCTTGCGCAAAAAGTAACGCTATATGTACCGGATGAGTACGAACGCCGCGTAGGGCAGGCAATAGCGGCGGCGTCGCTGTAAATCGTTTACAAGCAAGCGGCGCAGCCCAAGGGTTAACGCGCCATAATAGCAAAAACCCGCCATGTTTTACGCATTGGCGGGTTTTCTATCATAACTCTTCTTCCCTGTCATCCACATACATCACTTTATCACATGCCAACGTAAACCCGCCGCTATCATCTGTATACGGATTGGGAGTATTATTATCAGGAAAATAGAAACAGTCATTTTGATTATCCTGTACCGGCCGAAAATATTCTATCACATTATCACCCAGCAAACTCTGCTCCAAATCTTCACGATCCGGAGAAAATGCCCAAACACCGGTCAATAAGCGCTTACCTATCCTTAATCCCGGAATCCGGAATAAAACACCGGATGTCTTTCCAATATAACCCCCTACATCAACCCGACGACAAGGCAACCGGTCCAAATGGCAAGCTTCATAAATTTGTCGTGCCAAAACTGTTATATAAGCCCCCGAATCGTATATAAAGTTCACACGATCGGCATCAGTACTGCCTTCAAACACAAGTTGTACATCAAGATATACATGACCACCAATGCGCTCATACATGATTCGGGTTTTATCATCAAGGTTAAGGTTCATCTACCGGCCACCTCCAAACCATCCAACCACCCTTCAATAATATAATTCCCGAATAACCCTATTTGATTTGGTTTAAAATTCCTGCTTGTACGCGGCGAATATTCTTTACTGAAAAACTGGTCATAAAATAAATCCGACCTTCCTTCAAAGGGTTCGTCGGCTACCACCACCGGAACACCGCCAAGTAATTCCTGATACTGCGTATAATTGCAATTAACCACGTAAATCCATTTTCCGTCGAATTTCTGCTTCATTTCTTCATATGTCATATAAACAGGATTCTCTATAAGGTTTCTCATTTCGTTCACTCCTTTTATAATATGATATGTATATTGTTACCTTAACCGGCCGTTGCTGAACTTTAGCCGCTTATACGGTTCTGCTCCCGAACATATACATCGTTGATTCTTCCCTCGGCGCAAACCCTCCATACTTGAACTTCTTTCTAAGGAGCGTGCCGAATTTTCTCCAACTCACATTATAAATCAGCCGCAAGACAAATGGAAGAAAAAATTCTTTCCGGTTTCCGTGGTTTTGCATTGAAGTTACTGTTCACACCACCTAAAAAGGGTAGCGACGACATTGAATAATAAGGTGACTTATTTACCCGCACTTTTGTGGGCTGTTCGGCAGGGGGTGTAGAGGGGCTTTGCAGGAAACAGAGTTGTTAGGAAAGTTCAGTGTGCTCTTTCCAGGCAGCGAAGGGTTTGCATAGTACCCTATTTTGCATAAACACATTGATTAAAGCAGTTCAATATGATATATACTAAGGCACGTGAAGTAGCGCACACCCGCGCCAAAGAAGTTGAATAATGGAACCTTTATTCTTTTATATGGTATTTTGCATATATTTATTATGCGTTTTTGTTTTCGCGCTGGTGTACATAATTGCTTTTTTTATGCGAAGTTATGAGCTTAATAAAATAGCGAATGAGCATAATGTAAAAAAATATAAAAGGTTTATTTTTTTATCGGCTTTTTCCCAAATTTGGTTGGTTTTCGCTTACGTATCCATGACAATATTTTCACTTTATTTGACGGTTACGTTTGTTAAAGATTTTTTTCCGGATATCATAACTAAAATATTCCCAAGTTTATAATTTTTTTGACAATCCTATGTAAAAATATTACAATTTGCTGAATACATATATTATGGTAAACTTATTCGGGCGCATTGCATATAAAGAATCGGAGCTGATGAAGTGAAAAAAATAATTTTAACCGGAGGCGGCACGGCTGGGCACGTAACACCGTGTATCGCGCTTATTCCGAAGCTTATAGAGGAAGGTTTTGAAATTGAATACATAGGCAGTTTCGGCGGAATTGAACGCAAAATGATTGAGGATTTAAACATAAAGTATTACCCCGTTTCAACCGGGAAGTTTCGCAGGTATTTAAGCGCCGCGAACATAGCGGACGGCTTTAAAGTAATAAAAGGCGTTGCCGATTCGTTTTTCGCTTTAAAAAAAGCCAAACCCGACATTATTTTTTCAAAAGGCGGGTTTGTGGGCGTGCCCGTTGTTATTGCGGGTAAAATGCTTGGGATAAAATCCGTTATTCACGAATCCGACGCTTCGGTTGGGCTTGCCAATAAAATTTCAATCCCGTTCGCGTCGAAGGTGTGCCTTTCGTTTCCCGAAACGCTGAAATACGTATCGGAGGCAAAGGCGGTTTTAACCGGCACACCCATTAGAAAAACCCTGTTTTCCGGAAACCGCAGGGAAGGGCTTGAGCTTTGCGGTTTCGACGGGTCTAAATCCGTAATGCTTGTTATGGGCGGCAGCCTTGGGTCGGCAAAAATTAACGCCGCCGTGAAGGAGGCTTTGCCCAAGTTAACGAAATGCTTCCACGTTGCGCATATTTGCGGGCGGGGAAATATAGACGAAAACATTAAAAATGAGAATTACCGCCAATTTGAATTTGTAACCGGCGAGCTTGCGCATCTTTTTGCCGCCGCGGATATTGTTGTTTCCCGCGCGGGCGCAAATGCCATTTCGGAAATTGCGGCATTAAAAAAACCCTGCCTTTTAATACCGCTGTCGAAAGCGGCAAGCAGGGGCGACCAAATTTTAAACGCCGAATCCTTCGAAAAACGCGGATTCGCTAAAATTTTGTACGAAGAGGATTTAACGGATTCCACACTGTTAACGGAGGCTATTAACGTAAACGCAAACTCCAGGGAGTACATTGCAAAACTGCGCGGCAACTCCCTTTCGGACGGTGTGGACGAGGTTATGCGGGTAATAAAAGGCTGCGCCGGGTAAAATGCCCCGGCGCAACTTTATAGCCGCTTATAAATATGCCGCCTAACAGCGTTTGCGTGCCGCCGTTATTGCCGCTTATCAGTTGTTTGCGTGCTACCGCTATTGCCGCTTATCAGTTGTTTGCGAGCCGCAGCCTCTTCAAAGCGGCTTAACCATAAACACCGCGTCGCTGCTGTCGGTATAGCCGTTTTTGCGGTAAAACTTATATGCCGGGATGGTTTTGGACGTATATAAGGTTACGTTATTAACCCCGCGTTTTTTTAAATACGCTTCAACTTCCAGCAAAAACTTACTGCCAACGCCTTTGTTCTGCAAGGACATTTCAACAAAAATTTCCTTAATGTAATACTGAACGGTGCTGAAATAATCGCTTATATCGCCGAAACACGCGCCTATAATTTCCCCCTTTTCATTGAAGAACGAAAAGCCTGCAAACCTTGGGAATAGCGACATATCCGTTAAATACCTTGTAACGTTTTTCATGGTAAGCCAATCGTAATTCCATTCGCTTGACGTAAATATTTTGTGGTAAATTTCGGTGAGGCGCGCAATATCGCCCGGTTCAAGTTTCCTAATCATAAATCCCCCATAAGCAATTTTACCCAATTAAGTTTTCCGGGTTTAACACAACAAGCTCCGGATGAACAAAAATGCCGTTTTGCCTTACAAGTTCGCCGTCGAAATACATTTCCCCGCCGCCGTATTCCGGGGTTTGAATGCACACCATATCCCAGTGGATGGCGCTTTTATTTCCGTTGGGCGCTTCGTCGTAGCAACTGCCCGGCGTGAAATGGAACGAACCCGCTATTTTTTCGTCGAAGAGCGTGTTTTTCGCGGGCTGGGTAATATACGGGTTTACGCCTATCGCAAATTCCCCAACGTACCTTGCTCCGTCGTCGGTATTTAAAATTTTGTTAATGCGCTCGGTATCGTTCGCGGACGCGTTTATTATTTTTCCGTCTTTAAACTCAAGCTTGATGTTTTCAAAGGTGTAACCCTGAAAATTGCTCGGAGCGTTAAAGGTTACATAACCGTTTACGGAATTTTTAACAGGCGCGGTAAAAACCTCGCCGTCCGGAATGTTGTTAATGCCGTCGCACTTAATTACCGGAATGTCCTTTATTGAAAAGCTGAAATCGCAGCCCGGCCCTTTTATGGTAACCTTATCGGTTTTGCGCATAACGTTAACAAGCTTGTCCATAGCTTCGCCCATTTTTTTATAATCCATATTGCATACGTTATAGAAAAATTCTTCATACGCTTCGCTGCTTTTTCCCGCCTGTTGGGCGCTTCCGGCGGATGGGTAGGTTAAAACAACCCATTTTGTTTTGGGTACGCGCACATCCGTATTAACTGGTTTGTTATAAAAAAGCTGGTACATTGCTCTTTTATCGTCCGGAACGTCGGAGAGCTCGGCTTGGTTACTCATTGCCGAAACCCTTATATACGCCTGCATCTCTTCCATTTTAAGAACGTCGTATTTTGCGAGAAATTTTATTTGCTCCTCGGTTGCGCCGTTAAGCCAGCTTCGCTGTATCTTTTCGTGCACGATATTTACAAACGGCACGCCGCCCGCTTTGTATACTTCCTTAACGATATCGTCCACAAGGGAAAGCCCCTCCGTTCCAACCGCTTCTATCCAAATGCGTTCGCCGGGTTTTAAACGGCAGGAGTAATTTACTAAGTTCGATGCGAGAATTTGATTTTTAACTTGATTTCCTGAGTACATAAAAATCTCCTTTTAAAGTGATGTGTATTTTTTTATGTAACCGAAACCCACCGCCGTTGGCCCTATGTGCGCGCCTATCGTGACGCCTACGTCCATTATCGGGTAGCTCAGTTTAATTCCGTATTCTTTTTCAAAACTTTCGGCAAAGGCTTCCGCTTCTTCGCTTTCGTCGGCGTTAGCCAAGAAAAACTCATAATCTTCCATATTGCCGCCAACGTCTTTTTTTATATTTTCCGCAAGCTCATTCAAAGCCTTTTTGCGCCCGCGAACCTTGCCAAGCGGCACAAGTTCGCCGTCCTTAAGCACGATAATGGGTTTTATATTAAGCAGAGTACCCGCCAGAGCGTTCGCCTTGCCAACGCGCCCGCCCCTTTGCAGGTAAATAAGCGAATCCACGGTTATGTACATTATACACGTTTCTTTAAGCTTATTTATTTTTTCGTATATCTGCGCGGCGGTAAAACCCGCGTCTCTCATTTTTGCCGCTTCCATAACTATCGCGCCTTGGGCGCACGTTGCCTGAATGGAATCCACAACATAAACTTTAGTTTCGCCAATTTCCTCGTTAACTGCGGAGGCGGCGTTTACCGCGCTTTGGTGCGAGCCGCTGAATTTGCTTGTTAAATTAAAGCAAATAACATCGCTTCCCTGCGAGGTATATTTTTTAAATTCCTCGGCGTATGTGGCAATTGTGGGCAGCGACGTTTTGGGGAAAACATCTGTGGTTCTCATTGTTTTGTAAAATTCGGTATTGGTAATGTCTATATTTTCCCTGAAATACTTTTCACCGTTAAAGGAAACTAAAAACGGAACAACGGAAATGTTGTACTTAGATACAAGTTCGGGCGTTAAATCGCAAGAACTGTCTGAAATAATTTTAATGCCGGACATTTATTAACCTCCAAAATAGTATTATCGGCTGTAATTCTCCAATTTCAACTATTCTATACGCTAAAGGCTTCCGTGTCCAGTAGTTTTATAAAGGCTCTGTTTTGCCTTTGGCGCAAATTATAAAATTAACTCGGCGGCGTATAAAAGCACAAACCCCGGCATTCCCAATATTCCTATAACAAGAGCGCTAAGCAGATTAACCCCCACATATAAATCCGTAAACCGGCTTATGAGAATATTTGCAAAATAAATTGCACATAAACCTGTTACCGCCCGCAGCAAAAATTTACCCAAAAACTTAAAGCGTTTTGCGCAAATAAAATATAAAACTGCGGCCGCAAAAACAGCGTAATATCCGGAAGGTATTGAAGATAAAAGTTGCATACAATCCCTCCCCTAATAATTATTAATTATAACCGGCGGAACGTAGTAATACTTGTTTACCGCAACGCCGCGATCTTTGCAAATTTGCAGGTAATACTGATACTTCATGTTAAGAGAATGTATTTCATAAATGCAACTGTCTATCAGAATCGGCTCGGTAACCTGGTCAAAATTGTTATGTAGGTTATTCAAGTCGAGAACAATTTTTTCAAGAATTTGCAGAATTTCGTTGTTTTCGCGCACCATTTGCGCGGATTGTTTGGCGCGCTTTACTTTTTTCTGCTTCCGGGGCCGGGGCGGAACAGAATTTATGTTTATCGCCGTTTTGGCGTTTGCGGTTAAATCGCTGTTCGTGCCCGCGTTTGCGTTTATTTCGGCTGCCATAAATTTCACTCCTGTCTTATAAAGCTTGGTATGTTTTGTACCATTTTTATAATTATAGTCACGGTTTTACTAATTTATTCCACAAATATAAGCCGGATACGCTTGCAATTATTTTTCCGGTTTATTATTATTCGCTATGAGGGTAAATTGCCGAAAAAATATCAAAAAGATTTGGAGGATGCCGCAAATGAAGCTTGACCGTCTGCTTGGAATTTTAACTGTATTGCTTCAAAACGAACGAATTACCGCCCCGGAGCTTGCCGCTAAATTTGAGGTTAACCGCCGCACCATTGGGCGCGATATCGACACGCTTTGTATGGCGGGTATCCCCATTGTTACAAAACAGGGCGCGGGCGGCGGTATTGCTATTGCGGAAGGGTTTAAGCTGGATAAAAGCGTGCTTACAACCGCCGAACTATCCGGTATTATAACCGCGCTTAAAGGGCTTGGCAGTGTATGGGATAAATCCAACATAGAGCGGACGCTGGATAAGCTTCACGCCAATTCGGATGCGGTTATTTCCCTGCGCGAGCCGGTTATTATAGACCTTGCCTCATATTACAAGGGGCAGCTTACCGGCAAAATTGAACTGATAAAAAACGCGCTTTACCTGTCTCGGCTGATTGAGTTTGATTATTATTATGAAAAAGGCGAATCCCACCGGTGCATTGAACCGTATTTCATAATTTTTAAGTTTACGTCTTGGTATGTGTTCGGGTTTTGCCTTAAGCGGCAGGATTGGCGCTTGTTTAAGCTGCTTAGGCTGCAAAACTTACACTTGTGCGAAGATACCTTTTCTCCCCGTGAAATACCGCCCGAACGGATGGATTTCGGTTTGAATTTTCCGGATGACGATCGCCTTGTGGCGTTATTTAATAAATCCGAAAGGTATAAACTTATAGAAGCTTACGGAATGGATTGCTACACCGAAACAGAGAATGGGCTGCGGCTTGAAATTGGCTTTACAAACCGCGAATTTATTGTAAGCTGGCTGCTAAGTTTCGGCGGAAAGGTAAAGGTGTTAAAGCCGGATTATTTGGCGGAGGATATTAAGGCGGCGGCAGAAAAAATTTTGGCGGAATATCAAGGCGACGGCGGATAATATTTGGCGGGATGAACATTTCATCAAAAAACCCTGCCGCAATGGCGGAGTTTTACAACAAGATACTGTGTATTCCAATACTTGGGGATAACCCTTCCGATGTTGACGGCGCGGAAATCG
>JAISVZ010000041.1 GCA_031271295.1 Clostridiales bacterium | reverse complement strand
AACTCTTTATAAACTTGGTGCGCTCAAAAATGTTCTGAAGCGTCAGGTGGCACATTGCTGGGCGATATAATTTGCGTCGAAGCCTCTACATCCCCCTGCCGAATTTGGCGCAAAAGCGCGGGCAATTATTAGTGTTTATTTCTCCGCAGCGAACAGCTAAATTGCTACTTACGGAAAATGAAATTAGACACCTTATTATTCAAAGGTGAACAAATTGTGCAGGTGATGCTACCAATAATTTTTAAATGCACCCTTCGGTCGTATCCCAAGTAGTGGTATGCGCTACATATGATTTAAACTCCGCAAGCTCGTTTTTGTCGGATACCACAGGGACTGATAATGCCTGTAATTCCGATAATGGAGCATTTATTGCTTCAGCATCATGTTCTTCAGCTCTACTTCGTCTGCTTTGCACTTTTATTGAATATGTTGATCTGTTGGATTCTGCTTGTACTTTGTTTTCAGTTAAGTTATAATGGTTCTGTGAATCCACAAAACTAAAACGAGGTGTCAGATAATGCCGAAGGCTGTTTTCAATGACTTTATGACCCAAAATCCAAACTGCAAAAAATTTGCGGACGACGAAGATATGATCTACACTTTCAATATGCTCTCGCAAGACATTTTCCTCGTTCAACTGCTTGAAGCAAGCGATTTTGGGAAACCGGCGATTTCTCCTATTGTCACGAACATAGAACACGTTTTTGCTGACTCCGGCAAGCCCCACGCCAATACGCTTGACGACAACTTCACCAAGCAGGCTGTTGGGTTGATGGTTAAGACTATTCTTGAACCGTTCGGCTATAGCGTTTGGAAACAGAAGGACTTACCCAAGAGCGCGAGGGCCGAGAAGTTTCAGTCCGCGTCGGTTTACCGCCGCGACATAACCAAAACGGCGACCATGCGGGTCGCCAAGCGTATCGAAGAAGTATAGGGGGAACTTTGCTATGTTTGAAGAATTGGATATTCTCTACGGCAGGCTGCAAAGTATCAGGCCGTTATCCCCGGAAAGCGTCCGTCGCTTGTCCGAGGACTTTATGATCGACTACACCTACAACTCCAATGCGATTGAGGGCAGCACCCTTACCCTTGAGGAAACCGCGCTTGTGCTGAAGGAGGGCGTCACGGTCGGCGGCAAGCCGCTGAAACACCACCTTGAAGCCATCGGCCACAGGGACGCTTACTATTACGTTGAGGATTTTGTCAAGAACAAAGCTCCTGTTTCCGAACGGGTTATTAAGGATATTCACTCCCTTGTCCTGATGGACAGGCAGATGGATAAGGGAGTATATCGGAGTGTTCCCGTCCGCGTCGGAGCGTTTCATCCCTGCCAGCCGTTTGAAGTGCCGGTGCAGATGGAAAGGCTGATGATTGATTACGCCGGGGAAATGCAGGAGTTTCACGTTATCGAGAGGGCGGCGGTGTTCCATCTGCGTTTTGAAACCATCCATCCCTTTATCGACGGCAACGGGCGCGTGGGGCGGCTGCTTCTCAACCTTGAACTGATGAAAGCGGGCCTGCCGCCCGTCAACGTCAAGCTCACGGACAGGGAGCGGTATTACGGCTGTTTCAACCATTACCGCGAGAATAACGGCGACGCTTCCAAGCTGACCACGCTCATCGGAGAGTATGCGGTTTATGAGCTTAAACGGTATATTGAAATCGCGATGCAGGCCGACACACTCAGAAACGCTCATCCCGAAGATTTTTGCTCGGAGGGTGAAAACGGTTACGGGCAATAGACAACGTATATAATAAGCGGTGAACCTATCATCTGGGAGGCGAGCGGACGGTGGATAAATTGGAAAGCGTTGAAGCCATTCAGCGTATGCAGGATTATATAGAGCGCAACATTAACAGCCCCATCACCCTGCACGGCTTGTCTAAGGCCGCCGGGTATTCCCCTTTTCACTGCGCAAGGCTTTTTAAGGAGTATACCGGGAAAGCGCCTTTCGAATACATCCGCACGCTTAGGCTTTCCCATGCCGCTTTAAAGCTGCGTGACGAAAAGGTAAAGGTTATTGACGCGGCTTTGGATTTTGTGTTCGATTCGCACGAGGGTTTTACGCGCGCTTTTTCAAAGGAATTTGGCGTAACGCCGTATAAGTACAGCAAAAACCCGGTGCCGATATATCTGTTTATGCCAAGCCCCGTCCGCGACAGGTACTTGTATTTTTTGAAAGGAGAACGCCCGGTGAAAAAAAGCGAGGGAAACTGTACGGTTTTTGTTCAGGTAATAGAGCGTCCGGAGCGAAAGCTGATTTTGAAGCGCGGCATAAACGCCGCGGATTATTTTGAGTATATAGAGGAAACCGGCTGCGAAATTTGGGGGCTTTTATGCAGCGTAAAGGAGGCGCTGTACGAACCTGTTGGAATGTGGCTTCCGGAAAATCTCCGCCCGCCCGGTACATCGGTATATGTGCAGGGAGTTGAGGTTCCGGCGGACTATTCCGGCATAGTGCCCGAAGGTTTCGATATTGTGCTGCTGCCGCCGTGCAAGATGATGGTTTTCCAAGGTCCGCCGTTTAAGGACGAAAATTTCGACGGCGCGGTTGCGGATTTGTGGGAAAATATGAAAACCTATAACCCACGGTTGTACGGCTTTGAATGGGCGGACGAGGACGGCCCGCGTTTTCAAATGGAACCGCAGGGATACCGGGGATATATTGAGGCGCGCCCGGTGCGCCGGATAGGCGGCCGCGAATAAAGAAACGAATAAAACCGCAAGGGAAGTCAAGAAAAATCCCCTGCGGTTTTTTATTATCATAAATGAAAATCTCATTTAAAAGGAGAATGATTTTATGACAAACGCAAACCAAACTACTGCGGAACAAGCGCACACCGCCAAATGTATGCGAAACGCCTCTTTATTTCTGCTCAGCCAAGCCGTTTCACTTTTTGGCTCGTCAATTGTGCAGATGGCGATAATCTGGAAGGTAACGCTGGATACATCCTCCGGCGTATGGGCGATGCTGCTTACCGTAAGCGCAACGCTTCCGCAAACAATTTTGTCCTTTTTTGCGGGAGTTTGGGCAGACCGCTTCCCGCGAAAACGCCTGATTATTCTTGCCGACGCGGGAATTGCGGCGGTTACGCTTGCGCTTTATTTTTTGCTCCAATACGGAAACGCCGCGAATTTACTGCCGCTTATGGTTTTAATATCGGCCCTGCGCTCCGTTGGAACGGGAATACAATCGCCTGCGGTCAGCGCGGTAATTCCGCAGCTTGTACCGGAAAAACATCTGATGCGCTATAACGGCATAAACGGCAGCGTAACATCGGTAATTCAGTTCGCGGCTCCGGCCGCCGCCGCGGCGCTGCTTTCCGCAGGGCCGTTTAACCGCCTGCTCATGCTTGATGTTGTTACCGCGGCAGCGGGGATATTGTTACTCGCCTTTGTAAATATCGCCCCGGCAAAACGGGATAATACCGCGCCGAAAAATACTTTTTTTGCGGACCTTAAAGCCGGTATTTCCTATGCCGCCGGGGAAAAACCGGTGCGCCGCCTTCTAATTACCTACGGCGCGTTCATTTTTCTTGCCGTACCGTCGGGTTTTCTTGTGGCGCTAATGATTACGCGAACCTTTGGCGATAATTACGCCTATCTTACTGCCGCCGAAATGCTTGGCTCTTTGGGTATGGTTTTGGGCGGATTGCTAATAAGTTCATGGGGAGGTTTTAAAAATAGGTACAGGACGCTAACTCTTGGGCTTGTATGCTACGGCGCTTTTTCAGTTGCCCTTGGCATGAGTTATGTTTTTTGGATTTTTGCGGCATTTTTGCTCCTTGAAAGCTTTTTCATACCCGTTGTGTTAACGGCGGCAACTACAATGCTGCAAGAGAACGTACCGGAGGAAAAACAGGGGAGGGTTTTCGGCTTGTTCGGCGCGATCTACAGCGGGTTTTTGCCGCTTGGCATGTCGGTGTTCGGCCCGCTTGCGGATATCGTGCAAATTCAGCCGATGGTGCTTGTGTGCGGGGTGTTGCTTTTGATATCCGGAGCCGTTAATTTTTCGGTTGTAATCCCCGCGCCTACCAGCCAATGCAGGTAACCTAAAAGTTGAAAGCGGAGTTTATATAACAGCGAAAAAAGCGTCTGAATGCCCGGCGCTTTTTTTTATTCATCATTTATTCACAAACTGTACAAACATATGTCACAATGCAATGCCAAAATAAACTAAATTATATTCGAGGAGGAGTAATATGAAAAAGTTTATCGTTTTACTATTGGCAGTGTGTTTAATATCAGTTGTACCCTTATTGGCGAAGACCGCAGACAGCGAATACATAATTGAGCTGTCGGAAAAATCAATTCTTGTAAACGGCGGCGCTGTTTCGAAGTCTAAATCTCCGGTATATCTGCAAAATATAACCGAAACCCACCCCGATGTTGCCGAAGAGTACAAAAATACCGCAAATTCGGTAATTACTATATCTGCGGAGGGAACCTACCGTGTAAAAGGCAGCAGGGAAAACTGCCAAATATTAATTGACGCGGGCGAAAACGACCGTGTGCGGCTTATTCTTGACGGTGCCGAAATAAGATGCAAAACCGCGCCGGCCATACTTGTTAAATCTGCCTATGACCCTTTAAAGGCGGGCGATGCGGGCGTTACAATTGAACTTGCCGCAAACTCAAAAAACAGCGTTTACGGCGCTACAGGCGCGAATAACAACGGCGCGGTATCATCCGATGTATCCGTAACTCTAAACGGCGGCGGCTATCTTGATATCACAGCCGAAAACGAGGGCATAGAAACGCAGAAGCATTTAACCGTTAACGGCGGCATAATAACGATAAACTC
>JAISVZ010000022.1 GCA_031271295.1 Clostridiales bacterium | reverse complement strand
AACCAATTTTCGCCAATTAGTTATGCGCAGAGATGGCGTATTGCGGCGGCGAAAATTGTTTCCCCGCCGCGTGGCACAATCATGCTGTTCGATATAACCCGCGCCGAAGCCCGGCAGCGTGTTCTTTGCAGGCGGCGAAAGGCGTGCGTAAATAATCGGATGTGTTCTTTGCGGGAAGCAAAAGGGTTACGAGAATTTATACATTGCCAAATATTCTTGGGAAGCGTAACTGCAGCATCCTTGCAAGATAAGCGGCCTTTAGCAAGTAACAAGTACCGCAAACACTGAACAATATAAATATTTAGCGCTGCTTCTATTTTAACTCATCAAATAATTAGTGACATATATATGTCACTAATTATTCAAAATTCCGCACTTAACGCAATCTGCATTTTAACCTACATGCCGCGCGGACTCGGCACAAACCGACATGAAACCAATTCAGTTTCACGCTATTATTCAAAGGTGAAAAAATTGTGAAGGTGATGCAACCAATAATTTTTAAATGCCCCTTTAAAAAAATATAATGTTGATTTTTAAATGGTTATCTGCTATCGTAGTAATGTCATACGGTAAGTTTGAAGCGGACAATTTACCATGGCTTTAGCAAATGTAAGCGTGCAGCGCGGGTTAGGAAGTTAGGGAGTTAATTAATTAAGTAAATTAAGCGACTTGAACTAAATGAGCAAATTAAAAGGGCAAAGGTATTGTGTAGCCTTCATCCGTGCGAAAGGTTTGCTAACCAAAGGCTGTTGACTTGTGTTTGGAGAGAGTTTTAAAACAGTCTGCGCGTTCGAGTTGATAGTAATGGCAAAAACGGAGAGTGATTTTGTCTTTTTGTTAGTTTTGCACTCTACAAAATGAATTGGCATTAAAAAACGTTCGCACCGCCGCAATTACGCGGTTTTAATAAAAAAGAATAAGTTTAAAGGTTGCATTTAGAAAAAACGGATGAGGTTCGCATTTTTGAGCCTATAAAGTCCGTATTTAAGCCGTAGATTTTGCCCGGAGTAGCTACTCGCCCCCGCAAGGGGTTTGAAACTCTGTTTCAATGCACATAACAACGACTGGCGTACGTAGCTACTCGCCCCCGAAAGGGGTTTGAAACTCTAATAATACACTGAGGATATAGTCATAATATTAAGGTAGCTACTCGCCCCCGAAAGGGGTTTGAAACTTTTATTTCCTCGTTTTCGTTTATTTCAAAGGTAGTAGCTACTCGCCCCCGAAAGGGGTTTGAAACTACCGTAGGACGGGACATTTTTTGCTATGCTTTGCGGTAGCTACTCGCCCCGAAAGGAGATTGAAACAGTACAGGGATGATTTTTTCGGCAGTGATATGACGGTTCTGCGGATATTGTTTGTATTGGCTTGGTTTAGCTTGGCTTGGCTTGGCGTACAAGAAGAAAGGATTAAGCGCATAGTTTTTTCAAGAGGGTAAATGAAGTTTTTCAACAAACTTTTTCGCGGCGCGGACGTAAATTACATTGATTTTATTCAAAAAACCCGCGAAGAAACGCTGCGGGAATTTATACTATGCGGAGGGTTTGTTTACGAATGATTAAAACGAAAAAGGGAATTGCATCAACGGTATTTATTTTGCTCGTGCCTTTGGCATTATCTTATCTTAGCCCATCAATATTCGGCGTTTTTGCGGGTCTTGTCAGCCGTAACAGCGAAGCGGTATCAAACGCGATATCAAAGTATATTGCCTACATATTGGCTTTCAATTATGTCATCGCTTTCTGTATTGCCCTGCTTCGCATGAAAAAACAAGGCGTTGCTTTTTGCGACGTTGGCGTTTCTAAAAAATCCTTTAACGTCAAGCATATTTTTTTAGCGGTAATCCTTGGAATAGGCTGTTTCGTGTTTCTGAATTTACTTCCGGACATATTGGGGATATATAAGCAAACATCGCCGACAAATAGCGAAGGCGGTTTCATGTTTTTTGTTTCCAGCATCACACTGGCCCCTATCGCTGAGGAGTTTATATTCAGAGGATACGGAATATCCTTGCTTAAAGGCAAACTGCCGGTTTGGGCAACAGTTTTAATACCGTCGGTTTGCTTTTCGCTTATTCATATTTATATGGGAGTTGCCAACGTAATTTGGGCTTTGGTTGCGGGAATTATCCTCAGCATATTTTTCCTGAAAACAAAAAACTGCGTAGCTTGCATGATAGCGCATTTCTGCATGAATTTCTCAATTGGCTTGATGTATGCGGTAATCGCGTTTCAGTAAGGTTATTGTGCGGTAGCTGCCCGCCCCCGCAAGGGGTTTGAAACCTAAACATGTGATGCCCATTTCCAGTACGTATACTGGTAGCTACTCGCCCCCGCAAGGGGAATATTTATCGTCCTAACTTAAAAAGCCCTCCGTTTGCTGAGTATAAAAGCTCATAACGAGGGTTTTTTAAATTTATTATTTTACTTGACACATTTTTGCTCCGCGCTTATAATCCCTGTAAAGTGCTTTACTTTACAGGGTGTCAGCCGCCGTCAATTTTTATATATGCAAAGTGTGAAGCGTATGGATAAAACCTTTTATAATACCATGTTGTACGATTTTTACGGCGAACTTTTATCCGAAAAGCAAAAGCAGATATATGAAATGTATTATCTGTTTAACTATTCTCTTGCGGAGGTTTCCGAAAGAATTGGTATTTCGCGGCAGGGAGTTCGAGAAAGTATTTTAAAAAGCGAAAAAACTCTGCAAAACTACGAACAAAAGCTTTCTCTTATTGCGGATTATTTGGCAAAAAAGCAAGAGGTGCAGCAGCTAAGTTCAAAAATAGACGAAATTGCTTCAAACTGCCGCACGCGGCCAAACTGCGATTTTGGGCCGCTGTTAAATGAAATTAAAGCTTATTTGCTAAACTCAATAGAATAGTAAATTTACCGTTCTTTCGCATTGGCGGCACGCGCGCATAACGCTAAAACTAATTCTGTTTAAAAAGTTTGAAATCGGCGATTTTGGGGCTTGGCTTCAACATTTTAAATTAGAATTGGTATAAATAACCGAACAGCTTAAAGGGGTGATTATATGGCATTTGAATCTCTTTCCGAAAAACTGAAATCCGTATTTAAGCAGCTTAACTCCAAGGGTTCCCTTACCGAGAAGGATGTTAAAGAGGCTCTTCGCGAGGTAAAGCTTGCCCTTTTAGAAGCGGACGTTAACTTTAGGGTTGTTAAGGATTTTGTAAATAAGGTTACCGAAAAGGCAATAGGCGAAGCGGTGCTTAAAAGCTTAACGCCCGGCCAGCAGGTTATAAAAATAGTAAACGGCGAACTTACGGAGCTTTTGGGAAGCGCAAACGCGAAGTTAACCTTTTCATCCAAACCGCCCACCGTTTATATGTTAGCCGGGCTTCAGGGCGCGGGCAAAACAACGGCCGCGGGCAAGCTTGCGTGTTATCTCAAAAAGCAAAATAAAAAACCTCTGCTTGCGGCGTGCGATATTTACCGCCCCGCCGCAATAAAACAGCTTCAGGTTGTGGGAAACAACTATAACATTCCCGTTTTTTCAATGGGAGATAAAATAAGCCCTGTGGATATTGCCAAAGCGGCGCTTAGCCACGCTAAGGACAATTATTTCGACGTTGTTATACTGGATACCGCCGGGCGTTTGCACATAAACGAAGAACTGATGGCGGAACTAACCGAAATTAAAACCTCCGTTTTCCCTCAGGAAATTTTGTTAGTAATAGACGCTATGACAGGGCAGGACGCGGTAACCGTTGCGCAAAGCTTTAACGAGCAGCTTGGCTTGGACGGCATAATTATTACAAAGCTCGACGGCGACACACGCGGCGGCGCGGCTCTTTCAATAAGGCACGTAACCGGCAAACCCATAAAGTTTGTTGGTATGGGCGAAAAAGCATCGGATTTGGAAGCCTTCTACCCGGATAGAATGGCGTCGCGTATACTCGGCATGGGGGATGTTTTATCCCTTATAGAAAAGGCGCAATCCGCTTTCGACCAAAAAGAGGCTATGGAACTTGAAAAGAAAATGCGAACGAACGAATTTTCGCTGGAGGATTTTCTTTCTCAGTTGCAGCAGGTAAAAAAGATGGGCTCCATAAAAGATATTTTGGGTATGATTCCCGGCATGGGGAATTTAAATATTAAAGACGAGGATATAAACGATAAGGATTTTGCCTTTATCGAGGCGATAATCCGCTCCATGACGCCGCAGGAGAGGCGAAACCCGCACATTTTAAACGGGTCGCGCAAAAAAAGAATTGCCTCCGGAAGCGGCAGGAGCATTCAGGAAGTAAACAGGCTGTTAAAACAGTTTGAGGAAATGAAGAAAATGATGAAAACTTTTACCGAAGCTTCGCGCGGCAAGCGGGGAAAAATGCGGTTGCCGTTTATGTAAAAGTATGCTTTTCATATATGCGTCATTTTGAAGGGAGGTGCAAGAATGGCTGTTAAAATAAGGTTAACAAGAATGGGCGCAAAAAAGAACCCATTTTACAGAATAGTTGTTGCGGAGTCTCAAAACCCTCGCGACGGCAGGTACATTGCGGAACTTGGAATATATGACCCTACAAAAAACCCGTCCGTATTAAAGGTAGACGTTGAGGAAGCGAAAAAGTGGCTCTCAAACGGAGCTCAGCCCACGGATACCGCCAAAGCGCTGCTTAAAAAAGCGGGCGCAGTGTAATGCAGGTAAGAAAGGAATATAGCTATGAAGGAATTATTGGAACTAATCGCAAAAAACTTGGTAGACGATATTGACGCGGTTTCCGTTTCGGAAATTACCGGGGAGCGCTCTACCATTTTGGAGCTTAAAGTGGCTTCGGACGACATGGGTAAGGTTATCGGCAAGCAGGGCAGAATTGCAAAGGCAATCCGCACGGTTGTAAAAGCCGCCGCCATGCACGAAGATAAGCATGTTGTTGTTGAAATTATGCAATAGTAATTTTGGGGAGCATATTGCCAATTACGGCGGTATGCTCTTTTATTTTTGCACACTGGTAAAATGGGAGATAGACGCATGATTTATAACGAGGAAAAACTAACGGAAAAGTTGAATGAATTCACTTTAAACAAACAAGCTTACCAAATAACAAGGGATAAAAAGGGCGCCTTAAACGCGCAGTATTTAACGGAAGGTAAGATAAAGCTGCTGCATTCGGCTTACGACGCCGAAAGGGAAGGCAGGGATTTTGCCGAAAGAAAATACGCAGCGGGCTTCGATATTGCGGTATTCGGTATGGGTTTGGGGTATCACATTAAAGCTTTGGCGGAAAAAATGGAAGAAGGCAAAACGCTGTACGTGTTTGAAACAAACCTTAATATAATAAAGTTAGCTATTGATTTTACGGATATAGGCGCGGTTCTTAAAAGGGATAATGTTGTTTTTTATTGGGCGCAAAGCTTTGCGCTGCTTCAAAGCAAATTTTATGAGTGCGCGTGCGGCGGCGCTTTGCTTGCCATGTATTCGCCCGCGCTTTTAACAGTTCCCTCAGACTACGCCCTTCTAACAAACTTAGCAAAAACATGGAAATTTATAAAAGGCTATAAAATAAAATCCTGTGATATTCAGGAAATAAAAAGTTACTTTAATGTAAAACCCGTTTCAAGGGGAAAAAGATACAGCGTTACCGTTATATGCAATGAGCATTTTCATCAAATAGTGGATTCGTCCGCGAAAAATTTTCTGCTGGCATTTTCATGTATCGGCTGCGAAACAAACTGTATTTCTTTGAGCGAGTTAGACGCTGAGTTAAATGAGAAAACAGCCGAAATGCTTAAAAACAGCGATTTTTATGTGTCGTTTCATCCCTCAACGATTGGGCGCAAAACGTCCGGAGTTTTAACGTCGCCTCTTTTTACAATAGGTATGGATAGGCCGTATGTTGTAAACACGCGCGAAATAACTCATGAAAAAGGAGTAATTTGCACATGGCACGACCGAAACGACCTGCGCTTCGCCGGTATGTACCACACAGGCTCAATACATAAATTTTTAACGGTACCCGCCGAAATCGACTTTGAGCTTGGCGATATTTTCAATAAAAAAAGAGATTTTGGCGTTGTAATTATAAACAATATATCGCGCGGGTTTGACCTTTTTAACATTTTAAACTCCAAAAAAAGCGAGAAAATCCGCGGTATTTCCGAGGTAATCCTTAGCAATTTCACAGAGGCGAAAGGCGCAAAGCTTTTGGAAGAGTGCTGCAAGGATATTTTGGGCGAAAATACCCCCGGTGATTTGCTTATTCCCTTAACGATGGATATAGGTTTTGGGATAGATTTGCAAGTGCGGTATGAAAAAAGATATTCTGTTGTTAAGGCTCTGCTTGAGGAAGGAATTGAGCTTCATTTATTCGGCATGGATTGGAACTTAACGGATGCCGCCAATTACCCCAATTGCGTTTACTACGGTAATATTGAGGCCGATACCGGAAGAAAGTTTATGGAAAACTGCAAAATATTAGTTAACAGTATGCCGTCTTGGGGAATGGACGCGGGGCACGACCGCATTCTGTCCGCAATGATAAGGGGAGCGCTTTGCATAACAGACCCTACGCCCTACCTGCGGGAAGAATTTGCCGAAAACGAGGAAATAGTTTTTTACGACCCGAACAACCTTTCTACGCTTACGGAAAAGGTAAATTATTATTTGAATAATGAGGCCGAAAGGCTTAGAATAGCAAAAAACGGATACGAAAAGGTTAAGGCGCGCCATACGTTTATAAACCGCGCCGAGGAAATAATTGATTTATTTGAAGAATTTGAATATGGCCGAAATGGCTGACGGTTTTAAGCGGGTGGATAACTATGATTTTTGGCGAAGAAAAACTTACGCAGAAGCTTCATGAGTTCGAAGTTGATTATGAAAAATACAAAACAACCAAGGATAAAAATGGAGCTTTAACCGTAATGTATACCTCCGGCGGTGTTTCAAAAATGCTGCACTCCGGTTACGACGCGGAAAAAGAGGGTAGGGATTTTGCCGAAAAAAATTACGCGGCGCGGCGCGATATTGCCGTATTCGGTTTGGGTTTGGGTTATCACGTTAAGGCCTTGGCGGCAAAGCTTGAAAAAGGCAGGAAACTGTACGTGTTTGAAACTAACCTGAATATTATAAAATTGGCTGTTGATTTTACGGATATAGGCTCTGTTCTTAAAAAGGATAATATTGTTTTTTATTGGGCGGATAGCTTTAAGCTGCTTCAAAGCAAATTTTATGAATGTATGCGCGGCGGCGCTCTTCCCGTTTTGTATATACCCGCGCTGTTAACCGTACCATCGGACCACGCCCTTCTAACGCGGTACGCGAAAACCTGGAACTTGTTAAAAAAATATAAAGAAGGCACGGGGGACATCCAAAAAATAAAAGATTTTTTTGGCGTTATACCCGTTCAAAGGAAAAAAAAGTACAAAGTTACCGTAATAGGCGATGTATTTAAGCATCAAATTATGGATTCGTCCGCTAAAAACTTCATGCTGGCGTTTGAAAGCATTGGATGCGATACTAATTATATTTCACTTAAAGATTTAAACGCGGTGTTGGATGCGCAAACCGCCCAAACGTTTGCCTCAAGCGATTTTTATATTACCTTTCATCCCTCGGCAATTGGCGAAATAAGGCCGCGAGGTTTTAAAGCGCCTCTTTTTGTTATAGGAATGGACAGGCCTTACGCAATAATTTCAATAGGCGCAACGCATGAAGAAGGGATAATTTGCACATGGCACGACCGAAACGACCTTCGGTATGCCAATATGTATAACCGCATGGCGCTGCACCGGTTTTTAACAATTCCCGCCGAAATTGATTTTGAACCGGAGAATCTTTTTAAGCACGAGCGAAACAATGATGTTGTAATTATAAACAGCCTAACGCTTGGGCTGGATTTATTTAAGCGCCATAGCGCTTCAAAAAAACCGGAGCTTCGCTATTTGATGGAAAAGGCGCTTAGTAAGTTCAGAAAAGCAAAGGGCGCAAAACTTCTGGAAGAGTGCTATTGTGATGTTTTAAACAAAGACGCTCCGGACGACTTGGTTATTGCTTTAATGATAGCAAGCGGCATGGTGGTAGATATGCAGGTGAGGTTTGAAAAAAGGTATTCGGCCGTAAAGGCTCTTCTTGAGGCGGGCGTTAACCTTCATTTATTCGGCGACGATTGGGATTTGACGGATGCCGTAAGTTACCCCAACTGCGTTTATTACGGCAAAATAGACGCCGATACCGGCAGAAAGTTTATGGAAAGCTGCAAAATATTAGTTAACACCATGCCTTCCTGGGGTATGGACGCGGGGCACGACCGCGTTTTATCCGCAATGATAAGAGGAGCTCTTTGCATTACCGACCCTACGGACTATTTGCGTGAGGAATTTGCTGAAGGCGAAGAAATAGTTTTTTACGACCCGAACAACCTCTCTTCACTTACCGAAAAGGTTAACTATTATCTGCGGCACGAAGATGAAAGGCTTAGAATAGCCAAACAGGGTTTTGAAAAGGTGAAAAAATACCATACGTTTATAAACCGCGCCGAGGAAATTCTTAATATATTCGAAGAATTAAACAGCGGCAAACATATACTGAAATAAATTCATAGGCAGTAAAAGCGGCGCTTTAGAATAATTTCGGAAAGGAAAATGTATATGGAAAAATTAAAGGTGATGAGCGTTTTCGGCACAAGGCCGGAAGCTATAAAAATGGTTCCGCTTATAAAGGAACTTTCGAAAAACGAAAACATTGAATCAACTGTTTGCGTAACCGCGCAGCACCGCCAAATGCTGGATCAGGTTCTGAATATTTTCGAAATAAAACCGGATTACGACCTTGATATAATGAAGCAAAGCCAAACTCTTACCTACATCACATCGGCGGTAATTACCGAAATGGCGGGCGTGTTTAAGTTAGCCAAGCCGGATTTGTGCTTGGTGCACGGCGATACAACAACAACCTTCGCAACATCGCTTGCGGCGTTTTATTCGGGAGTTCGGGTTGGGCATGTTGAGGCGGGGCTTCGCACAAACGACAAGTACCAGCCATACCCGGAGGAAATGAACCGCCGCCTTACCGCAAATTTGGCGGATTTGCACTTTGCGCCAACATCGGTATCGAAGGGGAATTTACTGCGCGAAAACATCCCGGGCGAAAATATTTTTATAACCGGAAATACCGCGATAGATATTATTAAAGATACCGTTAAAAAGGATTATGTGTTCGGCCTGCCCTTGCTTAACAGGCTGGATTTCGGCAAAAAAATAATTACAATGACCGCGCACAGGGGGGAGAATATCGGCGAGGGTATCGCCAATATTTGCAGGGCGGTGCTTCGGATTGTTCAGGAAAATACGGATGTGGAGCTTGTTTACGCCGTACATTTAAACCCGGCGGTGCGCCGAACGGTTTTTGAAATTTTAAAGGATAAGCCGCGTATCCATTTAATAGACCCGCTCGATATTATGGATATGCACAACCTGATGAGCCGCTCGTATTTTATATACACGGATTCCGGCGGTTTGCAGGAGGAAGCGCCTTCTATGGATAAGCCGGTTTTGGTGCTTCGAAACGTTACCGAACGCCCGGAAGGCTTGGCGGCGGGAACTCTGCTTTTGGCGGGCGTTAAGGAGGACGAAATTTATAAAAGCGCGTCGCTCCTATTAACGGATAAAAAGTTGTACGAAAAAATGGCAAACGCGAAAAATCCGTTCGGGGACGGAATGGCTTCCTCGCGTATTACGCAGGCTATATTGTTTTCATACGAAAAAGCGGAGCGTCCGGCGGATTATGTAGTGTAATAGGCTGGTCGCGCGGAAAATTCGCCGCGCTGCTCGCCCATGCAACCAGGGCTGGTCGCGCGGAAAGACCACCGCGCTGCTCGCCCATGCAACCAGGGAGATGAATAAATGATTAGTAAAAATTTAATTCACGATGTTTTAACCGCCGCGCTTTCAACCGGCGGGGATTTTGCCGAGGTGTTTTTGGAAAGCACCGTTCGAAACAGCGTTTCCGTAGTAAACGGAATATGCGAAAAAAGCGTTTCCGGTATGGATTACGGCGCGGGTATTCGCATTTTTAACGGGCTTGGCGCCGTTTATGTTTACACCAACGATTTGGGCGCGGAAAATTTCATTAAAATTGCGAAAGAAGCGGCGGCCGCGGTTTCAAAGGTAAATGCTTTAAATACGGTTAAAGGGTTTATAAATACGGAAATTCAAAACCGCCACAAGGTTGTAGTAATGCCGGATTCGTCGCAAAAAAGGGAAGTTGTTGAAATTTTAAAACGCTCTCACGCAGCTTCCATGGAATATAACCCGCTTGTTACCCAAACAAGCGGAGGCTACGCGGATGTTGTAAGCAATATTCTTATCGCGAACTCAAACGGGCTTTGGGCGCAGGATTTGCGTGTGCGTTCGCGGGCAAGTTTCGCGGCGGTGGCTTCTAACGAAAGCGAAAAGCAAACCGCGTCGTTAGGGCCTGGGGCGTGCCGCGGGTTTGAGTTTGTTCAGGGGCTTAACCCGTATAAAATAGGCAGGGAAATTGCGGAAACGGCGGTTACAATGCTAAAGGCTAAGGAAGCGCCCGGCGGGAAAATGTGCGTTGTAATTGAAAACGGATTTGGCGGCGTAATATTTCACGAAGCTTCGGGGCATAGCTTGGAGGCTACTTCGGTTGCAAAAAACGCTTCGGTTTTTTGCGGCAAAATGGGAGAAAAAATTGCATCGGATAAGGTTACGGCAATAGACGACGCAACGCTTGCAAATGAATTCGGCTCGATTAATATAGACGACGAGGGGGAAATAACCCGCCGCAATGTACTTATTGAAAACGGAATTTTAAAATCGTACATGGTGGACAAGTTAAACGGCAAAAGAATGAACGCCGAATCCACCGCAAGCGCAAGGCGCGAATCCTACAAATACGCGCCCACATCGCGTATGACAAATACATTTATAGCGCCGGGTACGGACAGCCAAAACGGTATTATTTCAAGTGTGGATTACGGGCTTTACGCCAAAAAGATGGGCGGCGGCTCCGTTACGCCCGCAACAGGCGAATTTAACTTCGCGGTTGTGGAAGGGTATATGATACGCGGCGGCAAAATTGCGGAACCTGTGCGCGGGGCAACTCTTATCGGCAAGGGCTCGGATGTGCTTTTAAATATAGATATGGTTGCGGATAATTTGGAGTTGGCGCAGGGAGTATGCGGCTCGGAAAGCGGTTCCGTGCCTGTAAACGTAGGCCAGCCTATGATACGCGTAAAGGAAATTACAGTTGGCGGGAAGGAATAAATTATGGAACTTGCGGCTGGAGGGAAGGAATAACTTTATGGAAATTACGGTTGGAGGGAAGGAATAATATATGGAACTTGCGGATTTTAAGGATTTGGTGTTTGAAAAAGCGAAGCGGGCGGGTTTTACGGATTACGAAATTTATTATGAAAAAGGTAACGCGTTTTTGGCAAAGATATATAACGGCGAGGTTAAGGAATTTAAAAACGCAAAATCCGCCGGGTTGTCGTTTAGGGGGAATTATAACGGCAAAACCGGTTATTCGTATACCGCGAAAATTGACGCGGACGCGGCGGAATTTTTAATTGAAAGCGCAAAATCCGGCGCGGCGGTAATAGATGAGGAAAAGGAAACTATTTACGCCGGGAGCGAAAAATACATTCAATTGGAAGATGAAAAAGTAAGCGAAATGCCGGCGGCGGAAAAAATTGAAAAGGCAAAGGTTATGGAAAAAGCCGCATACGGCGAGGACGCGCGAATAAAGCAGGTGCCGCACGCTGCGGTTGGAAACAGCGAGGGCGAAATTCATATTTTTAATTCGGCCGGTCTTAATTTAAGCCGCAAAAGCAACATTGCCTACGCGTATGTGTACGCCCAGGCCGAGGAAAATTCCCAAACCAAAATGGGATGGGATATTTTCGCCGGGAAGGATTTTACCGGCTTCGATGAAGTGGGTTTGGCGAAAAAAGCGGTTAAAAACGCGGTGGTTATGCTTGGCGCAAGGGATGTTAAAACCGGAAAATACCCGGTTATTTTTGAAAACAAAATTGCTGCGGATTTAATAGCCGTGTATTCGGGAATATTTTTCGCCGAAAATGTGCAAAAGGGTTTTTCGCTTTTGGGCGGGAAAATTGGCGAAAAAATAGCGTCGGATATTTTTACGTTAAACGACTATGCGCTATGCGATAAAAGCCTTTCGCAAATCCCCTTTGATTCCGAAGGAGTTGCGGCGTATAATAAGGCGGTTATTAAAAACGGAATTTTAGAAACATATTTGTATAACTTAAAATCCGCCGCCAGGGATAATACAGTATCCACCGGCAACGGTTTTAAAGGGTCGTATAAATCTCCGGTTACAACGGCGTGTTTGAACTTTTTTGTATCGCCGGGGGAAACAACCGAGGACGAGCTTTTGGAAAAGATGGTTGACGGGATATATGTAAACGGCCTTGCGGGGCTTCATTCCGGCACAAACGCGGTATCCGGGGATTTTTCGCTTAAAGCGGACGGGTTTATTGTGCAAGGCGGCAAAATATCCTACCCCATTGAGCAGTTTACCGTGGCGGGAAATTTTTATGAGCTTATAAAAAACATAAAAGGTATCGCGGATAATTTGTTCTTCGATTTGCCGGGCGGCGGGGGAACGTTCGGTTCTCCGTCTTTGTATGTGGGGGAAGTTAAGGTTTCCGGCGGGGAATAAAAGGTTCGGAAAATGGGCGGCTTTTTTGCGGCAAAACCGCGTTTTGAGAAAAAACCGCGAATGCCAAAAAGCTTTGGCGTGAAGAAGGCATTTGAAAGGTGATGATTTATGCAAAGGGTAATTATAAATGAGCTTGGTCCAATTTCGCATGCCGAAATATCCTGCAATAAATGGATGGTTTTTACCGGAAGCCAATCGTCCGGTAAAAGCACTGTCGCTAAGGTTTTGTATTTTTTTAGGACGGTTAAGGATGATATTTTTTCGTTGATAATTAAGCGAGCTACAATTATGGATGAATGGGTTTTAATTCCAGACGAATTTTTGCATGCGCTAAGTGAGGAACTTCAGGAAAAATTCATCAGAGTTTTCGGTTCGTATTGGGGTTTGCATAAAGGAATGCGCTTGGAATACTATTATGATGAAGAAACATTCATAAAAATTGCACCGAAAAAAAACAGATATGATTCGATCGGTGCCAATTCTATTGAATATAGTCCGAACATAACCGAATTTTTACTTCGGTGTGACAATACCTCTGGAAATTGCACGGCATCGTTTCCCAATGAGGAAAAGGCGCTTATTCGTGAGGAATTGGGGAATTTATTTAAAGACAAGTCTGAAAATATATATATACCTGCGGGCAGGAGTATGATTACTCTTCTTGCTTTGCAGTTAAACTACATTTATTCAACAATGGAGGATTCTCAAAAGCAAACAATTGATTTTTGCACAAGGCGTTATTTGGAAAACATAATAAGGCTAAGGCCGGAATTTCAAAACGGGCTAACGGGGCTTGAAAACACAAACCCTTTAAAAACGAAAAGGAATAAACCGGTTTTGGATTTGGCAAAGAAATTGGCCAGGGAAATCTTAAAAGGGTCATATAATTACCAAAACGGCGACGAACGTTTGGTCATCAGTTCCGAAAAATCTGTCAGTATAGGTTTCGCCTCTTCCGGTCAGCAGGAGGTTGTGTGGATTTTAAATCTCCTTTTCTACTACATGCTTCATGGCAAACCTGCAACGTTTATAATTGAGGAACCGGAATCGAACTTATTTCCCGCTTCCCAAAAACTGATTATAGATTTTATTGCCTTGGCGGGTAACGCGGGGCATAATGTTATTTTAACCACCCACAGCCCGTATGTTTTGGGCAGTATCAACAACCTTTTGTTTGCGGGGCAAATTCCGGAAGAAAAGCAAGCTAAGGCAAACGAAATTGTAAATGAGCAGTTTTGGATTCAAACAAAGGCTTTAAGCGGATGGTTTATTAAAGACGGAGCAGCGGAGAACTGTATTGATGCCGAACTTGGGCTAATTCAAAACGAACTTATCGACGAAATATCAACCGCAATAAACAGGGATTTTGACAGTTTGCTCGGCCTTATGCCGCAATCAGAAGGGGATGAGTAATTTGCCTCTTACCGGGTTTAATTCATTATGTGAATCGCGGCAAAAAATTATCGTGTCGAAGGACGGCGGAAGCCAAAGAAAACATACAGCGGAAAATATCAATCGCGCGGAAGTTACGCATTACAGAATTGACGGTGTTGTTTTAACAGAAGGCAAAAAATGCGATTTTTTGCTTTTGAACGAAACAACAAGCGCCGCTTATTTAATTGAGCTTAAGGGCAGGGATTTAACAGACGCGGCCTCTCAGCTTGAAAGTACGGAAGCTGCGCTTAAAAATCAACTTAAAAATTACATATTGTACTTTAGAATAGTTTCCAGTAAAAGCAGAACGCACGAAATTGAAAGCGCTAAATTTAAAAAATTCCGTGCGGCGAAAGCCGGAAAGGTGAATGGGATAGCGAAACTAATTTACAATACAGATGTTATAAACGAAAAAATTTAATTTGTTCATCTTAACCCTCACGCCGCGCAATCGCGGCAAAAATCGAAATAAAAACAAACTGTTTTCATCTTACTCCAGTAACCGAAAGAGGTGAAGCCTCAAAATTGAACGCATTATACACACCGTTAACGGGTTTGGAAAGCTTTAACCGCCTTGCGCAAGCGGTTGAGGCGGGCAAAACTCCCGCGCTTGCAACGGGAGTGCTTGACTCGCAAAAAATCCATTTATTGTGGGCGCTTGCGCACAAGTTTGGCAAAATACCTGTTGTAGTTTGTTCCTCGGAGCTTGACGCAAAGGAAGTATACCAGGATTTGCGGTTTTTTTACAAAGATAAAGTGTTTCATTTCCCTTCGAAGGACATTGTTTTTTACAGCGCCGACGTTAAAAGCGGCGATATTTTAAAAAGCAGGCTTAACTGCATAAACGCATTGTTGCACGGAAGTGCCCAAGCTGTTGTGTTAACCGTTGAAACTCTTTTCGACAGGTTAACCGCCAAGGAAATTTTCAGCGAACACATTATTAAAATTTCAACCAGGGACGAACTCAAGCTTGATGTTTTAACCAGGCAGTTAGTTAACATGGGCTATACCAACACCGCTTCGGAAATTTCGGGCGCGGGGCAGTTTGCCGTGCGCGGCGGAATTTTGGATATTTTTACGCCCATAGGCTTTGAGGCGTACAGGGTGGAATTTTGGGGCGATACCGTGGATTCAATAAGAATCCTTGACACGTCAAGCCAGAGGTCGGTTAACAACGTAAACGAAATAACCGTGTTTCCCGCCAAGGAATTGGTATATAACGACGAAACGCGCGATAGCGCGGTTAAAAAACTAAGCGCCGCGTACGAAAAGTATTCCAAAACGTTAAAGAGCAAAAATTTGTTTGAGGAAGCGGCAAACCTCGCGCACGGAGTTGGGGAGGATTTGCGTCTTTTAACCGAAGGGGAAACCGTATCCGGCTTGGACAGATACGCGCAGTTTTTTTACGGCGGCGAAATAACGCTTTTGGATTACTTCCCGCCGGATACAATAATTTATTTTAACGAACCCTCGCGTATAAAAAGCCACAGTGAAACCGTATTTACGGAATTTTCGCAGTCGATAGAAAACCGTATTCAAAAGGGGTATATGCTGCCCCAGCAAATGAATATGGTATTTTCGTATGCTCAAATTTTGCATTTGGCGGGGAAATTCCCGTGTGTGCTGTTCTCTTCGGTTGCGCAAAACGTTCCGGATTTTACGCTAAAGGAAATAATATCATTTACGGTAAAATCCGTGGGTTCTTTTAACGGAAACCTTGCGTTTTTATATTCGGATATTAAGTTTATGCTAATGAATTCGCACGCGGTTTTGTTTTTATCCGGGCAAAAATCCAAAGCCGAACGCTTTGTTTGCGAGCTTTTAGACGAGGGTATAAACGCGGTTTTTGTGCCGGATTTGAACGGCTATAAAATAAACCCCGGAACTGTTGCGGTATCAACCGGAGCTCTTAGGCGCGGTTTTACCTACCAGTATATAAATTTCACGGTAATAACGGATTTAGAAGTTTTCGGCGCCGAAAAAAAACGCTACGCCAAAAAACCCAAAAAGGCGGCTAAAATAGAAAGTTTTCTGGATTTAAAAACGGGGGATTATGTTGTTCACCGAAGCCACGGTATAGGAGTTTACCGGGGAATTGAAAAAATTATAACGGAAAACATAAGCCGGGACTATATGCGCCTATCCTATTCGGACGGCGGCACGCTTTTTGTTCCGGTTAACTCAATGGACGCGGTTCAAAAATATATTGGCGGCAGCGACGCTTCGCCCAAATTAAATAAGCTTGGCGGCGCGGAGTGGCACAAGGCGAAAAGCCGTACCCAAAAGGCGGTAAAAATTTTGGCGGAGGAATTAATACAGCTTTACGCCAAACGCCAAAAACAGCAAGGGTACATGTTTTCGCCGGATACCGTATGGCAGGCGGAATTTGAAGACGGCTTCGAGTTTGACGAAACGGACGACCAGCTTCAATCCATAGAAGAGGTTAAGGCGGATATGGAAAGCGGCAAGGTTATGGACAGGCTTTTATGCGGCGACGTTGGGTACGGCAAAACGGAGGTTGCCATACGCGCGGCGTTTAAAGCCGTGCAGGATAACAAACAGGTTGCCTACCTTGTGCCAACAACAATTTTGGCGCAGCAGCATTACAATACATTTACGCAGCGCATGAAGGATTTCCCGGTAACGGTGGAGCTTTTATCGCGTTTCCGCACAAAAGGGCAGCAGCAGGAAAGCTTGCTAAAGCTCTCCAAAGGGCTTTCGGATATTGTTATCGGAACTCACCGCCTGCTTTCAAAGGATGTTGAGTTTAAGGATTTGGGGCTGGTTATTGTGGACGAGGAACAGCGCTTCGGCGTTGGGCAAAAGGAAAAGCTGAAAAGGCTTACCGAAAACGTGGACGTTTTAACTCTTTCGGCAACGCCCATACCGCGCACGCTTCATATGAGCCTTACAAACCTTCGGGATATGAGCGTGCTTGAAGAGCCTCCGCTGGAGCGTCACCCGGTGCAAACTTATGTTTTGGAATATAATATTGACTTTGTGCGCGACGCCATACACCGCGAACTTGCCCGCGGCGGGCAGGTGTATTATTTGTTTAACCGCGTGCGCAGTATCGAAGAGCAGGCGAATAAAATTTCACAGCTTGTTCCTGACGCTTCGGTTGCCTACGCGCACGGGCAAATGAGCGAACGGGCGCTGGAGAATATAATGAAGGATTTTATCGACCGCCGCATAGACGTATTGGTTTGTACAACTATCATCGAAACCGGGCTTGACATTGGGAACGTAAACACTATAATTATAAACGATGCGGATCGTATGGGGCTTGCGCAGCTTTATCAACTGCGGGGGCGCGTGGGGCGTTCGAATAAAATCGCCTACGCGTACTTAATGTACAAAAAGGATAAGGTTTTAGATGAAGTTGCGGAAAAAAGGCTTCAGGCAATAAGGGAATTTACCGAGTTCGGTTCGGGTTTTAAAATCGCAATGAGGGATTTGGAAATTCGCGGCGCGGGCAACCTTTTAGGCGCCGAACAGCACGGCCATATGGACAGCGTGGGTTACGAGCTGTACTGCCGTTTGCTCGACGAGGCGGTTGCGGAAATTTCGGGCGATACAAAAGCAAAAGGTTTTGAAACGTCGATAGATATAAAAGTTAACGCTTTTATACCGGATTTTTATATTCAAAACGAAGAGGCGAAGCTTGAAATTTACAAAAAAATTGCGGCAATAGAAAACGAGATCGACTTGGCGGATGTTACCGACGAACTTACAGACCGCTTCGGCGATATCCCCAAAAGCGTTTTAACCTTACTTGATATTGCTACCCTTAAAGCAAAAGCTCATAACATGGGTATAAGCCAAATATCACAGAAAAACCAAGCGGTAATTGTAACGTTTGAAGAATCTGCGCTGGGCGAAAATTTCGATATTGCAGGTTTTTTGAACAAATACAAGGGCAAGGTGTTTTTTACCGCGCACAGCCATTCGCCGTATATAACCTATAAACCCGAAGAAGGCGAAAGTATTACGCCGCTTTGGATAAAAGAATTTATAACGCATCTTTTGGCAAATTAGAATTTAAAAAACCCGGGAGGAATTGATTAAAAATGGCAAGTAAAAAGGATTTGCAAAGGCAGGAACGCAGAGTTAAAAATATGAACAGGAAAATTCTTATTGGCGTAGCGAGTTTTGTTTTGGTAGCGGGGCTTGTTGCGGCGGGAATAATTTTTGTGCCTAAGCTATTAAATAACCTTAACAACAACAATAACGTTACGGATTTGGACACTGCCGTAGACCCTAACGCCGGAACCGCGGCGGTAGCCACTATAGACGGCAACGCGGTTTCGGAATACGAGTTTGTATATCATTTTATGAACCAGGTAACGCAGTTTCAGCAAATAGCGGGCGAAGTTCAAATATGGGATATGGATTTTGACGGCACAACCGCGGAGGAACTTGCGAAACAGCGCACGCTTGAAACTGTGCGTTTAACAAGAGAATGCGCAAGACGCGCCAAAGAGGAAGGTTTGGAGCCTAAGCCGGAAGAACTGACGGACGCGCAGAACAATGCGGAGAGTTATGTTAGCACTTTGCCTCCGCATTTAACCACCCGTTACGGATTAACCGCGCAGCGCATGAAGGAGCTTTTACACGAGAATATATATTCGTCACTGTTGTTTGAAAAATACACCGCCGATTACGTTCCCGAAAGCGCGGATTACGAAGCGGAGCTTACCCAGCTTATAGCGGACGAGCAAAAATACTGGCAGGATAAGGCCGTGGCGGAAGGCGATACCGTACCGTTTACCGAACAGGAACTTTCGGAAATTGCGACCAACGTAGAGGCGAGTTTACTTCTTCAATATAAAAACAGATATTTTGAAACAATTTTTACCCCCTGGATTGAAAATATGGCAATAGAAATTAACCACGAAGTATACGACACGATAACGGTAGATAGCTTATATACGGAGGCAGCGCCGCAATAGGCAATGTCCTACAGGTTTGGAGCGTTTAAAATACCGGAAGCAAAATGTGCGTTTTGGTTTAAGTATAGTTAGGGCGGTATACTATGAAAGAAAAAATCGGAAAATTATCAGCATGGACGGTAGTTGTGTTCTTTGCGGCGCTTGGCTTTTACGCGGCGCTTGGCTACGTTGCGGTTTCAAGTGTCGCATCCGCCAACTCTCTTGAGGCGGAGCGTATTATGAGCGAGAGCGTGTCTGAAATTTCGGAAGTTATAAACGCGCTTACCGACAAATCGAGAGAGCTTTCCGAACTGATTGTACAAACGGACAACGAAGCGCGGCATTTCGAAAATTACGCTCACATCCTGTTTAAAGATACAATGGTTTTAAACGTTTTGTTAGCGCCGGATGGCGTTGTTACGCAGGCTTACCCTTCGGCGGAAAACGAAGCGGCAATAGGAATTGATTTTTTTGTGCCGGGCGCGGAAAACCCGGAGGCGGTAAGGGCAAGGGAAACAAAGGGGATAGTTTTCAGCGATCCTTTTAACGCTGTTAACGGCGAAGCGGCAATTATCGCAAGGTATCCTGTATACATTTCATCGGAAGAAGGCGCCGAAACATTTTGGGGCCTTCTTTCGATGAGCCTTAAATATAACGAAATAACGGAACGCGCAGGTTTTAATTATTTCGGCGATATGAACCTTGCGTACGAAATTTTTCTGAAAGACGGTGCGACGGGGGAGGAAAAAGTTATAATTTCGGGCGGAAAAGCCTACGACAAAGCATCCTACAGCAAAAAAGATTTCATGGAAAAACACCTGCCAATATCAAGCGAGGGCTGGTACTTTAGGGTAATGCCGATAAAACGGTGGTATACATATCCGATAACGTGGGTTACCGCGGCAATAAGTATTATTTTCAGCTTAGCGATGGCATACATAGTTCAAAGCAACTACACGCATTCAAAGGTTAAAAAGCAGCTTGAGGAAATGGCCAATACCGACCCTCTCCTTGGCATTTACAACCGCCGCTTTTTTATGGAGGCGGCGAAAATGCACGCGGCGCGTTCCGCCAGAATTGGAACGCTCTCGTACATAGCCATATTCGACCTTGACCATTTTAAGTACATAAACGATGAGTTTACGCATCTTGCGGGGGATAAGGTTTTAATAGACGTTGCGGAAAAGGTTAAGGGAATGCTTCGCCAGTACGATATTTTCGCCAGGTACGGCGGCGAGGAATTTATAATTCTGGTAAGCGACATTAACGAACCCGACGCAAAAAACTGCATCGAACGTATACGGCAGGAAATACACAACATGGTAGTGGAATACGAAACGCAAAAAATCTCCGTTACCGCAAGTTTTGGCGTTTCGCCGTTAAATAAAGAAATAAACCTGGAAAATTCCCTGAAATTTGCGGATACCGCGCTTTATGCCGCAAAGGAAGCGGGCAGAAACCGGGTTGTGTTTCATGAGGAAGAGGGAGGTTTAAACTCGCCCGCGCTTCATGAGTAAACGGCTGCTGCTTTAACTTACCCGCGTTTATGAGTAAACGGCTGCTGCTTAAACTTACCCGCGTTTATGAGTAAACGGCTACTGCTTAAACTTACCCGCGTGCGTATATCAAGCCGGTAGTTGTCCATCTATCGGCTATTTGCGAACCGGAAATTATTATTTTATCGCCTTCAAACCGCAGTACAACCGGCAGCCAGTCCACATAAAACTCGTTTTGCGATTTTGGAAAGAGTTTTCGTTCGTCCCCTGCCGGGTCTGTAATAGATGCGCCGTGTGCTTTTATCACAAACCCAAACGCTTCATTTGTGTAAACGCCGTTTGGCAAAGCGGCATCCGGGTATGGAATACGTTTTAAATTCAGAAAATTGAGCATTTTATCTTCATACAAAGCCCAATCTTTCCCGGAAATATCAACGGATAGTTTTTTGTATGGGAAAACGTCAAAGAGCATATCCGCCGTAGCGCCGTAATCCCTCAGAAACTGCTTAAAGCTTTCCGCGCCTTTGGGTTTGTTTGCGTAATACGGCTGGTTTTTATCTCTGTTGTATATATACTCTAAATATGCGCTCCCCCTGTCGTTTTCAAGGTAATTAATCGAAGAATCCGCATTTTCCCTGTGCAAATATATAAGGCATGGGTTCAGCGCTCTTATTATTTGCGTTATTTGACCGATAAAGCTTTGCAGTTCTTCATAGGGCGTGTTTTTGAACAAAAAACTGAAAATCTGGTGCTGGAAAATTGCGCTGTCAATAATAAAAACTTCATCCGGGTTTTTCAGCGCTTCTGCGGTAAAATGCTCCCACTTTTCCAAAGCGAATTTTTTGTACGCATCAAGCGGAAAATTCCACGCGTTAAAAGAAAGCAGCGATTGATAAACATCGCTGCTTAAATCATTTGCGCTTTTTGGTGGGAAGAGTTTACTCGTCACTGCTGCGCTGCTTAACTTATCCTTGCAATACCACTCAAGTTCCGGCAAGCTGATACTTAGGGTATTTTTTCTAAACACCGCAATTTCGGCAAATAGGTTTGCCGCTTGGGGAAACTTTGCTAAAAAAAGTCTGTATTCGCCGCGCGTTAAACCAACTTCATCGTAGAGCAAAACAGGGTGCGGCACAGCCACCTCATGTATCCACTTGGCATTTTTGCGGCCAAGTTCAAGCTGCCCAAGTTCAATCTGCGAATGTATAAACCTTGCGTTTGTGGTTTTACCCGCTCCGGGCAAACCCTCCAACAAAATAAGCTGCGAGCTAATCATTTTTGTTCTCCTTATGAGGCTCCAGTTCAATTCCAAGCTCGTCAAGCTGCGCGTCCGAAACCGCATCCGGCGCTCCGGTAAGCGGGCAGGATGCGTCCTTTACCTTGGGGAAGGCTATAACATCGCGTATGGCGTCGCGCCCGGTTAGCAGCATACATATTCTGTCCAGCCCGAACGCCAGCCCGCCGTGCGGCGGCGCGCCGTACTTAAACGCCTCCAAAAGGTAACTGAACTGCGCGTACGCCTCTTCCTGCGTAAAGCCAAGTACGCCGAACATTTTTTCCTGAATGTCCCTGCGGTAAATTCTTATACTTCCGCCGCCCAGTTCCGTTCCGTTTAAAACCATGTCGTAGGCTTTGGCGCGCATTTTGGAGGGGTTTGTATCGAACAAATTCAAATCCTCGTCCAGCGGCGCGGTAAACGGGTGGTGCTTGGCGTAATAGCGTTTTTCCTCCTCGTCGTATTCCAAAAGCGGGAAATCCACAACCCAGAGAAAATTAAAATCGTTCTTATCGGTTAAGTTCAAACGCTGCGCAACTTCAAGGCGCAAATTGCCCAGCGCGTCAAATACAATACTGTCCTTGTCCGCACAAATTAAAATTAAATCGCCCGGTTTTGCGTCAAAAGATTTCGCAATTTCTTTAAAAGCATCATCCGAGAAAAATTTCGCGGCGGATGATTTAAAACCGCCGTCCTCTAAAAGCGCAATCCATACAAGCCCTTTGGCTTTAAAAAGCTTGGCGGTATCCGTTAAAGAATCTATTTGCTTGCGCGGGAAATTCGCGCAGCCTGCCGCGTTTATGCCGCGTATGCTCCCGCCATCCGCCAAAGCGTTTATAAATACCGGAAATTCGCTCCGTTTTACCGCGTCCAAGTTCGAAATATTTACAAGCTCCATGCCAAAGCGCAAATCCGGCTTATCCGAACCGAAACGCTCCATAGCTTCGGTATATGTCATTCGCTTAAACGGTATTTTTACGTCGCGATTCAGTATTTCCTTCATTACGCGCGCAATAAGACGCTCGTTTACATCCATAACGTCGTTCGCGTCAACAAACGAAAGCTCCATGTCCACCTGGGTAAATTCCGGCTGACGGTCTGCCCGCAGGTCCTCATCGCGGAAACACCGGGTAATTTGATAATACTTATCGAAGCCGGAAATCATTAGTATTTGCTTCAAAAGCTGAGGCGACTGCGGCAAAGCGTAAAAACTTCCTTTATTTATGCGGCTCGGCACCAAATAATCCCTCGCGCCTTCCGGTGTGCTTTTGGTAAGGTACGGCGTTTCAATATCCAAAAAACCTTCCGAATTTAAGAACTCGCGTATAACGCGGGCTATGTTGTGCCGCGTTATCAGCGCGTTTTGTATTTCCGGACGGCGAAGGTCAATGTATCTGTATTTTAAGCGCAAATCCTCTTTAACTCCGGTATCCGCAACCTGAAACGGCGGCACTTCCGCCTCGGATAACACCACAAATTCCGAAGCTTCAATTTCCACGCGCCCGGTTTTCATATCCGGGTTGATATTTTCCGGCGTCCGCGCGGCTACATTTCCCTTTACCGCAATAACAAACTCGCTTCGCACGGAGGCCGCAAGTTTCGCCGTTGCGTCATCCGTTTTAGAGGCGTCAACAACAATCTGCACGATACCCGTTCTGTCCCTAAGCGTAATAAACGTTAAGTTGGAAAGCTCGCGTTTTTTGTTTACCCAGCCCATCACGGTTACGGTTTTTCCGGTATGCGCCTCGCTAACCTCGGCGCACATGCATGTTCTTTTAAGAGTGTTCGCTGTCAAATTCATAAAGTTTATTCTTCCTTTCTATCATTTCGTCTATTCTGTTTATATATTCTTCCGGCGTTTTAACATTGTAAACGCGCCGTATTAAATTTCTGCCGCTGTCGTAATGCTTGGTTGCGGCCCCCGCGCCTACAGCAACAATTGTCTGCTTTTCCTCAATAATTTGAATATTGTAAATACCCTCTTTTCCCTTTTTGCAGTAACCCACATTTTCATAATTGCCAAGCATATTTTTTTGGCGGTACATATAATATGGAAAAAGGTTCATTTCCCTTGCCGCCGCATCCGATAAACTCAGCATTTCGTTTACGCAAGCCGCGTCCGTCAGCTCCGCGTTTTCAAGCTGCTCCTTTAAGGCGGACGCCCGCTTTACCGCCAACGTGTGAACGGTTAAATTATCGGGAGAAAGTTTTGTAAGTTCATCCAGAGTATATTTAACTTCCCGTTCGGTTTCGCCCGGCAAGCCTAAAATTATATCAACATTTACGTTAAGCCCGGTTTTAACCGCGCTGTTATAGGCGGAGTAAAAATCCGCCGCGCTGTGGCTCCGCCCTATTTTTACAAGAGTTTCATTATTTAACGTTTGCGGGTTAACGCAAACGCGCGAAACGCCGTTCGCCTTTAAAACATTCAGCTTATCATCGTTTAGCGTATCCGGCCTGCCCGCTTCAACAGTGTATTCCGAAAGCGAGGAAATGTCAAAACACTTATTAACCGCACCAAGCAAAACTTCAAGCTGCGAAGCCGTCAGCGATGTTGGCGTACCGCCGCCAATATAAATTGTTTGCAGGCTTTTGCCTGAAATATACGCGCTTGCGGCGGTAAGTTCCTTTACAAGCGCCGCGACGTAGGCGTCTATATACTTTTCGTAGCGTTTTAAAATGTAGGACGAAAACGAACAGTAAAGGCACCTTGAAACGCAAAAGGGAACGCCGATATACAGGCTTACGCTGTTATGCGTGTTTTGCCGAAGTATCCGCTTCTCCGCCTCGGCGACGGTTACGCAAAGGTTTGCCTTATCATCGGAAGCTAAATAAAATTCGGTTAGATACCGCTTAATTTCATCGGTTGTAAAACCCGATTCCCACATTTCATGCACAATTTTAGTTGGGCGAATGCCAACAAGCAAACCCCACGGAGCTTTTGCCGGGCGGTATTTCATGCAGGCGTAAAAGACGGATTTTTGTATGGCGTTACATACCGCTTTTTTTGAAAACGCGGGGGTTGCGGTTTCGCTTAGGGCTTGCGCTTCGCGGCTGTATTGCGGTAAAAATTTCGCTGCCGTATCGTTTGAAGTTTGCGGTAAAAACCGCGTTTTTGCGTTTTCGCCCAAAGCTTGCGGAAACGGCAATACTTCCTCTAAAACAAATTTGCCGTTTTCGTAAATCCGCGCGGTTATTTTCTCGCAAGAAAGAGAGGATAACAAAGTTACCCCCTCCGGCTGCGGTTCGCTTACAATTATGAATTTTTCGTTTGGGAAAAATATTTGGGATATACACTGAGTTTCGTTAATATAGCCATGAGCGTTTATAATGCAATACATAAAAGTTTGAATTGTCTCCTCTTTCGGTTTTCCGCGGCTTTATTATGCCCTTTTAATTGACCATCTTGCATAAAGTATCCGCCCTGTTTTTTACTACCCTTGCCATAGAATCAATGTGTATGCGGTCAACAGGCGCGGTTTTGTAAATACGGTAAAATATTTCGCCAACCCGCTCGCGGATGCCGAACAGTTCATCCTTAAACGGTTTCAAATCAACAAGCTGAATTTGCTTGCCGTGGGTTACGGCAAAAGGTTTTGCGGTAAAGTCACTATCTTTAATATCGCTTACCCTGATAAACGGCAGAGCCGCCCAAACTGAATTACCAGAATCGAATATGGGAGCGGGCTTAATAACTTCGCCTGTTTGCGCGTCTTGAATAAAGCCGAAATTATTAAAATGCCTGTCGCAATTAAATATCAGGAAATCAAGAATAAGCATGGTGTGAATCCATGCCGGACCAAACGGTTTCAAAAGCGCATCGTAACAATCGCGCTTAGTCCAAATGTCTGGGTTTCTGCCCGCACTCAAAAGATATCGGTATGCCGAAACTAAGTTCTGCCCTTCTTTTACGAAGTTAAAGCTTGCGCACATTTTATTGCCCGCCGCGAAATAAGGGGCGTAGCTGACATCGTTTCGGCGTGTTAGAATTTGAAGCAGTTCGGAGGCGAAAATTTCGTTTAAATCATCAAACTTATTTTGCCGCCAGTCGCCCTGTTTGATTAGCGCTCTGAATCCGTCAATTATTACCCACTTCTTAGGGTACATACCGTCCGTTGTATTGCTTGGCGACATGTATGAAATTATTTGCCCGTCTCCGGATACTAAAAATTCTCCGATATCATCCGTAAATTCGTTAGTAAAAAAATTTACATCCTTCCATACAAGAGGTGAATCAGCCGGTTTAATCCAAAATGAATCCGAAAGCGATAACGCCATGCTCTTTTCAAGCAGTATTCCCAAACTCCCTTCCATGAGTGAGGTTAATTCGTTAAGGTTCTTTCTGCTTGCGGGGATACGCCGCCCATCGTACCATTCAATTAAAGACATTTCGCCGGTTACTCCGAGCGGAAGCAAATTACGGTTAATCAGTTCTTTTACAGAAGCAATTCCTCCCGCTTCGTTTAGTTCAATTTTCGCAACCTGCGTGTCCAAGCTCATAACGTAATATTCTCCGCGGTTCGATTGCGGTATTTGAAATAGCGCCGAGCTTGTCAAAAAAACCACTCCTTCGGGATTATGCTTACACTAATTCTGTTTAAAAAGTTTGAAACCGGCACCCCAAAAACGCAGAAAATCACGGCGATTCTGGGGGCTTGGCTTGGCCTTGCCTGGCTTGGCTTGGCTTCAACTTTATTAAATTGTAATTAGTGTTAAGCACTCAAAATAATTTTAAACACTCCGGTACGCCGCAAATTATTATCTCAGGTATTTAAACCACTGTCAAACTTTGCGCCAAATGCGGGCGCAGCTAAAAATTATTGATATGTGCATACTCATGGATTGTGCAGAAAATTGCACATTTGTTTGACAAAATTCAGCAGTTATTTTACAATGGTTTAAGTTGGTAAAAATATTGGAAAACTCAGTAATTTTACAGCCTATCTCTACAACCGGAAGGTGATGGCATAAATGAGGAAAAACCGAAGTAATTTTTTGCGAAACAAAAACTACAAACCTCTCGACGTATTTGGCATGGTTTTTACCGCCGCGCCGCTGCAAGCATCCGTTTATATACTGCTTACCTTTGTACAGGCGGTTTTTCCGGCAATTGCGCTGCCCCTGGCTACGGCGAATTTTGTGGATACCGTTACGGCCGTTTTTGAAAAAACAAAACCGCAGGGCGAGGTGTATATTGCCTTGGCGGTGCTGCTTTCGGTTCTTGGCGTAATGGTTATAACAGGCACGGTTGCGGAGCTTTTTATTTCCCGCGTAAGAATTAAGCTTGAGCTTGTATTAACGCCCGAAATGGCGGATACCCACGCCGCATTAAGCTATAAGCATATTGAAAACGCCGAAAGCTTGGAGCTTATTCAAAGAGTTACATCCGGCCCGGTAAACTCTTTAACGGACGGTTTTACCTCTTATTTAGACGCGGCAAGAGTTATCGCAAGCAGCGTTTCCCTAATGGGGCTTATTATTACTCAGGCGTGGTGGGCGGCGGTGCTGATATGCGTTTTTTCGGTGCCTATGTTTTGGCTGTCGCTGCGGGCGGGCAAAAAGAATTACAGCGCAAAGCGGGACGCGGAAAAATACAACCGCCGCACATGGTATTTGGATTCCGTAATGACAAGCCGGGAATACGCGGAGGAACGAACTTTATTCGGCTACGCTGATAATTTGGTAAACTCCTATCAGGATCAGTACGAAAAAGGCCGCCGCACCCAAATGGGCGTGCAGTTTAAAACCCTTTTAACCCGCAACGGCTCCGGTTTTATTTTGGCGGCGGTAGGTTTGTTTGCCGCCTTGGCGCTGCTGCGCTCCGTTACCGCAAATCAAATCTCGGCGGGTATGTACATAGGCATTGTGGGAGCGGTTTTTAGCATGATTGAAGAATTGAGCTGGCGAAGCGCCGTTTCCGTAGAGGGTATTTCGCGTTTCGCCGAATATTTGAAGGATTTATCATCGTTTGCGGCTCTTAGCGGCGGAGCAGAAATTCTTTCCAAGCCCGACGAAAACGCGCCTAAGTTTGAAACTCTTGAACTTAAAAATGTCCGTTTTAAGTATCCGGGCGCGGATGAATATGTACTGGACGGGTTAAGCTTCAAAATATCCGGCGGGCGGCACAGCGCGTTTGTTGGAGTAAACGGCGCGGGCAAAACCACCGTAACCAAACTTTTAACCGGTCTTTATACCGAATACGAGGGGGAAATTTTAATAAACGGCAAGGAACTTAATGAGTACAAACCGGGCGAAGTTAAGGCTATGTTTTCGGTTGTGTACCAGGATTTTGCGCGTTACCAAATTTCACTTGAGGACAATATCGCTTTGGGGGATATATCAGGGCAGAAAACCGACGAACGCATTCTTGAAGCCGCACGGAAAGCCGGGCTTGACGAAATAATCGGCGAACTTAAACTTGGCATAAAAACGCCGCTTGGCAAAATAAAAGAAAACGGGCAGGATTTATCCGGCGGTCAGTGGCAAAAAATTGCTTTTGCCCGGTCGCTGCTTAGCCGCGCTCCCGTAAAAATTTTGGACGAACCAACCGCCGCGATAGTGTAACGTACCATTGAAATTTAGGAAATATATGTAGTAAACACCGCCGTTTTATGTTATAATAAAAGAAACGGCGGTGGACAAAATGGGAAGAAATAAAAAATATCGGATTAATCTAA
>JAISVZ010000038.1 GCA_031271295.1 Clostridiales bacterium | reverse complement strand
TGTTCCGGTGCCGAGAACGGTTTTGTTCCATATTGTTGGGTATCATTTTTCGCACCCTCCGTGTATGTACGCGATATTCCGAAGTCAATAAGTTTTACGCTGTTATCGCTTAAATTGATTATGATATTAGACGGCTTTACGTCCCGGTGGATAATTGGAGCGGGCTGTGAGTGCAAATATGATAACGTATCGCAAAGCGCCGATATTATCTTTACGGTTAAAGCCGGTTCGATTCTTGTGTTTTCCTCTAAATAATCGTCAAGCGATATGCCCTGAGCAAACTCCCGCAAAACAAAAACCGCTTCCCCGTCATCATAATCCGCTTCAAAGCTTGGCAGCCCAATGTGGCTTAAACCGCGCATTATTTCCGATTCCTTGCCTATGCCCTCTGTTTCGGATTTTCGATAGCACTTCAAAACATACTTGCTGCCGTCTGCTCTTTTGGATAATAGAAAAGTGCTTCCCAAATCATTCTCAGAGAGCAATTCTATCACAACAAAATCTGCCGCCATTTCTTGCGGCAAAATGAATTTTTCAGCGGCGAAGGCGCTCTCATGAAAAAGTTCCGCTTGTGTTTTATTCATATTTGTCATCTTTCCCCAATATAGGCATTGATAATTCTTCAAGCAATATCTGTGTTTCGGCTATTGAAAGTTTTTTTGTCAGCGCGTAAATAATAACGGCGTCTCGTTCAACTTTAGCGTAGAGAGCATTTTTGCGCGCTGCTTTCAAAAGTTTCTGCGCGTCGTCGTGATTCATCTCAAATCCGAAAGCAAGCTGAATCACTTTGTCGCGTGACGGCTTACGCACTCCGTTAAAAAGCTGATGTCCGTAGGTTCGCGCTATATTGGCTTTTTGGATAATACGCTCAGGCACAGTATTCTTTGAAGCGCATAACTCGGCAAGGTATGTATGAAACGGCACTTGCGTCATCTGCTGTTTATGCCTCGCTATAAAGCGCGAAACATTTTCCGTCTTGTACTGCTTTTTCAGTAAGGTCTCGGTCGCCAAAGCCTCGCTGTCCTCGCGCTCAACCCCTGCTGTAAATTCATCCGCTTGTTTTGCCGTCATATGCCCCATAAAGCACCGCCAATCTTCTCACACATTATCAGTTGAAATATGCTAACATTATAGCGAGTTAAAACGCTGAAAGAAAGTCTTTTTTAAATTTTTCACTGCATCAGACCGCTTCGAGATTTATGTTGCTTCGGGCGGGGTCGGTGGTATAATAGAGTAAGATTTTCTTTCTTGCCTTCAAGGAGTAACACAGATGTTTTTTCATTTGGGGTGGTGTGTATGCGTAAGTTTATTTCAGTAATATCCAAACTGAAATATTTAGGTTTACTCGGATTGCCAATGCTATTTTCGGATATGGTTATCTGGAAGCATATTTTTTTATTCTGGGTGTTTGGCATACTCGAAATTGTCCTCATATTTCCAATATTCATACAAAGCCTTCAACAAGTTGCCGGTCTTGTATACATAGCGGTCAAGTACAAATCTGCCCCTGACAAAGATAATTTTACTCCTCAAATATTATATTCACTTCCTTTTGAGGGAACATGGGTAGCTGTTAATGGGGGTGTAATAAAGGAAACTTCTCATTCGTGGGATATGATACCTCAAAGATATGCCTATGATTTTATTATGTTAGACGAAAACGGGAAAAGTTTTTCGGGCAACGGTGTTTCTGTTTCCGATTATTATTGTTATGGAAAGAAAATATTAGCCCCTGCTGACGGCGTTGTTGTAAAGGTGAAAGACAACTGCAAGGACAGTAAAATAATGGGAAATGGAAAAACCGACCCATTGATTAAAGACATACGGGGGAATTATGTTTTAATCCGACACGCTGAAAAAGAATACACACTTTTAGCCCACTTAATGCCTGGTAGTATTGCGGTAAGCGCAGGGCAGAGCGTAAAAAGAGAACAGCCGGTTGCTATGTGCGGTAATTCTGGGAATACGTCAGAACCGCATTTGCATTTTCAGATTCAGAATGGAAAAAATTTTTTTGTGTCGGCGGGGTTGCCAATACATTTTCAAAACATCAAAGCCATATCATTTCCCAATTATGCCTTGTATGACAAGCGACCTGTAAAAAGTGAAACGAGTATCAGCAATACTTTTATTTCCAGAGGACAATGCGTTAATAACATCTGAATTGCTCTTATCCTGTTCCTTGTTTGAGGTCGCGGGGGCGCGTAGCCCCCGCAAAGCCTAACGCATACCGCCGCGTAAGCCCCTTGGCTGGCGGGATAGGCGCAACGGCGGTTAGCGGCTGTGGTCGTGGCTTCTCTGCGGATGCTCCCTGCGGTGTTCCTCACGCACGATTTCAAGAATGCCCCTTTTGATTTGCTCCACCTGCATTACTTCGTCTTTCAGCTTGTGATACTCGGCGGTGCTGCCGCGTTCCCCGCGCTTAACCCCTGCTGTAAATGATTCTTCCAATTTGTTCTTGCCCATATAGGAACCTTCTTTACTTTTTTGTAAATTGCCTCACAGTTTGACCGTTTATTGAAACGGCTTGCGTCCGGTCTTTCTTCGCCTGTCCTCCGGCTTTTGCGCGTCAGACGGTATCATATAATCGCGCCCGAATTTGGTAACGCCGTCTATACGCCCGTCTTTTAATAATTGCTGGACCTGGCGAAGGGAAAGTCCCCATTTTTCAGCCGCTTGTTTTGCCGTCATATGCCCCATAAAGCACCTCCAATCTTCTCACGCATTATCAGTTGAAATATGCTGACATTATAGCGCGTTAAAACGCTGAAATCAAGTCTTTTTTTTATTTTTCGGAGAATTTCAACTGACGCGAAAAGTGGTTTTTCGTTTTGGTTATCCGTCAAAAAAATAATCGGAACAAGAATAAAAAAGCTGCGAAGTTACGCGAAAGCTTCAAAAAAGTTCTGATAAAAAAGTTCGGTTTCGTGAGGTAAATCATACGCGCAACCGTGCCGGATTTAAAAGTTCTGATAGTATTTTTGTTAAGAATACACATTATAAAATCAAAAGAGAAATTAGCCGCAACAAGATGGATAATTTCTATTCCAAAATTTCAAATAATTCATCTGATACTAATTCCAATTTAAAAAGTTGAAGCCAAGCCCCCAAAATCACCGTGATTTTCGGCGTTTTTGGGGCGCCGGTTTCAAACTTTTTAAACAGAATTAGTATGAATTAGCAGTAAAAGCCGAATAATCTTAAGAATAAACCCTGCGAGATATTTTTAAAGCAAAAAAACCTTGAACCGCAAGCCGGAAAGCTTGTAAATTCAAGGTTTTTTAGTTATTTTTCTTCCCGGAGAAGGGGGGATTTGAACCCCCGCGCCGGTTTTAGCCAGCCTACTCCCTTAGCAGGGGAGTCTCTTCAGCCACTTGAGTACTTCTCCAACGTGTCAAGTGAATTGCACGTTTGTCATTATACATAGCGGATATTATATTGTCAAATAAAATTGCAAAATTCACTGATTCGCCATTCTTGCCAATATTGACATTCCGTGGAAATTACAGTTCTAAACCCGAAGCACTTCTGCATATTTGATCCCTTCCTATAATATATATATAAACAAATAAATGCGCGTAAAGTTTGCGGCGTAGGTTTGCCGCAGGTTTTGCGCTGTCTCAGGAGGTATAAATATGGAAATAGGCAAGGGGAATATTGTTCTTGACCGGAAAATAGGGAAAGAAAATACCCAGGCTTTATACGAAGGAGATATTATCGTTCCAGATATTAAGCCGGATATAGCGGTTATATTGTCCACGGATTCGAACGTTATTATAGACAGGGTGGATGTTGGGACGGACAGGATAAACTATACGGGAAAGCTGGCGGTTAACATACTGTACTTGGCGCGCGGGGCGCAAAAATTGGTGCACAGTATGCACGTTAGCCATGCAATCGACGATTTTATAAACATGGACGGAGTAACAAAAGACGCGTGGGCGGAGGTTGTGCCCGCCATAGAAAATATAGATTTTAAAATAATAAACGACCGGAAAATTGGCTACAGGGCGGTTGTGAATTTTGATGTTGGCGCAAGTATAACGTGTTCGCACGAGGTTGTTACAACAATCGGCGGGATAAATGAAAACCAGCTTTTAAAAACGCCGCTTAAGCTTAACCGCAGCGTGGTTACAAAAACGGATACATTTACCGTTAAAGACGAAATAAGTATTCCTGCGGGCAAACCTAATATCCGCGAGCTTTTGCAGTATAACGTATCTGTGGGCAATAAGGATGTGCGCGTTGGTAACGGCAAAATAAATATTAACGGCGAGCTTGCGGTAACGTGCCTGTATAAGGGTGACGAGGACGAGAGCTTAATTGAGTTTGTGGAAACAGATATACCGTTTAACGGGCAAATCGACGCGCCCGAATCGCGAGAGGATATGTTCGCGGACGTAAAGACTACCATAATGGATCCGTACATACAAATCCGTCCCGACGCCGACGGCGAGGACAGGATGTTAGACCTTGAAATTACGATACAAGCGGTTTTAAAAATAAGTGTATCGGAAAACATAGAAATATTGGAGGACGCGTATTGCATAAATCAAAATATAGATATTAAGCGCGAGCCCGTAAAGTATTCAAAGCCGGTGTGCCGTAACCGCAACCAAAGCCCGATTAAAGAGGTTATCCAGCTTGACAGCACCTGCCCGGATATACTTCAAATTTTCAGGGTAAAGGGAAAGGCGGGCATAGACGAGGTAAAAATTGTGGATGACAAGGTAATAGCGGAGGGCGTAATTAATTGCGACGTACTGTATATCGCTGGAAGCGACGAAACTCCGCTGTATTCCTACAAATACGCGGTTCCGTTCAGGCAGGTAATTGAAACTAAGGGCGCGAGGCCGGGCTGTGAGGTTCATGTTGAAGCTTCGGTGGAGCACGCCGGTTTTAATATGCTCTCCGACCGCGAGGTGGAACTGAGGTTTTTACTGTGCTTTAACACATCCGTATCCGAGGAACTTGAATGCTCTATGATAACCGATATTGAATTTACTGAAATGGATAAGGAACAGCTTGATAAAATGCCGTCGATGATAATATATGTGGTGCAGCAGGGAGATACTCTTTGGAAAATTGCCAAGAAATACAATACCACAATCGACGAGCTTTCGAGTATCAACGAAATTGACAGCCCATCAAAAATTTACGCGGGGCAGAAGTTTTTGGTGCTTAAACGCTGCGAGATGTAACAGTAAGATGCAGTGTGAGTTTATCCGCCGAGAGGGAGGCGGTTTGTGAGCGGGGTACGGTAACGTGCCCCGCTTTTTGGCGTGTGGATGTAAACGCCGCAAGCCGCACGCTGCGGACTAAGGACTGCGTGACCGAATAAGCTGACTTATTTACCCGCAAAATCGTTGTGATATAGTATAAACCTCTGCTCGCAATTACATGCGCACACCAATTCGCCGCAATGCTTTTTATTTTTCAGCAGGGGTGTGAAAAGTAACCCGCTAATTTCCGAAAAATTTTATAATTAACTTTTATCTTGCTAATTAATTTAAGCTAATGTACAATCAAATTTGCGTATGGTTGCCAAAAGCAACCACAGAACCGCAGAACTAATACTAATTCCAATTTAAGAAGTTGAAGCCCAAGCCCCCAAAATCACCGTGATTTTCGGCGTTTTTGGGACACCGGTTTCAAACTTTTTAAACAGAATCAGTATAACACGCGCGTTTTACTAATTTACAAACAATTTTTAATTCATAATTTCACCGGGAGGTGAGCACAATTACGACTTCAAACGTAGAACCGAATAAAAACAACAAAACCAACAAAAACAACAAAAGCAGTTTCAAAACCCTTATAAAACCCAACCTGCATTTATTTACTTTATCAATTGCGGCAACGGCGTTTGGCGCCATATTTCAGCTTTTAGCTCCGCTTATTATACGCTTTACCGTTGATTCCGTAATTTCAAACCAGCCGATAGATGCGCCTGCTTTTATCGTTTCTTTTATTGAAAGGATAGGCGGCGTTTCTTTTTTGCGTGTAAATTTGTGGGTGTGCGCTTTGGCGGTTATAAGCGTAAGCCTTGGCGAGGGTCTCTTTACCTATATGCGCGGGCACGCAACAAGCGCGGCTTCGGAAAATGTGGCGAAAAAACTGAAGGATACTCTTTACATGCACATTCAAAAACTGCCGTACAACTACCACGTTAAAGCGCAAACCGGGGATTTAATTCAGCGCTGCACGTCCGATGTTGAAACTGTGCGCAATTTTCTGGGCTCGCAGGTTGCGGAGGTTGTGCGCACAGTTTTTATGGTGGTGTTTTCGGTTTATATAATGCTCGGCACAAGCGTTAAAATGACACTTGTTACGGTAATAACTGTTCCGGTAATTTTCGTTATCGCGATAATTTTTTTCAGAAAGGTTAAATCAACCTTTATGCTTTCGGACCAAAAGGAAGGAGAAATGTCCGCCGCGCTTCAGGAAAATTTAAGCGGCGTGCGTGTTGTGCGCGCGTTTGGGCGGCAAAAGTACGAAATGGAGAAGTTCGATAAAAAGAATTCGGAATTCCGCAACCTTTCCTATAAATTAATTCATTATTTGGCGCTTTATTGGGGTTCGTCGGATTTATTCTGTTTCGCGCAAATTTTGCTTGTATTGGTTGTGGGAATAAATATGACCATAGCCGGGGAAATAACCCTCGGTTCGCTTTGGGTGTTCGACCGTTACGTGGGAATGCTGCTGTGGCCTGTTAGGCACATGGGGCGCATTTTAAGCGACATGGGCAAAATGCAGATTTCGCTTGGGCGCATTAATGAAATACTAAATACGCCGGAGGAAACGGATACCGAAGGCGCAACCGAACACAACCTTAAAGGGGATATTGTGTTCGAAAACGTCAACTTTTCCTACGATGAAAGTAAGCAGGTTTTAAACAATCTCACCTTTACCGTAAAAAAGGGCGAAACAATTGCTATTTTGGGTACAACCGGCTCCGGCAAATCCACAATTATGCATATACTTTTAAGGCTTTATGATTATAACAGCGGCAGCGTAAAAATTAACGGCAAGGAAATTACGGAAATTAAAAAGCAAACCCTGCGTGAAAAAATAGGCATTGTTTTGCAAGAGCCGTTTCTTTTTTCCAAAACCATAAAGGAAAATATTCAAATGGCAAACTCCCGCGCGGGGGATTTTGAGGTGGAGAGCGTATCAAAGGCGGCGGCTATACACGATTCCATAAGCCGGTTTGAAAAAGGGTACGATACCATTGTTGGCGAAAAGGGCGTAACGTTATCCGGCGGGCAAAAGCAGAGGATTGCCATTGCGCGTACGCTGATTAAAAACAGCGAAATATTAATTTTCGACGATTCGCTCAGCGCGGTGGATACCGAAACGGACGCGCAAATAAGGCGGGCTCTTTCCGAACGGAAAACCGATGTTACAACATTTATAATATCCCAGCGCATAACCACACTTATGGAAGCCGACCGTATTTTTATTATTGAAAACGGCAGAATAACCGGTTGCGGCAAGCACGAGGAACTGATAAAAACCGAAGGGCTGTATAAAAGAATTTGGGATATTCAAACCATGCTTGAGGGAGATTTTGAAAGCGAGGCGGCAATATGAACGAATACGAAGAAATAGACTATACAAAATCATTCGACTTTTCGCTTTGGAAAAAACTCGCGGGTTTTATGACCAAACACAAGAAGCCGCTTATAATACTGCTTGTATCCAATACGCTTATAGCGGTTTTGGATATAACGTTTCCGCTTGTTACAAGGTACGCGATAGATAACTTTATTATGCTGGGCGATACCTCCAACATGGGCTGGTTTATAACGGTGTTCGCGGTTCTGTTTTTTATACAGGCGGTAAATATTTATCTGTTTATAAACGAAGCGGGGAGGATGGAAATCGGCATTGTTTACGATATCCGCAAAACCGGCTTTAAAAAATTGCAGGAGCTTTCGTTTTCGTATTACGACAATACTCCGGTTGGCTGGATTATGGCGCGTATGACAACCGACGCCCAAAGAATAGGCGACGTTTTGGCGTGGAGTATTATAGACCTTGTTTGGGGGTTTGGGATAATCGTTTTGGCGTTTGTTTCGATGTTTATTTTAAACGCGCAAATAGCGGTAAGGCTGCTTGCGATAACGCCGTTTTTAATTGCCGCGAGCGTATTTTTCCAGCGAATAATTTTAAAAGGGCACAGAAAGGTGCGAAAAATTAATTCCAAAATTACCGGCAGCTTTAACGAGGGGATAAACGGCGCGAAAACCACCAAAACCCTTGTGCGCGAGGGCAAAAACTTTGAGGAATTCGAAAGCCTTACCTCGTCTATGCGCTATAACAGCGTAAGGGTTGCGATAGTTTCGTCAATACTTATGCCAACGGTGCTTATTATAGGTTCAATCGGCGTGGCGAACGTGGTTTATTCAGGCGGCATTCAGGTTATGACCGGCGTTTTAACCTTTGGCACCTTTACAACGTTTGTATCGTATTCGATGCAAATTATAGACCCTATCCGGCAAATCGCACGCATTTTTTCGGATATGCAATCCGCGCAGGCTTCGGCGGAGCGCACGTTCAGCTTGATAGAGAGCGAACCGGATGTAGCGGACAGCCCGGAAATACTGAAAATTTACGGCGACGCGCTAAACCCCAAGCCGGAGAACTGGCCTAAAATTGTTGGCGATATCGTTTTTGAAAATGTGGGCTTTGCGTACAAAACCGGCGAACGCGTTTTGGAGAACTTTTCGCTTAACATAAAAGCCGGCGAAAAAATCGCTCTCGTGGGCGAAACGGGCGCGGGCAAAAGCACGATTGTAAACTTAATTTGCCGCTTTTACGAACCAACGGAGGGTACAATTTATATAGACGGTACGGATTATAAAAAACGCTCGCAAATATGGCTGCAATCCAATTTGGGCTATGTTTTGCAAACGCCGCATTTGTTTAGCGGCAGCGTAACCGAAAATATCCGCTACGCAAACCTTGAGGCGACGGACGAGGAAATAATTGAAGCCGCCAAACGCGCCAACGCCTACGATTTTATAATGAAACTACCGGACGGCTTTAATACGGAGGTTGGCGAGGGCGGAAACAGGCTGTCGTCCGGCGAAAAGCAGCTTGTATCTTTTGCGCGGGCAATTTTGTCCAACCCGGTTATTTTTGTTTTGGACGAGGCAACATCGTCGGTGGATACCGAAACGGAGCAGGTTATCCAAACCGCTATCGACCGCGTGCTGAAGGGCAGAACAAGCTTTATAATCGCGCACAGGTTATCCACAATCCGCTCCTGCGACAGAATACTTTTGATTCACGACGGCAAGGTTGTGGAGGAGGGTACGCACAAGGAGCTTTTACGCAAAAAAGGGCAGTACTACGATTTGTATACCAATCAGTTTAAAGAGGAAGCGGAGAACAGGCTGCTTACGGATAGGTAACGGGCGGTATTTCATTTGTGACCGATGCGCTTGAAGAGGAAGCGGAGAGCAGGCTGTTTACGGATTTCGCTCAGCGATAAAACTAACGGAAATGAGGCAAGCATGGGGATAGAGGATACTCAAAAAATTGAAATTTTGCCCGTTGGCAGTAAAACTGTTGATTGCGCCGCGATAATTCAATGGGCGAAACCTTGTATGAAATTGATGGTACAAAACTTGACGAAACCATAAAAACTCTTGTAAGCTATATTAAATAAACGCAAAACTTAAATTTCCGGCGTATAAACTTACTTAGGGGTACAGGCGATGAAAATATCATATGTATGATGCGGCGAATTTACAAACTGTGGGGGGGATTTCTAATGCATAATCCGCACGACAAAAGATTCAAGGAGCTTTTTTTCAACAAGAAAGCTTTTATAAGCTTTCTAAGGGACTGTGTAAACGAACCTTGGGCATATAAAATAACTGAGGACGACTTAAGAAAAACAAACTCATCCTTTATTTTGCAGGATTTTTCTGAAAGAGAAGCCGATATCATATACGAAGCATCTATAAACGGAAAGAAGGTTATTTTTTATATATTGGTTGAATTGCAAAGTACAGTGGATTACCGTATTTCATATAGATTACTGCTTTACATTGTTGAAATACTAAGGGATTATTACAACAAAGCGGACATAAACGAAAGAGACAATAAAACTTTCAAATTTCCGGCAGTTATACCGGTTGTGTTTTACAGCGGAAGCGAAACATGGACTGTTCCAACAAATATTCGCGAGATGTTTGAAAATTTCGATGGTTTTGGTAATCATGTTCTTAATTTTGAATACGCGTTGGTTGCTGTAAAAAA
>JAISVZ010000177.1 GCA_031271295.1 Clostridiales bacterium | reverse complement strand
ATAAATTAGTTGGAATTGTTTTGCATCTTTAAATGTGTTAAAATTAGTTCGCTGCAAATTATATTTCATCCACACCAACCGGAGGTAAAAATGAAAAAAACGCTGTTTATTGCTTTTTTATGCCTTGTATTATCCGCGTGTTCATTAACCGGCAAAACCGGCGCGGAGGGAACGGATATTACAGCGCAAAACCCCGAATCCGAATTTTCATCCGAGGAAAGCATGACAGAAACAGCCGAATCTTACGCGCCGCTGCCGGAACCGGCTGAGGAAAAACCCGGTGAAACTTCCGAAAAAACTTCCCCCGCCGCTTCGCCAAACGGTGAAGCTTCCGAAACTACCCAATCCGGCGATACCAATTTTAAGCCGTCCGAAACTCCGCGCGCGTCTATCTTTGAATACGACACTACACGCTTTGAAATGGTTGATGAAATTATAGACGTACCCCCAAACGGGCTTATACCAAGGTACGCCCCAACGAAATTCGGCGGTTTTGTTAACAAACGCGGGGAATATATTATTGAGCCGGTTTATACGTTTGTTACGGGTTTTAATGAGTTCGGAGCCGCCTGTGTTGCGGACGAGAGCGGCGTTTTTTTAATTAACGCGCGTGAGGAGGTTTTAAGCGAAAAATTTACTCACGATTACAGATTTAGCTATTTAACAAACGGCCTGTACGCAGTTGCGGACAGCGCCGGCGTGCTTAACAGGATAATCAATTCCCAAGGGGACGAGGTTTACGCGGCAAACAACTTAAAGCTTGAAATGAACGGTTTGCAAGGCAGTAACCTTTCCTTATTGAATTACAGAGCGGAGAATTTCCAGCTTGATAACAATAATTCAGAGGGTTCAAACTTAGTGTCTTTTAGGGTTATGGATGAATACATTTTTTCATGTACAGAGCAAAAATTAACTAAGATTACAGAGGATATACCGTATGAGGATAAACTGAAATTAGCGCCGTATCGCCAAATCGGCGGCAGGATTTTTTATAATGACGAAACTGGCGAAAATGCCGTTTATGTAAACGGAGAAATATTAACCGTTAATTCCGCGGCGGAGCATAAAAACCTTTTACTTGTAAAAACCGGCACAGATATAAATATTTATGATAAGAACGGCGAAATTGTTTTCAGCGTTAAATCTGCCGGAAACGGAAGAATTAGTTACGATTTACGCTTTAGCATATTAGGGGACGATTTTTTGCTGAGAGCAGGAAAAACAAGCTATTATCTTGATTTCACCAAAGGTTTACAAAAGCAATACTCATTTGCATTCGAAGAAGCGGCAAAAAACGAAAGGTATTGGTTTTTAAAAGGCGGAAACAAAATATACAGAATAGAGCGCGAAACGGCGGAATATACCATGTTTAATTTTAATAGAGACTACCACCTTGACCTCGGCGCAAATGAAAGCGGTTTCTGTTATACCAGGGGAGGTAAAACGTACGCTGCGGATAATGACGGCAATTTGATTTTCAACACGGGATTCTCGGATATTTATACAGACTGCGGGCATTTTGTAATAAATAATAACAATAAAATAACAATACTGCGCGATAAGGAAAAAACCTTAGCTTTAGAGGATTTTCCAGAAGCGGATATTACCTTCGAGAGCCTTAACACGCAAAATTACAAAACAAATTCCAAATTGTACGCATACGCGGCAAAGGAGCAAAGCGTTAGTTTTCTCCCAACAGAAAATGAGCTTCCCGCTAAAGGGCGGTATGTGCAAAACGGTGAAACTATGGAATATACCGAACAAACCCCGTTTTCTTATTTCAGCATTTTAAATTGTACGCCGGGGGCGGGTTATTATGCTGATTATAATTTTCAATTAGGAATAAACAATGGCGCAAGCCCCGGCACATATATAAATTTTGAGAACGGCAAGTACAAAAAGTACGCATATAACTACGAAAAGAGAATATTTGAAGAGCAGGAAAAGGAGCCGGATATAATAAAAATAGGGCTTCACAACTCTTCCTTAGAAACGGCGGTAACATTTTACAAAAATCTTTTTACCGAATTGGGCTTGCAGGTTTACCAAGACGAAGAAACAGGCGTTATAACCGCCTCCACATACGGTTATAACCCCCAGGGCGATGAGCTATCCGAAATAATAAGCAAAATAACATACGAACCGCCATTTGCTCTGCCTATAATAGACGGCGCAACATCCATTATTCCGTTTGCAAAGCTTCTGTATTCAAGCCACAACAATGTATCCGCGAAAGCCGCCGATGAATCGGTTAATTTCAGCACAACACATCCGGCGTACCTTTCCTTATTTGGCGGGTATGCGGAGGTTATTATGGTGCTTATGCCTTCCGAAGAGGAAAAAATCTTGGCGGAAGCATCCGGATCTGAATACGAATACATTCCGTTCGCGAAGGAGGGTTTTGTGTTTTTCACAAATATAAATAACCCCGTTAACAATTTATCAACGGAGCAGATTAAAAAAATTTATACGGGCGAAATTACAAATTGGAGCGAAGCGGGCGGCAACGATGAGGAAATTTTGCCGTTTCAGCGCGATGTTAACAGCGGCTCGCAAACGCTTATGGACGCAATATTTATGAAGGGCGAAAAAATGGCGCCGCCGGTAAATGGCGCGTTCATTTTTACCCAAATGGGGGAAATTATAGACAGCGCCGCGGAATATGAAAACTCGCAAAACGCGATAGGTTATTCGGTGCAGTCGTTCGCGGAAAGTATGCATAAAAACGAAAATGTAAAACTGCTTTCCGTGGACGGAGTATACCCAAGCCGCGAAAATATTAAGTCAGGAGCGTACGGGTATACGGCGAACTATTATTTGGTTTTGCGCAAAACCCAGCCGGAGGAATCCAATGCGCGACGTTTTGCGGAATTTGTGTTAAGTGAAGAAGGGCAGAGGCTTGCGGAATTGGGTGGACTTGTGCCGCTGAATTAGGTCCGGCTTGCTCTTTGCAGGCAGCAAAAGGTGTGGTGAGGCAAAAGATAATTAAATAATCATTCTGCTTTTAAACATAGCAAAACAAAAACAGCTTGTACAAATTATTTGTAGAGCTGTTTTTGTTTTGTTTTTATATTGATAAAAGGTATTGGTAAAGATGCAATCTATTACAAAACAGATTGATTAATTTAAATCAATGTAATTATAAGTAATAAATCGCAGATTTTAATTTTAATTGACATATTAGCCGGACATGCCTATAATTGTTATTAGATAACAAAAAATATCAATGATAATAAGAAACGTGCGGCGCTTGTCGCTTATAGCAAACATTATTGTTCAGAGCTTAAAAATTCTTGATTTAAGGGGTGTTTCCAATGGGCTTGCTGAACTTCGAAACTGTTAACTTAGTGTGAAAACCCGTATAATCCTGTAAAAATTTGAGAGGGGATGTAATTAGATGAGAAGGAATTTTAGAAAGATAATTTCATTGATACTATCTTTAATTTTTGTGTTGCATATTTTTCAACCTGTAAGTGCGGACAACAGTTTGCTGAACTCCGTAATTGTTTGGGATGGCACAATAGCGGAGGCGTACCAAAGGGGAACGGGAACGATTGACGACCCGTTTATTATAATCAGCGCTGCGCAGTTGGCGCTTATGGCACAAAGAGTAAACGCGGGTTTGGAGGCAAATTGCTTCTATGAACTGCGTAGGGATATTGATTTAGGCGCTTTGGATTGGACTCCTATAGGGAACGCTACATACCCGTTTGCAGGGAATTTTGATGGCAAGAATTTCGAAATACGAAATCTTTCCGTTGGAGATTCGCGTCCTTTGATTGAAAGGCCGGTTATTACGCAAGCGGATTCGCTATTGGCGGATTTTGACGTACAGGGAGCGCCAACAGCGGATTTTTCGCAAATGCCTGAAACGCAGTTTGCGCCGGAACCTGTTCAGAATCCTGAATCAGTACTTACGGAAGCGGAAAAAACCGTAGAAGCGCAAGAAGCACTTGATATGGCTCTTAACGGTTTCAACAGCACAACAAGCGGCTCAGCTCTTAACCCGCTTATCACTGAGGTTACCACATATGGCGCTCCTGTGGATTACACAGGGTTATTCGGCTATGTTTCGCTTGGCAAAATAGCAAACACATCTCTCAACAACTTTTATGTTACCGGCGGGTTATATACCGGCGGCTTGGTAGGGTACGGAGCTTCGGGGGCGGCAATTGAAAATATATTTGTTTCCGGTTACGCCGAAAGCACTCTTGGGGCTGTAGGCGGTATTGCCGGTTATTTTGACGGCGCAATAACGAACTGCGCAAACATCGGTACGCTAACATCCTATGGGGTGTACAGCTTAGCAACAGCCAAAGGCACCGGCGGCATTGTTGGGGAAGCCGCAGGAAATATTTCCGGTTGCTACAACTCCGCAAGAGTGAATTCCGGCGGCCGCGGCTGGGTAGGAGGTATTGTAGGTTTTCACACTTCCGGCGAAACTGTGGAAAATTGCTTAAATACCGCATTTATATTTGGGTATTCAAGCGCAACCGGCGGCATTGCCGGTTCTAAAACGCAAGGATTAATTAATCAGTGCGGAAATTCCGGCACGGTTGGCAATAACAGGACATCGCCATCCTCTTACGCGGGAGGCGTGGGCGGCATTGTTGGAAATATAGAATATTGCTACAATACAGGAGGTATAAACGGCTATTTTGCCGGAGGCTTGGCTGGAGCAATATCAGGGTTTGCCTACCGTAATTATACGGTGGCCATTATAGACGGTTCGCAGGGCGAGGGCGGTTTTGCAAGCTTTTTGGCACAAGGCGGCGTAATAGCTACAAACCAGAACTACCATTCATCCTACGGCTTGCCCTCGTTTTGGACAAGCTCTGGTATAGGTACGGCGGCATCAGTTTCGCAATACTTCCTTATGGATGCCGAATGGATTAATTCGTCTTTGGGAGCGCCGTTTACAGCGGATGTTCGCGGCTATAATGACGGCTACGCGATTATTTCGGGCATAAATTACACTCCGTCCAAACCTACTTCGGGCTATTATATAACGATAAACGCCATTGATGACAAGTGGGGTATTATTAATGGATATTGGACTGGTACTTTCATTTTAACATGCGTTGACTATCAAACAGAAAATAGTATTATGATTACTGATTTTGTAACACATCCAATTTTCAGCAACGCTAACGAAGTAATTTTGTTCTACCCTGATGATACGTACGAACGTATCCCTTGGAGAAATGGAAAAGCAAATTTTGACGAAATAGAAAGAAACATTAATGTTTTGGAGCACAATTTGGAGACTGACGCAATGATTTTATTGCCTGGAGATCAATTAATCGGCGCATATTCAGAGTGAATTTGGAAAACAGCATACTGATATTGCAAAAAAGGAGAGTAGAGTATAATGAGAAAGAAAAAAATATGTATTAAAAGCATGTCGATACTAATCGCTGTTATATTCGTGCTTAGAGTAATGGAAGTAACTTACGTAAATGCATTTTCAGCAAACAGCAAAGTTTATGACCAAGGTAATTATTTTATTACTTATGAAGTTGTTAATGAATGGGATGGGTATCAAAACATCCAAATATCTGTTACAAATACAGGAAATGAACCTATTTCAAATTGGGCGTTGGGATATAACGCGGTTGGGGAAATTATCGGGTTATGGAATGCGCAAATATATGGGCAACAAGGCACCGAATACATACTTAAAAATTTAGATCACAACGCACAAATAGCAAACGGTATGACGGCGGTACTTGGCTACACGTTAAAGGCAAACAAACCTGCATTTCCTTCCGATATAAGGATATGTGCTGAAAGAACAAGTATAGATGGAGGATATGAAGCATATTTGAATGTAATTGGTGATTACGGTAACTCTTATAATGCGGAAATAGTTATCGTGAACAACACTGGCAAAGACATATCGGGCTGGCAACTTGCTTTTGACGGAAATATGTCCATAAATAATATTTGGAACGCACGGTTTTTAAGTAGCAATGGCGGGCAGTTTCTTTTTGCCAATAGCGATCATGACGTGAAAATAGCCAACGGTCAAACCTTACGCATTGGTTTTAGCGGTGAAAAGAACATTACAACAAAGCTGATAGCAAGTAATTTCAAGTTAACAGCAATCAGCATTCCTTTAAAATTCGGCTTTGACGATGAACATGAAGAAGTCTCTGAAGATACCTATATCCCATGGCTTCCCATTGGTTTGGATAATATAGTTGCATACGGGGAACACAACTCGGAAATAAATTCAATTATCGTTGAGTGGGCTTTTGGTAATAATCAAGGGAATTTTAGAATTTATGAGCATACCCAAGGAAAAACGCTAATTGAGCAAGCCACGAATTACAATATCTGCGTTGTACTCATAGAAGAATTTAAAGATGAATATAGGTTTACGGTTGAACATGAAAGCGGAGGAAAAACTCTTGTTTCAAATGAGGTAATAATGCGATTAAATGGAAATGATTACTATACTTTCGAATATACTGACAGTGATAATGATATGCTTCCAGACTTAAATGAGTTAATTCTTGGAACAGAATTGCTGAAGGCTGATACTGACGGAGACAACCTATTAGACGGCTATGAATATAATACGTTGGGTACCGATCCTTTGAAATATGATACATTAGGAGAAGGCAAGTCCGATGGAGAATATGACTTTGACAGCGATCGTCTAACAAACAGTCAGGAGTATCTATACGAAACAGATCCATTTGCATCAGATACTGATAATGATTTTTTGACGGATTACGAAGAGATATTTGTACACTTTACAGAGCCGATAGTGGCGGACACGGACGAGGATATTATTAATGACGGTGATGAAATTTCACTTGGGCTTGATCCGAATAACCCGCAAACATTTGGATATCCTGATGGAGAATATACTGTTGAGCAAATTATTGATATTGATTCACCCGTTTTTGATTTTATTAATAATATAGAAGATAAGCCGTTTGATATATCCCTTGAAATAAATTCTGCAGGAGTTGCAGAAAACAATATTTCTGTTGCGCAGAGTGGGTACTCTCATCAGATTCTGCAAAACGAAGCCGTTGTAGGGACGGTTCCCGAATTTGTTTACAAGGAAAATCTTACAGTTGATGATGTGTGGGTGTATTTTAATATCGGCAAACAGGCATCTGTTGAGTTAAATGCAATCAGCACTTTTAACACAGCGGCAAGCGACATAAATAAATACACAATATTTAAGTATTTTGAGGATAATGATTTACTTTTACCGATAGAGACATTCTATGATAATGAAAAGAGTCAGGTATATGCCCATACTGACGAATTAGGTACATATTGCTTGATAGACATGGATAAATTGGTTAGTGATGTTGAAAACTCATCTGCGGGATACTATAATGACATCGATAGCAGTAACGAAAACCCTCCTGCAAATATTGTATTTTCTGTCGATGTCAGAGGTACGATTGACACACTGAAATTTAATGAAACAAAAGAAAGCATTAAGTCCATATCTGAGGAAATTTTCCAAAAGTATAATGATGTAAAAGTTTATGTCTATTACCAAGTGCTTTCCGAAAATTTTGAAGCGATACACAAATTTCTTGAAGGTACTGACGAGATGTTTTTCACCGAATTGGATGATATTGAAGCTGCATTAGAAAATTTAGAAACTTATCCTGTGCAGAATGATTTTTCGAATTTTGATTTTGTAAATGCTACAAAACACATTATTGATGAGTGCGATGAAAATGTAACCGCAATTTATCATATAGTAAGCGAGAAGCGCATTACGGGAGAATTAGAGGAAGCAAAAGAGCTTATTGAATATATCGCAGATAATGACCGTATTCATATAAGTGTGTTATGCCCGTATGGTATGGACAATATGAATTATTCAAATGCTTCTTACGCATTTGATCTTGTCGAAAAATCAAACGGGTTTGTCTACCCTTCTGTTGAAATTGCAGAATCGGAGGAAAAATCAGATTCGAAATCATATCTCAATTCAATATCACTATTTTCTGAAGAAAAAAATAAAAGAATTGACTCTCCAACTATTGAAAATATCAAGATGATTCTTGGTTCAGGAGGGTCGGTTTCCAACAAGTTTAAGGTAATATCAGCAACCGATTTAAAAGATATTAAATTGGATGCTCCGTTAGAGCCAGATGAAGCTTATTTTCGTAGATACGAAAAACCATCTGACACTGATAGTGACGGATTAAGCGACTGGAAGGAGGTTAATATTCAGTTTATCGTAGATATGTTGGTTAAAAGCGGGAAAACAGTTGGTGAACAAATAAAAACTGATGACCTCCCAACTTTAAATGAATGTTTATCTTATTATGATTGGGAAGATTATGTCAGTGGAGCAAAAAATCAATTGGAATTCAAGTATAGAGACTTTTTGAGAGAGTCTCGAATTTTGCCGCTTATATCAGATCCAACAAGCATAGACGGCGATGATGATAATTTTCTGGATAATGCGTTTCGGTTTGATGTAGGTATCAGTCATGATAATTTACTGCCTTGGGTCGAAGATTCGGAGTATTTTAATCTCTCCGATAAATCCCCACTTAAGACAGATGTCGTTTGGATGTGGCCAGTTGTCAGCAAAGATGCTGTAGATACATCAGATGGTGAAAAAGTGGTATCAAAAGAAGATGGTAATGGCAGTATCAAAAAAAACGTATTCATGAACGCGTATAAGACTAAAAACCTACAATCAAGCTTTGTTGAAGTTAGAGGAACCCGATATCATAAAGCTATAGATATTTCTCCCAAAGATAACGACAACAAATACTATATAATTGCATCTCAAAGTGGAATTGTATATGCAACAGAAAATGGCTGCAATCATATTTCAAGCGCAAATCCTAACAGTGATGATTTTAACGCATCAAAATTGAATGGATGCGGATGTGGAGGTGGCTGGGGAAATTATATAGCAATAAACTCTTGCCTTAATGCAAATCAATATACGACACTATATGCACATTTGGAGCAGGACTCGCTGTTAGTTAAGGAAGGGGATTATGTAAGTAAAGGTACCATAATTGCGATTGTTGGATCATCTGGGAACTCAACAGGGCATCATCTCGATTTTTCTATTAGAGATGGTTCATCTGTAGTGCCAAAGAGAATCGACAGTACATGTTATGATCCAATTCTATTCAATCAAAAATGCGATAGTAGCCTATCTGATTATAAACTTGATTTTTTCATGTCCATTCCAAAAGATATTGTTAACACATGTTCTGTTCCGAGTGATGGGTGCGCAGATTATTTTGACAACATTATAAAAAAATACAACCTTCGAACGATGTAATAAATACAGAAACTTCAATTAACAATGTTGCATCGTGTTACATTATAATAAATGCATGTAGTTAATATTTCATGTGCCTTGATGCCTTAATGCCTAATAGTTTATAAGTTTTCTTTGAAATAGTATTTTTTGTGATATTGGAAAAGCGTACTTTCACTTTGTTTTTCCAATATCACATTGTTTGAATTACATAATATCAACACATCGAAATGAGGGTTTCTATGATTAATCCTAACACAATTTTTTCTTTGAGCATAGTCCTAATTACTTTTCTATTTAATGTAAACTTAATCCCTGATATTGTTACTATGAAAAATAATGCCCTACAAATGAATGTCAACAGTGCTATTGAATACAACCTACCAAAACCCAAAAATAATTCATTAGTAAGCGAACAAATTATTGACTTCGTTGAGGAACTAAAACCCGACGGCGCAATGCTTTATGATCTCAATTTTGACGGAATGCCCGAAGTAGTTACATGGCAGAATAATTATGTATACTGGGATACATCGTGCGAGGTGTACTCCATACAAAGTGGAAAGCCGAAATCCGTTTTGAAATTCAATATCGACGAGAACTCTCCCATTTTATTGTACAAGAATAAAGATAACAGCGAATTTTTTTATATTACCGAATGCCGGCACTATGGAATGGCAAATATGATTACGGCTTACGCCGAAAAACACACGGTTTACAAAAACGGTTTTATAACCTCTAATCTTGCGGAAAGCGAAATATATTATTCCAATCCGGAAAAAGGATGCTACATTTATTCCAATTCGGTTAATGGAAAGGATGTACCAATGCAAGGTTTTTTTTCGAATTTGGAAGGAGGAATACTCTCGAAGCCTTATCAAAACGAATTGAGCAAATACCTGTCCAGTTATGAAAAGATTGCGGAAATAAATCTTGCTTCAATATTAGATTCAGCGCATTGGCACACAACTGTAAGACGTAATAGCGTTAATTCTTCTTCGTACAAATCATACCCTCTGCCCTATTATAAGGCTCCCGAAAAAAATGATGAAACTATACTGTTAAACGGGGAAGAAATACCTGTGAACACAACTAATTGCACTTTAATTATAAATAAACCCGGCATAGACTATTCGCCGCTTAAAAAACTGAAAAATCTAACTGAATTTAGGGTTATGGCAGCAACGGATGAAACTAACTTCAGTTTCGAATATTTATACGATTTGCGGCAAATCACTTCACTAACAATTGGGTTCGATTATGATTACGAGCTTAAAAAGAATGGAACACATAAAATTGATTTTGATCTGCCGAAAATTTCGAAGATGATAAATTTAGAAGAAATATGCATTGCCGCAACCAACTTAAATATTACAAGCTTGGGTTTTTTAAGTAAAAATACAGCTCTTAAAATATTAAGGATTCCCGGCAATGTTCCGCAAAGCGATGATTATTTTGCGCCAATTTATTCGCTTCCAAATATTGAGCTGATTGTAGCAAACGGAATGGCGGAATCTCTGTCAGAATATCAGCAAAATAAGCTCTTGGAAAACTTTGACGATTTAATTATTGCGTTTCCAAAGTAACACACATTTTATACGAGGTGAAAGCGTATGAATAAAAGAATGCTTGTTTTTTTGATTTCCTTTTCATTTCTTTTTACTACCGGAATTACTGCTTCTGCAAGTAAAACTTATGCACTGACCCATTACGAATCGTTATTCCCTGTTTACATAAACGGAAAATTCGAATACATGGACAAAACGGGGGAAATCGTAACAAATTATTCGCTTGATGCTGCCCGCGCATTTAGTAACGGTGCGGCTATCGTGATAAAAAACGGTAAATACGGCGCGATAGATTTAACCGGGAAAATCATCGTGCCTATGTTATACAATTCTTTAGGGGATTTTAGCTGCGGCAGGTCGCTACTGACAAACGACAACGGCTTAAAGGGCTATATAGACAAAACAGGCAAAATCGTAATTGAATGCAAATATATCGAAGCAGATGATTTCAGCGAAGGCGTAGCTTTGGTAACCATTAAAAATCCGACAGACAGTAGATACGCAGAACGATACATAAACACAAATGATGAATTCTCATTTGATCTTAATATGTATGCCTATAATCCTGGTCCGGCAAAGAACGGAGTGATCAGAATATACGGTTCTTTTTACGATTTTCACGGCGAATTCCTATTTGGTGATTGGTTTGACCGAGGGCTTTTTTTAGGAAGTTCTCCCTGCGATTTTTCCGAAGAACTTTGCGCATATAATATTATAAAAAAAGAATATAGAGATACCGAAAAATACACCGAAGACGAATGGCGCGACATATTTCTTGATATCGATTTTTATTTCAACGGGGGAGAATCTAAATGGGAGTACGTATACAGAAATATGAAAAACGAGCAGGCATTTGAAGCGTCTTTCGATTACGCCGAATCTTTTAATGAAGGAATGGCTATAGCGGAAAAGGACGGCAAGCGCGGCTGCATTAACAAAACGGGCGAATTTGTATTCTATAACGAAAATATTTACGGAACATTTTCCGAAGGCTTTATTATAACGTCCTACAGCAACCCAAACACAGGAGATAATAGATACGGTTTTTTAAACCGGCATGGATATGTTGAAATTCCATTTAGATACGATAAAGTGCTGCGCAATTTTCGCTATGGCTCAGCCCTTGTCGAAATTGGCGGCAAACTTGCCTATATTGACTATGGCGGCGATATTGTTTTAAAATTCGATATTCCACCGGAAGATTTACTAAGGCATTTTGATTATTAATTCCTCCAAAACTCTTCGCGTATTGTTACGCCGAACGCTTTGCCAATTGCCCGCAGGTTATCATCGGTAATTGTTTGCGTAATGCCCGCGCCGTAGCTTCTTGCCTTTATGTAAATATTCGCCGCTTTTTTGATGGTATGCATCAAACCGAAGGTTGAATCAAAATCCGCGCCGGATACAAAAAGCCCATGATACGCCCATACCACAGCTTCATATTCCTTCATCATCTCGCCGGTTGCCTTCGCTATTTCCGCGCCTTCCGGTATCATCCAAGGCAAAACGCCTACGCCGCCCGGAAACACCACGGCACATTCCGTTGCCGATTGCCACAGCACATGTGAAAAATCTTTTGCGGTTAACGGCAAAACATAGGTAAGCGTTATTAGTCCCGGAGTATGGACGTAGTATATAACCCGGTTTTTGCCGCCGGTTACACTTTTACGCACGCTGTGGTTTAAAAAATGCGACGGAAACTCGCTGGTGGGCACACCGCCTTTTTCCAAACTCCACACGATACGCCAAGCGTTTCCCTTCTCGTTCTGAAGAGTCAGGTGGCACATTGCTGTGCGATATAATTTGCTCCGAAGCTCTCCTGTTACCCTTATAGAACGGTCACACAAAGTGCGGATTGTTTTCGACAGGTAGCTGGGCAGGTAGTTTTCAGTGGTTAGTTTTACCGTTTAGTTCTCCGCTGCGCATCGTCAAATTGTCAGCTACGGAAAAATGAAACTGGACATCTTATTATTCAAAGGCATCGCAACTCATTTCATTTTTCGGTTGGGGTGTGAATAGTAACCTGCTTTTAAACATAGCAGAAACAAAGACAGTTTGTACAATTTATTTGTAGAACTGATTTTGTTTTGTTTTTATATTGACAAAAAGTATTGGGCAAGATGCAATCTATAACAAAACAGATTGATTAATTTAAATTAATGTAATTATAAACAATAAATAGCAGATCTTAATTATAATTGACATATTAGCTGGATATGCCTATAGTTGTTATTGGGTAACAAAAAATATCAATGACAATAAGAAATGTTCAGAGCTCAAAAATTCTTGATTTAAGGGGTGTTTCCAATGGGCTTGCTGAACTCCGCAATAGTTTGGGATGGCACAATAGCGGATGCGTACCAAAGGGGAACGGGGGAGGATTATTATATTGACAAAGAAGAGTTTCTGCGATATACAAATAATTTAGAAGAAATTATGGCCGGAGTAATTGATAAAACCAAGATAACGAATTACAATCCGGGTTATTCATTTGTTCCGGTAATATATCCAAATGTAAACGAGGATTTTTTCTGTAAGGAAGACGGCAAAGAATACGATTTAACGAGGGGGGTGAACCA
>JAISVZ010000176.1 GCA_031271295.1 Clostridiales bacterium | reverse complement strand
TGAAATCCAAGGCTGAGAGCAATATTTGGTTTCGCGATGTTGAAAAACCGTTCCTTAAATATTGTTTTGATATCTCACATGCGTTTTGACGCAACCACCAACTATTTTTATCTACACCCTGTCTCAACTTTTTTGTTGCAATCAATTTCCCGCTATGCTATACTTCTACGGAGTTTTTGAAATAAAACACACACACAGCGGCGGGGTTAACCCAAGCTTGGTTGCCGTATGGCGGCGGCTTATTGCTGTGGAGGAAAAAAACCAAGGAGGTATATCATGAGTGTTATTTCAATGAAACAGCTTTTGGAAGCGGGCGTTCACTTCGGGCATCAAACCAGAAGGTGGAACCCTAAAATGGCCAGGTACATTTTTGCGGAGCGTAACGGTATTTATATTATCGACCTGCAAAAAACGGTTAAAAAAGTTGAGGAAGCCTACAACGCGGTATCCGAAGCAATTAAGGACGGCGGCGACGTTTTGTTTGTGGGCACAAAAAAGCAAGCTCAAGATTCCATTAAAGAGGAAGCGGAGCGCTGCGGCATGTATTATGTAAACGAGCGCTGGCTGGGCGGTATGCTCACCAATTTTAAGACTATTAAGCTTCGTATTAAACGTCTTAAAGAGCTTGAAAAAATGGAAGAGGACGGCACGTTTGAACGCCTTCCCAAAAAAGAGGTTGCAAAACTTCTGCACGAAAAAGAAAAACTCGACCGTAACCTTGGCGGCATTAAAGAAATGCAGGATGTTCCCGAAATTATCTTTATTGTTGACCCGCGCAAGGAAAGAATAGCAATTTTAGAGGCTCAAAATTTAGGAATCCCGATTGTCGCCATCGTTGATACCAACTGCGACCCGGACGAGGTTGATTACGTTATCCCCGGAAACGACGACGCTATCCGCGCGGTAAAACTTATTGCGGGGAAAATTGCGGACGCCGTTATTGAAGCAAGGCAGGGTGCGCAGTTTGAAACTTCGGCGGAAAAGGAAGCTGATATGATGAACGATGCGCTTGAAGCGGTACCGGAAGGTATCTCCGAAGCGGACAACGAAGAGCAGGAGGGTTAATTTATGGCAGTAACAGCATCAATGGTTAAAGAATTAAGAGAAATTTCCGGCGCCGGCATGGTGGATTGCAAAAACGCTTTGGTTGAAGCGGATGCCGATGTTGAAAAGGCGCTTGAAATATTAAGAGAAAAAGGCATGGCGGCGGCGGTTAAAAAAGCCGGACGTATTGCTTCCGAAGGTTTGTGCTACACATATATTTCGGAGGATAACAAAACCGCGGTTATAATTGAAATTAACAGCGAAACGGATTTTGTTGCCAAAAACCAGGAATTTAAAAACTTTGTTGATATGTCCGCACGCCACGCGGCAAGTTGCACCGCTGAAAACATGGATGAATTTTTCACGCAGCCTTGGACATTCGACACTTCCATGACAGTAAGAGACGCTTTGAACCAAAAAATTTCCGCAACCGGCGAAAACCTTAACATTCGCCGTTATGTAAAATACACCGCCGAAGAAGGTTCAGTATTTGTTTCCTACATTCACGGCGGCGGCAAAGTGGCGGTTTTGCTTGAACTTACTTCAACCGTTAATAACGCGGCAATAGCAGAAGCGGGCAAAAACATCTGTATGCAAATTGCGGCTATGAGCCCTCAGTTTGTTAGAAGAAGCGACATTTCCGACGAATTTATTCAAAAGGAAAGAGAAATTTTAACTCAGCAGGCAATAAACGAAGGCAAACCGCAAAATATCGCGGAGAAAATGGTTGAGGGACGCTTAAATAAGGAACTTAAAAGTTTCTGCCTGTTAGAGCAGGAATACGTTAAGGATTCCGAATTTACTGTAGACGGGTATTTAAAAGCCGTTGGCAAGGAAAATTCCGCAACCGTTACCGTAAAACGTTTTGTAAGGTACGAAACTGGCGAAGGGCTTGAGAAAAAGGAAGAGAACTTTGCCGAGGAAGTTAGCAAAGCAATGCAGGGATAAAAAAATTAAAAGCCAAAAAGCGCCCAAGTATAGGGCGCTTTTTTAATTCAAAAATATAAGCGTTCAAGTTTAGGACGCTTTTTAAATTCTATAAAAACGCCCCAAGAATAAGTAACACTTACTCTCAGGGCGGTACGTTTTTGCTCAAAATCCCTACAGCTCTATAGCCATCAAAATGAAATTCAGAATAAACAGGAGGGTAAACACAAGCATAATAGGCTTAACCTCTTTTATTTTACCGGTTACAAGCTTTAACAGAACGTAAACGATAAACCCTACCGAAATACCTGTTGTAATGCTGTAGGCAAACGGCATAAACGCCATTGTAGCGAACGCTACAGCCGCCACCGAGAAATCCGACCAATCTATATCCGTTATAGCCGCCATCATCAGTACGCCCACAACTATAAGCGCGGGAGATGTTGCAACCGACGGGACAATTCCAACAATAGAAACAAGAGGCAGGCACAGCAAAAATAAAATTGCCGTTACCATTGAAGTAAAGCCGGTGCGTCCGCCCTCGGCAATACCCGCCGCGCTTTCAACGTATGTTGTAACGTTACTTGTGCCGCAAAGAGCGCCTGTCATGGTTGCGGTTAAATCCGCAAAAAGAGCCTTATCCATTCTTGTGCGTATTCCGCTGCCGCTTTCAAAATCCTCATTTTCGAAAATTCCGGTGCGTTTGCCGGTACCTATAAGCGTGCCCACGGTATCGAAAATATCTGTTAATACGAAACCGATTAACGCGGTAATTGTTAACGCAATTTTATCCGCCGCAAAAATACCGCCAAAATCCAACTTAAACGCCGTATCGGCAACCGAGGCGATATCCGCCCCAATTTGCGCCGGGTTAACGCTTATGCCGGAAAATACCGCCGCTATATTGGAACCCTGCGGAAGATGCGGATAGAAATTACTCGCGTCCGCTCCAAAGGCTATAACAAGAAGCGAAATAACGGTTGTGCCAATTATGCCAAGCAAAATTGCGCCCGTAACCTTTAAGGCAAGCAGCACAATAATAAGAAGCATTCCCGCAGCCGCAACAATAACCGCCGGGTTTGAAAAGTTAACAAGCGCGGGGATTGCGTCCGCACCGGCGGTAGACCCTTCGGCTGTTCCGCCAAATGTTAAAAGCCCGGCCGATTTCATGCCGATATACGCGATAAAAAGCCCGATACCTCCGCCGATAGCGCTTTGAAGCGTTTTGGGCAGCGCCTGAATCAGCATTTTGCGAAGCCCCGTTGCGGTAATTATCATGCCAACGATACCGCAGATAAAAACCATTGCAAGCGCCTGCTGCCAGGTAAAGCCCATTGCGCCGCAAACCGTAAATGAAAAAAACGCGTTAAGCCCCATGCCCGGAGCCTGCGCGTAAGGAACGTTGGCATACAAAGCCAACATAAGCGTGCCTATAACCGTAGCTATAACAGTTGCCACAAACACAGAGTTTGCGGGCATCTGCGAACCGAAAGAGTTACTTAGAATATTAGGGTTAACAAAAATAATGTACGCCATCGTGAAAAAGGTGGCAAGCCCCGCAGTTGTTTCGGTGCGGTAATTGGTACCATACTTCTCGAACTTGAAAAATTTGTCCATGCATTTCTCTCCTTCTTAGTAAGTTATTGCGCAGAATTAATTACTGCGTACGTGGACATTATAACAGCGTAGATTTCTTATTTCAATCAAATTTATCGGATAAATCCCTCCCGTTTTAGTTTTCCAACACCGGCTATTATTCCTATTTTAGCGTGGTGCCAGCTAAGCCCTCCCTGCAAGTACGCGGTGTAAGGTTCGCGAAGCGGAGCGTCCGCGCTAAGTTCAATTGAAGCGCCCTGTATAAACGCGCCGGCCGCCATAATAACATCGTGCACGTAGCCGGGCATCGGAGCGGGCTGCGCTTTGGCGAAAGAATCCACCGGCGCGGCGTATTGTATGCCCTCGCAAAACGATATCAGCTCTTCTTTGGATTTAAAACTTACAGACTGTACAATATCCGAACGTTTTTCATCCGGGCGCGGGCTTACTTCATACCCTAACCTTTCAAAAACCTTCGAAGCGAAAACCGCTCCCTTTAAGCAGCCCGCAACAACGTTCGGCGCAAGAAAAAACCCTTGCAGCATGTGGCGGACGCTTCCAAGCCCCGGACCGATTTCCCGCCCAATACCGGGCGCGGTAAGCCTGTCGGCGGCGTTTTCAACGTACTGCTCCCGACCGGTAATGTAACCTCCGGTTGGCGCAATACCGCCTCCGGGGTTTTTAATAAGCGAACCCACGGTAAGGTCTGCTCCGGCATTCCCCGGTTCAGCAATACCGGTAAATTCGCCGTAACAATTATCTACCATACATATTATGTCCGGTTTAACGGATTTAATAAAAGATATAAGTTCTTTTATTTCCTGCGGCGTAAACGACCTGCGCATATCGTAACCCCGGCTGCGCTGTATCGCCGCCATTTTCGTATTCTTTCCTATCGCTTTTTCCAAAGCGTCAAAATCGAAACCGCCGTCCGGTTTCAAATTAACCTGCTTATATGTTATCCCGTTTTCGGCTAACGAATTCTTGGTTTTGCGCACGCCTATTACTCCCTCAAGCGTATCGTAGAGTTTGCCTGCGGGCGATAAAAGTTCGTCGCCGAAGCGCAAGTTTCCCGAAAGCGCCACATAAAGCGCGTGCGTGCCGGAAATTAGCTGCGGCCTTACCAAGGATATTTCCGCGCCGAAAACATCCGCGTATATGGCTTCAAGCACATCCCGCCCAATATCGTTATAACCGTAACCTGTTGTGGACGCAAGGTGCGCCTCGCTCAGTTTGTTTTTTTGCATCGCCCGCAAAACCTTAAGCGTGTTATATTGCGCGGTTTCGTCTATTTCGGCAAATACCGGCGTAATTTCACTTTCCGCATCAAGGCAAAGTTTAATTATTGCTTCGTCTATTTTGTATTCCTTTGCGAGAAATTCCTCAAAATTTTTATACATTAGTTTACCTCCGTAAAATTCTACGGCAAAATCATTCAATGAAACAGATAACTGCCGTTACGGGATAATTTAACTTATGGATAGCTTCTATGCAAGCTTTTTATTCCCGAAAAAAATAAAATTTGAATATACCGATTATTTATCTTGATACTTACCCATACTTTGGATATGATAAAACTGCTTTGTTGAAAAAAGATTTTACGGTGAGGAATGATACTATTTTATGGAAGAAAGACTTTACGCCACATCAAAAATTATGGAGCGGTTTGTTTTAATTGCCGCCGATACCGAAAATTCGCAGGCCAAGGTACAATCTTCGTTAAAGGAGCTTGGCGAACTTGTTAAAACGCTCGGCGGCGAGGTTGCCGGGGTTTTAACGCAAAACATGGAAAATATTCACCCCGGGCATTACCTTGGAATCGGCAAGTTAGAGGAAGTAAAAATGCTTGCAGCCGCAACAAACGCAACCGGCGTTATAGCGGACGACGAGCTTAGCCCGGCGCAGTACAAAAATATGGAGCGGATACTGGAAACTAAAATAATAGACAGAACCGCGTTGATACTGGATATTTTCGCAATGAACGCAAAAAGCGCCGAAGGAAAGGCGCAGGTTGAGCTTGCGCAACTAAACTACAGGCTTTCGCGGCTTGCGGGGCTTGGTAAATCGCTTTCAAGGCTGGGCGGAGGAATTGGCACAAGAGGCCCCGGCGAAAAAAAACTTGAAACAGACAGGCGCCACGTAAGAAACAGAATAACTCAGCTAAACCGCGAACTGAAGGAAATTGAAACGCGCCGGGACGTGCTTAGAGGTAAGCGTGAAAGAAACGGAATACCCGTTGTGTCGTTAGTGGGTTATACCAACGCGGGTAAATCCACAATAATGAATTTGCTCTCAAAATCCGACGTTTTGGCGGAGGATAAGCTTTTCGCCACGCTTGATACCACAACAAGAAACGTAACTATTGCGGGTTTCGGCGAATTTTTACTAACCGATACCGTAGGTTTTATTCAAAAACTGCCGCATCAGCTAATCAAAGCCTTTAGAGCCACGCTTTCGGAACTTAGCTATGCCGACATTTTAATTCATGTGGTTGATAGCGCAAACGAGGATTTTACGTCGCACATGGACGTAGTTTACAAAACGCTCGCATCTTTGGGCGTTATAGGCAAACCCGTTATAACCGCATACAATAAAATGGATTTGGCAGCAAATATTGAAACGCCTCTTGATAAAAACGCCTCGCAAGTTGTGCGCCTTTCCGCCAAAACAGGCGACGGGTCGGAAAGACTAACCGAGGCGATAGAAAATGAGCTTAAAAAATTAAAAAGAGAGGTTACGGTTCTTTTACCGTACAGTGAAGGTTCGCTTTTAAGCTTAATTCATAAAAGCGGCGAGGTGCTATCCGCATCCCACGAGGAAAACGGTACGCGAATTAGCGCCTATGTGCCGCCTGAGCTTGAAAAAAGGGTGGAGGAATATGTACTTAGGGATTAACCTTAAAAAGATTTATTCCGCCGCCGACGCAACTATATTTTTAATTCTGTGAACCACCGGCAGCTTGCCGGAATCCGTAACCTGGGTCATGAAAACAACCGAAATGCCGTTGCCTTTTTCGTTTGAAAAAAAAGTTCCAAGCCAGCCGTCCCAGCCGTATTCACCGGCACACGCCATATAAGGGGATTGCCCTGTATCCTGCAAATGCCGCATAAACCTGCCGTAATTATAGCCTAAGTTAAATGATTTTTGCTGATATTTGTTAAGCTGCGGTGTTGTAAAAAAACTCACCGCAGCTTTGGACATTATCCGTTTGCCGTTTAATTCCCCGCCGTTTTGAAGCATATTGGCAAACTTCATATAGTCGTCCGCGGTGGAAGCCAAACCCGCCCCGCCGGATTCAAATACGGGCGGTGTTTTTAAACGGTTTGTTACAAGCAAATGGTCGCCGGTAAAAAGCTTAAGCCCGCCGTCCGTTCTCATGTATGTTTGCGCAAGCCTTCTTTGCTTTTCTTCAGGTACGTAAAAACCGGTATCATCCATGCCGAGCGGCGCAAAAAACTCATCCTTCAAATAATCGCCGAATTTTTTTCCCGTAACAACTTCAACAACCGCGCCCGCGATATCCGCGGACGTACCGTAGCAATACATATCGCCCGGCTGAAAATCCAAGCCGCATTCTCCCAACCTGTCGGCAAACCGTATTGTATCGTCGTTATTTTTTCCCGCCTCAAAATAAGCCTCGCTTATATCCTTATCTATGGGTCTGCCCGTGTACGGGTACGGCAAACCCGATGTCATTCCAAGCAAATCCATTACCGTAACATCGCGGTTAACGCTTACCCTCCCGCTTTCGGTAACTACCTGCTGGTTTTTAAAGCCGCTTATGTACTTCGAAACAGGGTCTTGCAAATCAATATCGCCGGTTTGGGCAAGTTTTATTACCGCCGCGCCGGTTATGGGTTTTGTCATTGAATATATGCGAAATATTGTATCGCGGCTTATGGGAATGTTGTTTTCCAAATCCGCAAAGCCCGCTTGTGAGTAAAACTCTTCTTCTCCGTTTTGGCAAATTAAAACGTTTGCGCCCGCGAATGTGTTGCCTTTAATATTTTCTTGCAATACGTCCGTAATTTTTTTTAGCAGATTTTGGTTCATTTATATCGCTCCTTTTGCGTTTAAGCTACGCGCGAAACGGCGCGAGCGGTATACCCGTTTTCTTTGAAAACACGGTTACATCACAGTAATTAGCCCAGCAATAACGCACATACTCCGGTATTTTCACTTTATCGGAGTATACAATTATATTTTCGCCGGAAATTTCCGCAGAAGCCGCAAAAAACTCCTTATCCGCGCCCGCAACCTCAAAGCCTTTTATTTCGCCGCCTTTTACTTCAAAACCGCTTGCGGAGTAATCGAAAGAAATTTTTACGCGGCTTCCTTCGCGGATATGGGTTTTGTAAAACAGCCCGTACGAGTCAGGCGCGTCTATTTTTTTATATACATGATAAAGCGCCTGCAAGCTCAGCCTATCCCCCACGGTTTTTTTATCCTTAGGGTGGATATCCCCATATTCTCCGCAGTCCAAAATTACAGCAAGCCCGGTGTTCGCGGTGGTTTTGTGAACCCTTGCCTGTGCTTCGCGTATCAAAGGCCAGCGGCAGTTACCTGTGTCGTCTTCAATGCCAAAAGAGGTAAGTTGCACAAATAAAAACGGAAGCGTATCGTCGTTCCAATCCGTTCTCCACTGTTCAATAAGCTTCTTCATAAGCTTATAGTACGCGTTCGGCTTGTGGTCGTCGCTTTCGCCCTGATAGTAGATAAACCCCGCCAACGAATACGGGCAGCATCTTTTAAGCATAGTTTCGTAAAGCCCGTAAGGACGAAACGGCGAAAGCGGGCCAAGCGGTTCGGGATATCTGCTTTCCCCGGCGTATTCCTGCGCTTCCTTCCAAGTGCCCTTAGGGTTTTTCGCGTAAAACTCTCCTATTTTTGGCTCCCAAACCGCAAGGTAATTAAAATATTCCTCGCGCTCGGCAAGATATTCGTCAAAGGATTTGGTATTTATCGCGTTGTCGTATTCGTCAACATAGGTTTTGGTGTCTGTATCGGTTTCAAGCATACGCCTGCTAAGCCACGCGCTTGCCGACGTTCCGCCCCAATTGCAGCCTATAATACCAACCGCGCAGCCAAGTTCGGCGGCAAGCTTCTTCGCGAAAAAGTACCCCACCGCAGACCATGCGCGCATGGCGTCCTTGTTATTTAACGTGCTCCATGAGTTGTCGCGTTCGTCAAGGAAAAAACGTTCGTTTATGTACGCGTTTTTCTTCGTGTAGTAAAAACGGATATCGGCTTCATTCGCGGTTTTTTCGGCGTTTTCAATTTCCGCCAAGCCTCCCGTACAGTCCTTTAGCTCCCACTCCATGTTGGATTGCCCTCCGGCAAGCCAAACCTCGCCAATCATTACATCCTTAAAGGAAATGCTCCCCCCGAAATTGTCCGATACAGTCATTTCATACGGCCCGCCCGCGTTTTGCGGCGGAAGTACGGCGTGAAACGCGCCGTCTTTCGCAGCAACCGATACCTGCGTATCTCCTAAAGACACGCTTACTTGCGCGTTGTTGCGGCACATACCCCATACGTTAATATTCTTGTTCCTTTGCAGTACCATGTGATTTGTAAAAATCGGCGCGCATAAAAGAAGATGCATTGTTGAAACCTCCCCAAATTGTAGTTTTAATTTACCGCCAAGCTTTGGCAAATGTTTTTCGCCTACAGCTTATTTATCTGTTTGCGTACATTTTTGAATAGTAATTTTGATATTCGCCGCTTGTAATTTTTTCAATCCATTCGGTGTTTTCCAAATACCATTTTATCGTTTTCTTAATTCCCGTTTCAAAATTCGTTTCCGGCTTCCAGCCAAGTTCGGACGATATTTTTTCAGGGTCTATCGCGTAGCGCAGGTCGTGCCCTTTCCTGTCCGCAACATATGTAATAAGATCGTTCGATATTTTGCTTTTGCGTTCGTCGCTTTCGGGCAGCATTTGCGCAACCGTTTCGATTATTATTTTTACAATGTCAATATTGTACTTTTCGTTATGCCCGCCGATGTTGTACACTTCGCCGTCCCTGCCGTTTTCGGCGGCAATATCTATTGCCTTAACGTGGTCTTCCACATACAGCCAATCCCTTACGTTTTTACCGTCGCCGTACACCGGAAGCGGCTTTAAGTTAAGCACGTTGTTAATCATAAGCGGCACCAACTTTTCCGGAAACTGATACGGGCCGTAATTGTTGCTGCACCGCGTTACAATTACCGGCATTTTAAACGTATCGTAATAGGACAAAACCAAAAAATCCGCCGCAGCTTTACTTGCGGAATACGGGCTGTGCGGGGTAATCGGCGTTTTTTCGGTAAAATAACCCGTTTCGCCAAGCGAGCCGTAAACCTCGTCCGTGGAAACTTGCAAATAGCGTTTGTCCTTTTTGTATCCGTCGCCGTCCTGCCAGTATTTTTTCGCCGTATTAAGTAAGTTCATAGTGCCCATTACATTTGTGCGCACAAAAACCTCCGGGTCCTCAATGCTTCTGTCCACATGGCTTTCCGCCGCAAAATGAATAACCCTGTCGAAATCGTACTTTTGAAAAAGCTCGTCTATAACATTTTTGTCGCAGATATCGGCTTTAACGAAAATATGCCTATCTTGCGGCAAACCGGTTAAGTTGTCCAAATTTCCGGCGTAAGTTAACGCGTCCACATTTACAATTTTGCAATCCTCCTTGCCCAGCATGAAGCGTACAAAATTCGCGCCGATAAAACCCGCGCCCCCCGTTACCAAATATGTTTTCATTAAACCATCCTCCCGTTTTTTAAAATTTGCAGTACATATTCCATATCCTCACGCGTGCCTATTGTTACACGCAGAAAGTTATCAATCCTTGGTTTGTTAAAAAAACGCACCAAAATTCCGTTCTCCCGCAGTTTTGCGTATAAAGCCTGCGCCGGTATGCCGGCGTGCGATATAAAAACAAAATTTGCCGCCGAAGGCAAAACCCTAAAGCCGACTTCTTTTAACCCTTGCGCAAAAAAATCGCGGCTTTGAATTATTTGCGCCGTTATATCGCTGTAATACGCGGTATCTAAAACAGCGGCGCGGGCGGCGGCGGCGGCAACGCAATCCACCGGGTAGGAGTTAAACGAATCCTTTACCCTTCTGAGCGCGTCAATTAAATGCGGCTGACCAATTGCATAGCCAACGCGCATTCCCGCCAAAGCGTGGGATTTACTGAATGTGCGCACAATAAGCAGGTTTGGGTATTTTTTAATATACGAAACAGCGCTTTCGCCGCCGAACGCTATATACGCCTCGTCTATTACAACCACTTTATTTTTGTGGTATTCCGCTATTTCACAAATTTTTTCCAACGAAAAATAAACGGAGGTTGGCGCGTTGGGGTTGGGGAAAATTACGCCGGACGCGGGACGCAAATAAAACGACGGGTCAATTTCAAAATCCCCGTTAAGCGGAAGAGTTTCGTACGCGATATCATAAAACTTTGAGTAAACCGGGTAAAAGCTGTATGTAATATCCGGAAAAAGCAGAGGTTCGCTTCCGCCGAAAAAAGCGTAAAAAACAAACGAAAGCACCTCGTCGCTGCCGTTTCCGCAAAAAACGCATTCTTCTTGCACATTGTTAACCTGTGCTATTGCCCGGCAAAGCTCGGACGAATCCGCGTCCGGGTACAGCCGCAGGTTCTGCGCCGCAAAAGATATTGCCTCCGCTACTTTCGGCGAAGGGTTATACGGGTTTTCATTTGTATTTAGTTTGATATATTTTTTTTCCTTGGGCTGTTCGCCCGCAGTGTACGGGGTAAGTAGTTTTGCCCTGCTTGACAAAAAATCCATTAAATCAATCCTTTATTTAAAAAATTCCCTTGCCAGCTTTTCAAACGCAGGCAGTGAAAGTTCTATAGTTTTATCGCTTACGCAGTACGCAAGCCTGAAATAACCCGGAAAACCGAAACCCGCGCCTGGAGCGGCAAGTATGTTGTATTTTACCGCGTAATCGTTACAAAATGAAATATCGTCCGCTATAGGCGATTTTGGAAAAAGATAGAACGCGCCCTTGGGCAAAAAGCATTCAAAGCCGAGGTTTGTTATGTGAGAATGCAGCTTATCCCTTTTGCTTTTATAGCTTTTGGTATCCACAGTCTCGTTAAGGCATTCGGCAATAACCCTTTGAAACAGCGCCGGGGCGTTTACAAAACCCAAAGTGCGGTTGCACAAAATAAGCGCGTCGTTTAACGCCGAATAATCGTCGGCACTTGGGGATACGGCGATATAACCAATCCGCTCGCCTGCTAAGGACAGCGATTTGCTGAAGGAATAAACCGTTATCGCGTTTTTGAAAATATCCGCGAAAACCGGAAGCTTCGTATCGTCGTAAATAAGCTCCCTGTACGGCTCGTCGGATACAACGTATATTGCCCGCCCCGTTTTTTCCTCGTGTTTTATTAAAACATCGGCAAGGTTTTTAAGCAGAGCATCCGAATAAACAGCGCCCGACGGGTTGTTAGGCGAATTTAAAATTATCGCCTTGGTTTTTTCGGTTATCGCCTGTTCAATTTTTTCTGCGCTGAACAAAAATGTATCCGGCTGGGCGTTTACAGCAATAAGCTTGCCTTGGGAATTTCCAACATACGCTCTGTATTCCACAAAAAACGGCGCTACGGTTAAAACCTCGTCCCCTTCGTCGAGTATTGCTTTAAAAACAACGTTAAGCCCCGCCGCCGCGCCGCTTGTAATTATTATGCCGCCTTTTTCAAATTTTGTATTTGAACTTTCGTTTAACTTTTCGGCTATTTTTTGCCTTACGTCCTCATAACCGGCGTTTTGCATGTAGCCGTGCATAAGCGGACGGTTCTCCCGCGATAAGGAAATTATAGTTTGGTTTACCTTCTCCGGCGGCGGCAGGTTTGGGTTGCCCAGCGAAAAATCAAACACGCCGTCCTCGCCGTAAACTTTTTTAAGCTGCGCGCCTTTTTCGAACATCGCGCGGATGGCGGACGGGCGGCTTATTTCTTCTTTTAATTTTTTTGAAATCACGTAAATTTTCTTCCTTTCCTTCGGTTACTTCATGATGCTTGGTTTTCTGTATGTATACTATATTAAAACCGCAAAATTTACAATAGATTTCGCCGGACGCAATTATAAATTAGGGTATAAATTACCTCCGGTATGTGTTATACTGTTACTAAACAGCGGTTGATGTGTTTGCGAACGAGAAGGGGGTTGTTTGATTAATGGAAAAGATATATTTTAACTACGAAGATGATATAATAAATCCATGTTGGGACAACGTATTTAAGGCGATTTTTACCAGAGACACTCCGGAGTCGCATGGCGCGTTAGAATACTTGCTTTCAGCTATATTGAAGCGGGATTTGTCGGTTCAGTCCATGATGACCAATGAACCGCCTGTGGATAATATTAATGAACGTCAGATACGCTATGATATTACTTGCAAATTCGGCAACGGTGAATTATGCAACATTGAAATGTCACTTAATCCTGATTTGTATGAGCCCGTCCGCTCGGAATATTACTCCGGCAAGTTGTTCACAAGTCAGGATATACGCGGGAAGAATAAGTCTTATAGTGATTTGAAACACACATACCAAATTGCGTTATTGGTAAATGAACCGATATATGAGGATAATATATTTGTACATAATTTTATGTATTATGATGAAGAACATGGCGTATCCCTAAACGGAAGAACTCATATAATAACCATAGAATTATCAAAGTTAGAGCAAACAGCACAGAAATCCGCCTCGGATATGACAGCTCTGGAGCGTTGGGCGGTATTTTTCAGGTATACGGTTGATAAAGACAAACGGAAATTGGTAAACGAAATTATTAAAATTGAGGAGGGAATAGCAATGGCAGGGCAGGTACTTTTAAGCATAAGTAAGGATGAACGGGAGCGGGCGAGGTTACTCAGCGAATATAAGTTTGCTGTTGACATCCAGAGTAAAATGGTGGATGCGGAACGTGGTGGAGGCGATAAAAGAGCTATCGAAATTGCCCGAAAACTTCTCAAGCGTAACAGACCTATGAACGAGATTATTGAAGATACCGGGCTTACTCTTGACCAAATAGAAGAATTGCGTTTTTCGAATTAGCAAAGTTCACCGCTCCGGCAAACCTTCTTCGGTAGGGCAGTTCATGAACTTTGGTATATTATTTCTACAAAAGCCCGCTCCAAACAACGTATTTTGTGCGATGAATTGGTATTATGTTAAACTGGCCGTTATAATAAGGAAGGAACATTGAGGCGATAAAATTTTCTTTCGGGTCCACATAACTCCAGGATACGCCCGCGCCCTCGTGCCCGTATGTTCCTACCGACATCTGGTTAAAGGGCTTGTAATTCATAACCTCAAAGCCCAAACCGCAGTCGTGAACTTCGTCCGCGCCCCAGCAGTAATTGCGAAGGTTTTGCCCGTTTAAGTGCGGATGGATAAGGTTTTCCACGGATTTTCTGCCGATTATTCTTACTCCGTTAAATTTCCCGCCGGAATGCATCATTTGGCTGAAAATGTTTAAGTCGTTAAGGCTTGAATATATACCGCCGCCGGTTGCCGGAATATGAAAATCCTTGTACTCTAATTTTTCATGGTGTTTTGCCGTTCTTTTCTCGTTTTCCGCTTTGGTTCGCGGCAGAGCCCATTCGGTGTTAACAATTACTCTGCCTGCCTTATCCTCCGGTACTTCAAAAAAAGTATCTGTCATTCCAAGAGGTTCGGCGATATTTTCGGTTATAAAATCCTCTGCGGTTTTGCCGCTTATCCTGCTTATTATTTCCCCCAAATACGCAAACCCCATAGTAGAGTACGCCCACTGAGTGTTTGGTTTGCAAAACGGCGGTTTTGTAAGCGAAGCTTTTATCCAGTTTCCCTCAAATGTGTCTATGTGGTTAATAAGGTCGTTATAATACGGCTCTTCGAACGCGCCCCAATCCGGCTGTAAACCGGAGGTGTGGGTAAGCAGGTTGTACACCGTAATGCCCTTATGCACCGAAGTATCAAATTCCGGCAAATGCATGGCGACAGGGTCGTTGATATTAATGTATCCGCGCTCCGCAAGCTGAAATATCGCAACCGCAGTAAAATCCTTCGTTATTGAAGCCACGCGCATAATGGAATCCGGTAAAAGAGCTTTGGCTTCGTCCCGGTAATCCAAAGCGCCCAGCGCGTTATTCGCGAACAATTTTCCGAAACGCATAAAATGATACGACGCGCCCTGAATTATCTTATCATCAATCATACGCGAGATAAATTCGTTAAGGCGGTTTAAATACTCACTTTCATAACCCGCTTCTTCCGGTGTAAAAGGTACGCTGCCGATTTTTATTCCGTGCATATTTTTCCCTCCGATTCTGGATATTTTTTCTTCTATCTTAAGCGCTTATGCATATTTTTACAAGTGCCTTTTTTCGCGGCTATTCGGCAAGGGTTCAGGAAGGCTCCCCTTTATCCGGAAGCAGTTTTGCCTGCCGAATACGGTACTCGGCGGGCAAAACGCGAACTCACCCTTTATGCTGCGTAAAGCCGTCCGCATCTTTCGTAACCGCAAAATAAACCGCTTTACTGGTAAGGAAGCCGTAGGATTTTACCTCTCCCCAGTCCAACGTGGAATCCCACGGATACTTTTCGGGAGAAGTTCCGGGAGGCGTACAGGGAACAATTTCGCTTGGGCTGAACATTACCTTTTGCGCCCATTGCCCCGTATTAACCTGTGCCCATAAATGATAGTTAAAACCGTCCGTATCGTCTAAGATATTCTCGCCTTCAAAGAGCTTGCAGCCTACACGAAATGCTATGCGGTATTCTTTTTCGGCGTCAATTTCAGAATTGAAATTTTCTATTTGGCGGAAATTTGATATTTTCAGTGCGTCTTTATTGCGCTGCACATAATCTATTATCTTTTTAGCGCAGTAAGCCGCAACGCCGTCCTCGCCGGATTTTTTGTAAATATCGGTCATTGCGCTGTAGTCTAACTCCAGTTCGTCCGCGCCTATTATGTTGGTATCGCGCAGAGCGTAGGAAAGGCAGTTTGTCGTTTCCTCTTCCGCAATTAAAGCGTCGTCGCTTTTATTCTCAGGATGGCGCAGATACGCGAATTTTCCGTAACTCAAGTCTCGTTCGCCAACGGTGCCGGTTACTTCCAAGTACGGAGGGTTTTCTACTCCTTCATACCAATCGGAAGCAAATTGCGTTAGTTCCCCGTCCGTTTCGCCAAGCATCACCAACCCGTTATTCAGCGCCGCGCCGCTTAACCAATCCGTAGCATAGCCGGTTATATCCACGCAAACCCATCCGTCCTCCGCTTGATTAACGGTAATTGCGGCGGTGTTAACCGGCTCTGTTAACTTTTTAGCTCCAGCAAGGTCGGTAACGCCGTTACTCCAAAAATCATTCAACAGCCCCATACGCAAGGTTGATGGAGTTTCTCCCTCAACAATTTTCAGGTATAGCTTTACACTTTCAATTTCATTAAACAGAAACGTGCCGCGCATAGGTAAATACAAAAATGAAAAAACATCGTTGCCCTTGGGAGTTTTACCTACCCGTATTGTAGTTGGGTCGGTATTTAGCCCCATTGAATACTCCGGCTCGTCGCCGTTAAACCAAGCGCAAACGCTCCTGCCCGCCAACGGCCATATTTCAGTTATAGTTGATGAGGCAGCTTCACCATTTGCGGGCAGCGAGGTAGTACTCTCAGTTGCGGACGGCGATGTAATAACTTCAGTTGCGGGCGGCGGGGCGGCACTGCCGCAAGCCGAGAGAAAAGAAACAAATAAAATGAGTCCAACGTAAACCGAATTTTTCTTTAGCATCGAATAACCTCCGAATGTATATGTGATCTCCGCCCGGTTTTTTGCGGCGGGAAACTTAAGGTTTATTATAACCCGGAATCGCGGCGGCTATAAGTGTATCTTTGTTACATGACGCATTCGTGAATCAAGGCGAAAAAAATTATCCCTTATTATCGACTTCTCTTCCTCGTTCTTTTTCCGCAAGCAGCGCGTAAAACGTTACACATTTGCTCGTCTTGCCCGCTGTAAACGCTTTAATAATCGCCACTTATAACTTTTGGCACTGCGTACAAAAGTAGATGTTCCCGCCCAAAAACGCTTCCCGCGTTAGCCCTCCGCCGCAGAAAGGGCACGGATACATCAGTGTTTTGTTTGATAAAACCGTGCGGTACCCTCCGGGCTTGCCGAACAAATCCTTTTCGGTATCGCGCCCGCCGCCGCGCCGCATATCCTCCAGCGTGGTTTTGACGCTTTTAAACAGTGTTTCCATATCACTATCGTTAAGCGTTTCTATTTTCCGTTTTGGGTGCATATGAGCGTTCCACAAAACATCGTGCAAAACGCCGTTGCCGAAGCCGGGAATACGCTGTTCGGTTGCAAGAAACGCTTTTACGCTTAGGCTTGGTTTAAGTCCGCTTCTTAAGCCGTCAAAATACTTTTCGTCAAAAGCGTCCTCGTAAGGCGTGGGGCTTTTTTTAACGGAATAGCTCTCCGGCAGGCCGTTTTTGTCCGCCGGAAAGCAGAACATTGCTCCCCACATCTGCACCGTGCAGCTCATATGCGAACCGTCGTCAAATTCAAGCAAAAGTTGGTGCGACTTGGGCAGTTTTTCGCCGGGCGCGTGATATTTTATCGGCGTACTTATTACCAACAGCATATCTTCGCATAATATTTCCGTGTTTCCTCCGCAGGTGTAGCCTGTGCCGGGGTTGGACGAGGTAATTTTCTTACCGGAAAGCTTCATGTTGTAATCCGCACCGTCTCCGGTGTACCACGCAAAGGCGTGCGGATTCGTACCGGCGGCGGCGC
>JAISVZ010000073.1 GCA_031271295.1 Clostridiales bacterium | reverse complement strand
GTCTACGAATTTGACGCGGTGATTCAAAAGGTTCCCGACCAAGACGGCGCGTATGTGGCTTTCCCGTACGACGTGCGGGCTGTGTTCGGGAAAGGCCGCGTCAAGGTTCACGCCACCTTCGACGGCGAGCCGTATGACGGCAGTCTCGTCAACATGGGCGTGAAGAACGCGGACGGCTCGGTCTGCTATATCCTCGGAATCCGCAAGGACCTCCGCGCGAAAATCGGCAAGCAGCCGGGCGCTACGGTCCGCGTGACCGTGCGGGAGCGGAAATAAGGGGTATTCGCCGCGCAGAGAGTATAGGCGACCTGTTATTTACACTGTTATACTTTATATTCTGTCACTATATGGTAACGTTTTTATATATTGCTCCATAACGTCCCAATCTGGCGAACCCTTCGCGGTTACAGGCAATTTTATAAGGCTTTTTTTCATTTTTTCCATTGTCCACTTGCGCCCATAACTGAATTTATAACGATTAGCTTTTATTACCGTTATGATAAATAGGGCATTATACTTGTTAAGCGTCCAACCGTTAGCGTACAAAACATTTACATCATCAGAAGCCCAAAACGGCGTTGCTTGATAAAATGCTTCCCCGACGCTACCATTATAATTTACGGTAATACAATTCGATCTGTGGATAGCGGGCGCATCTATCAATTGGCGCACACCGTTGTTTTCGCTGATAGCCCCTAAATAATTAGTATTACCGTCTAACATATTCTCTTTTGTTAGGCGTTTACCCTTAACAAAAGAGAATAACTTTCCTAATGTAAATTCCCCCCAGTCTGTAACGTCACTTAAAGGCAATGCACTACCAGCATTCTTTGTTTTGTATGGAATAATCGGTGTGTTGTTTACCCATTCTGGGATAGTGTCCGGCAACTCAATATCTCTTAGTGTTTTATTGGCTTGCCGACCGTAGCTGTATCGATACGCATTAGACTGTATGCACATACAATAATACAGCTTTTCAGCAAGCGTCAATTCTTTATTAGGTTTTAGAATCATAATATGGAAAGCCGTATAGAATGGCTTCAATTGCACAAATGCGGAAAGAACACTGCCGCCCAAGGCAACGGAAATATAGCCTGCTGAAAAAGGCTCTATACTCTCTTGTAGCTCAACTTCCGCGACAACTCCGTTGTTTTGGGCAGTACGCGAAACAAAGTTAATACCCGTGCTTTTACTTTCACCTATGTGCATTAATTCTAAACTATTGCCTGGACAGAGGGTAAACAGGTCCTTAACTTTCATTGACTTCACCCGCCTCTATAAGGTATGCTAAATAGTCGTTTACCGTCTTTTGGAAATCTTCTTGGGTCAAGGTGCCATAATCCGTTTTCATATACGCTTCACATAACCATTCGTCACTGTCTTTAACACGAGCGCGGGCAGAAAGACCGTCAACCACAGCACGGTTGTGATACAATTCTAACCATTTAGCGAGAATATCAGGCCATCGCCCGTAGTAGTCAATACGCCCCAACTTCTTTCGTTTTACATGTCCGTCATCTTTGCAATAACCAAAATATGTTTCCTTTTTGCTATCATGCGGAGCGTGAGCTTGCCATACCATAACACAAGGATTAGTCCCCGTTGGGTAAAAAATATCGTCCGGCATACTGAAAACTGCTTTAAGTGTATGCTTCTTAAAGAGTCTTTCACGCACTTCTTTAAACTTTGTACCAATAGCGCAGGACATAGGTACGACAACAACACCAATACCGCCCACAGTTAAAATCGATAACAGTTGCTCAACAAACTCTAATTCAAGCTTTCCTCCTTTAAGCGAGTATGGCGGGTTAATCAATCCAATATTGATATTAAGGGCTTTCAATTCTTCTGCAATTCTAGCGTTAAAACAATCACCCTTTATAATGTTTGATTTCCCATCCTGCCGGATAATCATGTTGGCGATAGCGAGTGTATATAGTCCGTCGTCCTGTTCCACCCCGTATAAACTCTTTGTGCGAATCGTTTCAACTTCTTTTGGGTTTGCGTTCTTGAACATTTTTGACATAGCCGTAACCAAAAATCCACCAGAGCCGCAACAAATATCGACAACCTTACTGTTTTTATTTATCCCCGCCAATTCAGTCATAAATTCCGTTAAGTGTTGTGGCGTTAAGACGATACCAAGCCCGGAACCGTCTCCGCCGGAGTATTTAATAAATTCGTGATAAAATACGCCGAGCGCGTCAAGTGTGCTGTCGGCATAATCCATCATCGGCTTTATTTTTATTTCAAGTTGTTCAACATACCAGATAATAGATTTTTTTTGGATTAACGGAATTGCTGAGAACTTGGAATTATCTTGTAGCATCTTGAAAATCTGCTTAATGTATGCTGTTCTATCATTCCTAATGCCGCCCTTTCTCAATTCATTTTCAATCGCCGTTTGAATAGCGGACATAACGGCATTATATGACGGCAAATGCGTGTAACTTTTAGAAAAATCGTTATTGTTAAGCGCAATAAGAACACCTGCAATAAATATAGGTTTGTGTTCCTCTCTGACGGCTATTTCTCGTAAATAATCGTGCATTTCAATAGCTGTTTCGCGTATTTCATCAAGGGAATAACCTTTCTGCAATTTTTCGCCTTTGACAAGTTTAACATAGTTTTTCGGCTCTAAAATGATGTCTTTTGCTTTTTTGAGCAAGTCCGCATCATAAACGGTTTGCCCCTTTCCCCAATAGAATGCGTCAACTTTAATTTCAGTGGTTTTTGTTCCACTCACAGCAACAGCAATAACATTAAAGTTATCTTTTAGAAATTTCGCATAATAAAGAACACCGTCTACCGCAAACCCATTTGGACAATCGAGATTTGTTGAACGGTGTTTTTTTACAGAGTTTTTGCATTCGACAACGATAATAGTATGAACATCGTCATTAAATGTAATGATAAATTCGGGTTTTGCTTTACCATTTCCACCAGTGGAAAAATCATCAAGGGCGCGTTGTGCGGGTTTCCCTCCTGCTTTTTTTAGTAGGGTCAGTATTTTTTCAGCATCGGCAACGTCGCCTTGTGGAAACACGAACCCCCATTCATTATCTCCGAGCACACATTTCATCTCACGAAGCGTTAGATTTTCAGTATACTGCTCAATCGCCATTGTGTACGCCCCCCTTCGCTGGAATATATACCATCATTATAGCAGACAGAAAACGCAAAGTCAAGTCCTATTTCCAATTATCGTCTGTTTTCTTGCGCTATCGTTTTGCAGATTCTAGCAACAAACAAGCGACAAAGCCGCTATCACATAGGTCTAAAATCCTATAAGATAGCGGCTTTCTATGGACGGGCGGTTGTCCTACTTCTACTTCGACCCAGAGAAGTACGAAAAGCGGGTGCTGCCCGTGAAGCGAAAATAGACGCCCCTACTGCCCCGCGGCGTCATCCTATCTCATGCGGCTCTGCTTGTCTACCGCCGTGGCTATACCCTTCACACAAATTGGTTGCGGCATGGCTTCCGCCGTGGTATACTGTTTTTACGACAAAATAATGGAAAG
>JAISVZ010000068.1 GCA_031271295.1 Clostridiales bacterium | reverse complement strand
TATATACTCTTGCAACAACTTTTTTTGTTTTCATCCCGGTTTTATAATATTCTATCTTATATTTTCCGAAAACAACATAGTTTTGTATGCCGTCATTGGTATAGCCGATATTTGTCATTCCGTTATCAAATGAAACAATGAAGCGTTTTTCATCTTCGCTGAGAAAATTGAATTTCTTATCTGCCAACATCTCATTAATTGTCATTATTCTGCCTCCTAAGATAAGTTTTTGAGTTCTCGCTGCGCTACGCTCAAAACCTCCAAGAATGCCGTATATTTTTTCGTAAATTAAGCTTGCGATATTGCCGAATTGCTCGGAAATTTCGCCGTAAAGCGGCTTATCCGCATAAAAATCTAAACACCGTTTCTTCCGCAAAGATATAGGAATTGCACCGCCCAAAAAGTTAAATCGCACTCAAACGCGTATCTTCGTTTATAATCCAATTCAATCCGCACATCAACATACGGAGTTGGATATTCTATGCTCTTAGGCGAGTACCGTTTGTTGTGCGGCAAATCCAGCCTCATCCGCAGAATACCGTCACTGCCAATTGCGTCCTCAATGTTCCGGGCGGATTCACGCAGAACGCCGACGCCCTCCCCTGCGCCAAGCATGGCTATTTCCGTAAGCAAACGGCGGTATGTTATCGAATCTATCAAGTCCGCACGAAACGCTCTAATTGGGCTGTTGTGAATATTTAGCGGAAACGGTGCATAGTAGCGGTTCCCGATTTTGACGTGTATCAAATTTGCTTCCCGCGAAATTTCATTGTAATGATTCAATGCGTCCGCCATCATTTTAATATTTTCAGGCGTTCGCCACGAGCTTGTATACGCCAGTGTTTCCAAGTGGTATTGACCGGGGAAATAGGTATCGGCTTCTATATAGGGATAATTGTACTTCGCTTTGCTTACGCGCGTTTTTGCTATGTCAAGAAACGACGAAAGAGGCAATATGCTCCTGAAGGCTTCAAGAGAGATATCTTGGAACGGTTTAACGTATCCGTCGTCGCCGTAACCGAGCATGGCTTGCATCGCGTAAATAAGCGTCATCAGGCAAGACCCGCTGTTCAAACCGGTATACCGTGTTTCAAAGCGGTTAATTTCGGGCGGTATGTAGGAAAATTCTTCTTTTAATATGCTTTCGCAGCGCATCGCGCCAATAAAGTTTTTAACAAGCGGATGTTCTTTGGGAATGGCGTAATACGACAGTAGCCGCGCCGCCGCTTCGCCGTCTTGCAAGTATGTTTCGTGCAGCGTAACGCCCCGCCAGTTATCCCAACTGTGCATACCGCTGCCGATATACCCGCTCGGCTTCGCGTAACTTTGAACGAGTTTAAAATGCGGCGTCAGGTAAATTTGCTCCAGGAAATTTTCTTCTTCCGTTTTTGACAGGTTAGAAAGTATTTCCTTTCGCAGCCGATACTTAATAACCGGCCCGGCATTTTCAAGCAAAAAGTCAATGGACTTTGATAAATTCATATTCGCGCACCACCTTCATACCGCTCCCGTCACCGTCAACCGCCAAAAATGATTTTGAGCGCATTCCCTTGGCAGTCTCATTCCAATGACGCTTTTTCAAATTACACTAAATAACTCATATGTTACCCTCGCAGTATATTAATTTTATTGGCTTGCGTCATCTTTCAATGACGAACCAATAACAAACTAAACGAGCAAACCCTAAGCAATATATCCTCTATGGCAACTTAAATTTTGCATCCGTCTCATTTTAATTTACCCAATATTTTTAATAGAGACTTATCAAAAGTAAAAATTTTCTCCCTATTAACCGTTTCATACGCGTAAAGCATACAGTCCACAAAATCCAACGAGTAAGATTTATATGTTTTAACAGCGCAACGAACGATATCCTCAAACTCCATATATACATTCGCTGTGTTAAGCAACTCAGAAATCGAATTTGCAACTTCCTCTTTGCTTAATTTATATACTTTTCCCAAAACATAAATAACTTCGGCTAATACTTCCGGTTTTATCAGAAAAGATTCCCGTGCCAGCCTTTCACGTACTGCTTCACTCATCATAGGATGATCATTTAACATATACCGCAATATAACATTCGCGTCAACGGTCAGCATGTTTTTCAATCACCGCCATTCCCCACGCTTCTTTTTCACGTGGAATCAGCTCCGGGTTTGCGTGCTTATGCAGAATCCCAAATGCATTCCCTTCCTTTATGTTTTTTTCATTTTCTTTTTTCTCGGCAGGAATAATGATAATTTCCACTTTTTGATTGCGCATTGTTTGCGGCAAGTGAAGCCAAGACAACATTTCACTATCAACAATATGCCTAACACATTCCATAAAAAACGCTCCTATCATTAAAATACAAAGCCCAAGCAATTCCAAATTTGTCTGTCACGAGTCCTAAAATCTTTGCCCAAGGAAAAGGTCCTTCAAGCGGCAAACCCATCATACCACGTTTACATAAATAATGCCAAAAAATTACCGTCAAGCCCCGCGGCGTCTATAACAAACACGCCCCGCGCACAAAGCTCCTCAAAATTACAACACAGCAATTTCGCTCACCTTCGCGGGCTTTAGCATCAATAACGCCCTTTTCATCTCATCCGCGTTCATTTGCTCAATTTCCCCTTGTACATTTTTCAAAACATCCATATCCCTGTACAAATTGGTTATTTTCATTTCCGGAAAGCCGCGCTGCGCGGTGCCGAAAAAATCCCCAGGGCCGCGAATTTCCAAATCCAATTTGGAGAGCGTAAACCCGTTTTGCGTGGATTTTATTGCCTCCATGCGCTTTTTTGTAACCTTGGAGCGCGAATCCGTAATCAGTACGCAGTAGGA
>JAISVZ010000081.1 GCA_031271295.1 Clostridiales bacterium | reverse complement strand
TTGCGTGGAGCAAGTTTTGATAGCACGGCGCAGCTTTCAGAAGCCATCGCAAAGTATATTAGCGCATATAACAAATCCGCAAAACCTTTTATATGGAAAAAACGCGAAGTTAAAGGCTCACAAATACATGATAAATTGTCGAATTTACGCGGTTAAACACTAAATTAAAAAACGAATTATTGTGAAAGTGCTTCAAAAAATTCCCCGTTTCAAACCTCAGGTAATCTTCCTTGCTTACCAAGGGAAAATACTCGCGTTCTTTGCCGTTTTTTTCGGAACGCAAAAACCCGCGTTCCGCCAACCTGAGCATTAGGGTAACAACGGTTTGTATTTTCCACTTCTTATCGCCGCCCAAATGCTTCATAATTTCCGATGTGGTAATTGGCGGTTCGTTCGCCCACACCACTTTCATAATGTCAAACTCCGCGTCCGGCAGTTTTTTCATGTTTTCCATAATGCGCCTCCTTGTAAGCTGAGAGCTTACTTGCTTTTTTGCGGTTTCATTTAAGACATGTGACTTAAACATATAATACAAATGTCTTAAATAAATGTCAAGCAGTTTTTTAGGCAAATAACCTGCGCTTTGATTAGTTTGTTGCTGTTCACAACTCTGCTGAAAATGAATAGTGTTGCGGCATCTTTGAATAATAAGCTGTCTATTCATTTTCCGTAAGCAGCAATTTAGCTGTTCGCTGTGGAGAAGTAAACGTTGAAAACTACCTGTACTTTGTTGGCTATCCGGCAAGGGGGTGGGTTGTAGAGGGGCTTCGGCGCAAATTATATCGCACAGCAATGTGCCACCTGACGCTTCAGAACATTTTTGAGCGCACCAAGGTAGTAGAGAGTTCTATTTTTGCGGTGCGCTCAAAAATATTCTTCTCGCTGCTCTGGTGAACCAATTTTCGCCATTAGTGTATCGCAGAGATTATTTTTTTGACGGCGAAAATTGTTTCCCCGCCGCGTGGCACAATCATGCTACGCAATATAATTTACGCCGAAGCCCCGCCGGCATGTTCTTTGCAGGAAGCAGGGTGTGTGCGGAAAGTACAGCGCGTTCTTTGCAGGCGGCAGGGTGTGTGCGGAAAGTACAGTGCGTTCTTTGCAAGCGGCAGAGTGTGTTCGCAAAGTACAGTGCGTTCATTGCGGGCGGCAGGGTGTGTGCGGAAAGTACAGTGCGTTCATTGCAGGCGGCTGGGTGTGTGCGCAAAATCCGGCATATTCTTTGCTGAAAGCAAGGTGTGTGCGCAAAGCCCATGAATATACATATTGTAGATACCCGCGTATTCGCTATTTGAAGCAGTGCAGAATTAGCGAACGCGTCATTATTTACCAACGAATTTGCGCAGCAGTTTTTTTCGCTTGGGTTAATCAAGCAAGGTTATATAGCGCAATTAGTTCCCGCAAGCTGAGATTATATGGCGTAATTAGTTCCCGTAAGCTGAGATTATACAGCGTAATTAGTTCCCGCAAGCCGAAGTTATGTAGCGTAATTAGTTCTCACAGACCAAATTGTTCATGTCATAAATGAATATGAATGATGACATTTTTTTGTCATCATTTATTCGGGTCGAACGTTTTGATGCGTTTAATATTTGTTTTCGTTATTGCGCTGCTATGCCTTTGCTGTGTACGGCACATTTATGCCGCTATGTGTTTGCCTCGTTCGGCATTTTACACCGCCACAATATTCGGCAACGTACAAATTCCGCACTCGCCCTGCCGCCTGCAAAGAACATGCCGAAGCCCCTCTACAACCCCCCTGCTGAATTTGGCGCAAAAGTGCGGGCAATTATTAGTGTTTAGTTCTCTGCGGCATACATCCAAATTGCTATATGCGGAAATTAAGTTATGTCAGCTTATTTTTCAAAACTATAGAAATTATTTAACCAGCTTCTACGCCAAGAATATAAACAGTAAACAGTAACTCCAGCTCGCTTAACTGCCGCTAATTTTTACTCGCTCAAATACATGCTTACCGAACTTTGCAGCGCTTCGGCGGCGCTCCGCGCCGTTTTTAATCCGCCGAAAAACTCAAAACTTTCGGTTTTAATCATTTCGGTAATTTCGGTATCGCCGGTTATTCCTATGGAAAGTTTATCTTCGGCATCCCGCAAAAAATTCAGGTAATCGCGGTGTAGCTTCTGCCTTAATTCTTGGCTGCCAAGGTTATAATAACCCGTTATTGTAAAATTGCCTTCTTCATCCGCCTGCGAATAGTTCGGGTTCTCCGTTATGAACAGTTTCGATACCTTTTCAAATGCTTTGCTATTAACCGGAAGCCCCACAAGGTTTATAGAGGTTTGCATTTCCTCCGATACTAAAAATTTTAAAAGTTCCCACGCCAACTTTTTGTTGTTTGAATAGGTATTTATTGCGTATGCCTTACGGTACGAATACGCCGCCTGCCCTAAATCATTTGTCATAAGCCCAAGCAGTTTATCGTTTTCGCCCGCAACCGGAAAATTCGGTTTTGTCTCCAATGCTTCTCCCAAAAAGAAATCCTTTAATTGAACAGAAACTAAACTCCGGAAATAATAGCCTGTGTTTTTAACAGGGTTATCGAAGTTTGTTATTATATTTCCTTCTCCTTCCGTAAGCGCCGGTTTAAAGTAATTATTATCCGCTTGGGTTTTGAATTTTGTTAGGAAATCCTCAAATTTGCCGTCCGTAAAATTTGCGGTTTTAGCTGTTCTGTCCACAAATTTATCCTCTTCCAGTGCCAGAACGTACCCAAAAAGAAGTTCGGTTATATCGTCTGTAAATGAAATCTCCATTATTTTGGAGCCGTCCTTGTCCGCAAGGAAAGCTTCCTTTACCAAATCCGTCATTTCCCAATAAGTAAACGCGCCGTTTTCCCTAAGTTTTGCCGCCTCCCTTTCCCCCACTTTTTCGCCGTTAAACGCGATTAATCTGAAATAAAAATCCGCCGGCAGCATATACTGCCCTCCCAAATAGCTTAAGCCGGTAAAAATATTGGATTTATAATCCGAAAGGTTAAAATTTGAATCCGCTTCGATAAACGCGTTTAAATCCGTTAAAACGCTGCCCTCGGCAAATTTGTAATACGGCAGAACATCCATTGCGTAAATATCCGCACCTTTGCCGCCCATTAATTCGGTGGTTACGCGGCTTATATAATCCGCTTTGCCTTCGTCGCTGCTAATCTTTCGTATTATCAAGTTTCCGTCTTCGGTTTCCGTGTACGTTCTTTCCGCAGGAGAGGAGAACGTTTCAATGTTAATTTTAGTGCCGGGGTTGTTTTGTTCGAAAATAGCCGCCGCTTCCCGCAAAAACTTACTGTGCGCCTCCTCGTCGAAACAGCTTACCGTTATTTCCCCTGTAAGGTTTTCGCCGATAATTGAAAACGCCTCATCCACCTGTGCCTTACTCGGATACGTTTCGTCCTCGGCGTTTTTGTGTTGGCAAGATGAAAATAGGATAAGGACAGACGCTAAAATTAAAAATCCCTTCATTATTAATGTTCCCTCCATTACTAATGCTTTTTCCCTAAAATTTTGACGCTTGTTTTCCTTCCTAACTTTTCTGCGCCGCATCTACTATTTCCTGAGCTTCCTTTTTAAAATCCTCCAATACTTTATCATAACTTTTACCTTCCGTGTAAAGATACATTTCCCTAAACCAAATGCTTTCAATCTCCTCATCATACGCTCCGAAACTGCTTGCGCTTACCTTCTGTGTTGCCGGAAGCAGCTCATCATATAGATTTTGCCCACCGAGTACAAACCGGGTTGCGTGGGTATTTTCCATAACCGTAAGCGAAATTGGCGCAAGCTTTGAAGGGGTGTACTTATCTATTCTTTCATTGGCGATGATTCGCTGAAACCCCGTTTCCGTTGTATCAAACAAAAGCCATTCAAGAAAGTTTTTTACGCCTGCCGTTTCATTTGTGTTTTTGTTTGCAAAAACCCATGAGCCGCCCAGCCAAAACGGTGCGGTAGGTTCGCATGCAAGCCAATCCCCATGAAGTATATAGCAGTTTGGCTCCAAAGTGTAATCAATAAACCACTGAGGACCGAAAAAGCCAAAAACCGGGCTTTTGCCTTCCCCTCTCATATCAATAAACCATTCGTCCGTCCACGAGAGCGTATCGTTGGTAAAACCTCCGTCTTTTAGTTTTTTCGCGACTTCTAAGAATTCCGCACGTTTTGGGTCTATATAAAGCTCTCCGTTATAAATCCACGGCTTTTCGGCGCTTTGCCCGGCGGATACCCAAACGTCGCTCAAGCCGGATACTATTGAATAACCCTTTGCCTTAAGGCTATTCGCCGCTTCTAAAAATTTATCCCAGCCGGGGCCAATTATGGCGGCAATAACTTTCGGGTTATCCGTTCCCCAAACATCTTCGGCTATGCTTCGGTTGTATACAAAAACTCCGCCGGTAGACTCATACGGCAGCGCAACAAGCTCGCCGTTTTTGTTGGTGCCAATATCGGCGGCATATTTTGCTGTGCCCGATTCTTTTAAAAGATAGTTCGTATTTATGCCGAGGTTTTCATAAGAAGCGGCGTACCCGCTAACATTTACATGGTTATAAACCGTTTGGGCTTCCGCGGTGTATATGTCCGGTGCGTTGCTGCCGCCCGCCGCCAGCGCGGTTTCCAATTCCTTTTCATAGTTAGTTTCTATAGAAAACGGTATTACGGTTACATCCACCTTATATTCGCTGTTTGGGTTCATTTCCTTAAACCGGTTTGCAATCTCCTCCATTTCCGAAGCGTAGCTCCAAACGTTTATGGTTTTATCTCCGGAATTTTCGTATCCGGCGTAAAGCGTTGCGGTTAGGCTATTTTCCGCCTCCCGCGAAGCGCCGGTTTCGGCATAAACTCCGGCAAAAAAAGCGCCCGTAATTACCGCCGCGGACAACACAAATGAAGCAAGCTTTGCGAATATAACGGGTGTTCGCGAATACTGCTTAATAAATACCAGCCTTTCTTTAATTACTTTTCCGTCCCTGCTCATTGCGGCGGAAAAAGCAGTTTTTTTGTATACCTTAGCGCTTATTTGCGCCACAATCGCGTCGCCGTAAAGAATTTTTTCATTTGAAGAAAGCCGCGACAATACCGCCTCGTCGCAGGAAAGTTCGCAGTTTTTGGCAATTTCCCAAAGGATAATATAAGAAACGGGATTGAACCAATGCATACAAACTATTATCTGCACAAGCCATTTAAACAAAATGTCGTTTCGTTTGTAGTGGGTTAGTTCGTGGCAGAATATCATTTGTAAGTGGTTTGGCTTTAAGCAGCAATGGGGCAAAACGATGCGCGGCTTAAAAATTCCTATAAGCATGGGCGTATCCGCGTGTTTGCATAGTAATACCGGCAGAGGGTTTTTAATTCCCAAATTTGCGCAAACATCAGCGTAAACTTCAAGCGTTTGCGTATCAATTAATTCCTTTGCGCCGGAGAGGATGTGTTTTGTGTAAATTCTGTAGCGTACAATTTTTGAGAGCAGAAGAAATAGCGAGGTGAGGGGGATAAAGCAGCAAAGAATTTGCATTGAAGTGTATGTTGAAGTAAGCGGATTTTCACCTTCGATGTTGTTAATTTTGAATGCTCCGTTTGCAATAATGCCCGAATTTTCCGAAGCGGTTTGCGAGCCGGGAGTTACAATTACATTATAACCGCCGGATAAGCCCGCGCCGTTACCCTGCTCCGCACCGGACAAACCGTTTGTGCTGATAATATATGAGCTTGTATACTGCCTTAAGTACCGCGCCAAGCCAAAACGCTGTGATAAGCCGCTGAAATTTTGCGAAGAAGTGTATAAGCCTATAAGGTTAACAGGAGGGGCAAACGGCAGAACCATCCTAAGCAAAACCACAACCCATATATAATACTGCCAGGTTTTACTCAGCCGTTTTTTATACAGCGGCTTAACCGCGAACAAAAGCGCTGCCGCCAAAGCGCCGGAAAATGAAAGCGATAAGAATATTTTTAAAACCTCATTCACGTTTATCACCGTTTTCCTTCCAAAATTCCTGAAGCTCGGCAATATCCTCCCCGCTTAAGCAGTCCTGACGCAGAAGAGCCGCCACTAAGTTTTTCGCGTCCCCGCCGAAAAATTTCCCCAAAAATGATTGAGTAAGCGTTTGAGTATATTTTTCCTCCGAAAGCAGCGCAATGTATTTATTTATGCGCCCCTTTTTTTCAACCTTCAGCATTTTTTTCTCCGCCAGGCGCGAAAGGAACGTTAAAACCGTGTTGGTTTTCCACTTATTGCCCATTTCGCTTAGAACCTCCATTAAATCCGACAGATACACACGCCCGTTTTTGTTCCATATTATACGCATAATTTCAAGTTCCGCGTCCGATACGTTCTTGGTTGTCACGTTTATGCTCCTTTCACCTCCTGTATGTAGGTTAAATTCTACGCCGTGTGGGTGGATTTGTCAATAAGAAGTTATAAATTAGTTGGAATTGTTTTGCATCTTTAAATGTGTTAAAATTAGTTCGCTGCAAATTATATTTC
>JAISVZ010000123.1 GCA_031271295.1 Clostridiales bacterium | reverse complement strand
TTGACATTATGGATGTTACTAAACCTATTGTTTCATCTTTTAAATAGAAAGTAGTGACCTAACGGTTTTATGAACCTTGGTTTTACAGGGGGTTTGCCTGATTTACTCGAAAGTCGGGTTAGGGGCAATACTTTTACATTACATGATGTTCTTTTCAGCTTTGGCGTGTCGTTTTTAATCTTTTCAGCTATTTTTGGAGTGTAAATGCCTATTTTCTTTAAGATGGGTTATATCAAAGCGAGAGTGTGGATTTTTATACCTTTTGCGTTAGTTATGGGGTTGGTTTTGTCGCTGGCATTGGTGGACGGGTTATCCGGCATTATTGAGTTTGTGCTGTCAAATGAAATAATTTTAACTGTCTGTTGCATACTCGCAAGCTGTGTTATACTCGCGGCACAAAACATTTTCCGCGTCTAAGCAGCAAGAGAAGATGGTAGCGGAATACAAGCACAAGAGTTCTCTGCAACCGTGGAAAAATTGTCATAGAGTTGAACTTTATTTGAAATAAGCCTGTCAAAATCTTGTTTGTATTCTTTGTCTGAGGCGTTAATAACTGAATCAATTTTTTCTATAAATAAATTAAAATCACTGTAATACTGTGTTCTCAATTTCACTTTTACAAACTTCCAAGCACGTTCGATAAGGTTAAGATTCGGACTGTGTGATGGAAGAAAAATTAAATTTATTCTAAGTTTAGTGGCTAAATCTTTTACAGCTTGACACTTTTGGTAACTTGCATTGTCAAGTACCAAATTTATAATAGTACCAGTATATTCTACAGCTAATTTTCTTAAAAGCTCGCAGACTTGTGTAGCTGTAATATATGTATCGTTTGTTACTGTCGTTAGCTTTTTCGTAGCGAAATTAAGTGCTGCTAAAACATTATATCTTTTGCGGCCGGAATGAGTTCTAACAAAATGACGCACTTTACCATATGCATAACCTAAAAAGTCACAGCCCATTACAAAATGTGAAGCATCTACAAATAATAATACCTCTTCGTTTACTTGAGCTTTTTCCATTAGTGGTTGTAGTTTTTCTTCAAAAAAAATGCGCTGTATTTCTGGATTTGCCTTGGACGGGATAGACCCACATTTTAGTCTTTTAATGGCGTTTTTTTTAGAAAGTTGCCAACTGCTCGAACACACAATTTAATTCCGAATTTTTCAAGAATCATGTCCGCTATTTGCTGACGACTGTGATATTGATTACTATCAATTTCTTCAATAATTTCCTTTTCAACATCGGAAATTTTACTCTTGCGTCCGCCACCATTAATTACAAAGATATCGTCCATATTTTCTTCATTAAGGTTTTTTTGTATCTTCCTTACGGTTTTGTCGCAAAATCCTGTTAACTCAGCTGTTCGTTCTTTTGATACACCTGATGATAACATTATTACACAAACTACTCTCGTTGCCAGCGTCACCGGCATAAACATGGTTAAAAATTTTATTACTCTTTCAATTACTTTTTTTTCTGACATTTCTATTCACCGGCTTTCTGCATTTTTTCCTATTTTACCACATTGGCTCGGTCTTGGAAAATGTTTTTTGCCGTGAGTATATCCAATTCCTTTCATATCGAGTAGCCGTTATTGCCTATCGTAAAGGGAAAAGAGGATAATTATATGAAATGCAAACCATGTAAAATGCGTATGTCCGATGTTTTGATAGCCCTTGATTATAAACATAATGGCATGACGAAAAAGGCTGTGAATGTTCCCGCCTGTCAATGCCCCCAGTTGTAATAAAGTAATCATTCCAGATATGATATTAGGAAAGTTGGAATCTTTTGCAGAATACGAAAAAGGTAATATTATTGACTACGCAAAATGTGAGCAAGATGAAGCCGCGATTTTTACAGTCATTCATACATTATGGCGTTGAGTTCTATGTCAGTAATTCGGTAGTGAGGGTGAAGTCACTTCGGGCCGATTCGGCCCGAAGTGACACAACAATAGAATAGTGTAGTCTTTGGGCTGAATCCGACTTTGAAGGAGGGGCGGATTATTATATGGAAAATTGGATATTGGTAGTAGGTTATGACCGCCCTTATTTCGAGGCTACGCGAAAAGACTGGCTTAAAGACAGTGTACATCTTGGGTGTAGATATATAAAGCATGTAGCACGTAAATATTCACAAAAGGTTTCACATTTAGTGCTCAGTTTTATTAAGAAAATTCACTAATTTGTACAATATTTCGAATTGTTTCGCCTATCATGAAGTCGTAGATTAGTTGCTTTTGCCGACTTACATTATATTTTTATCTACACCCAAAATACGCCGCTTGATAGAATTGTTGTTGAACCGATGTATTGAGTAACTGCCCCAATTCCAAACGCGCCCGCCCACGCCTTAACGCACACAAAAATGTATACAAGCCCTGTAAAAACCTGTGAGGCGCTGCCCGCTAACGCACTGAAACCGCCCATAGCGCCTCTTGTATACTTGTTTATCTTTGTAGTTAAAGGGCTGGTTTTGCTTATTCCGCTTATTATATTATTTGTGCAAATTACATCCTGACGGTAAATTCTGCTGTCCGGCGCTCGGCTGCGGTCGTATCCGATACTCCAGTAGTAGCCGAAAAACCGGTTGATAAACTGTATCTCGTCCGCGAATTTTGCCCAATATGAGCTTGCTTTGTTGTTACATACCGGAGCTATAAACGAAACCGTAAGCATCGCAGTTACGCATAAAATAATAACGAACGGATTATTTAAATATGAAAGATTGCCGCTTTCTTCGGGAACATTATGTATAACTAAAGGAAATGTCATGAACGCGGCTCCGGCGATTGTTACTAAAGATTTTGTAAATTGCTCGAAGCTTAATAATATTTTAAGAAGCCCCCAACCGCCCCATGTCCGGTTTTGCTTAATTTGCGAGTAAAGGCTGTGTGTGTTTGAGCTGTCAGTTGTCGTTACTGATAACGGACGTTTTAGCTTTATCAACTTTTTTAAGGAAAGCCTGCTCTTCGGTATTCGGATATGATGTTTTCATAAATTTCTCTTGAATTTTCGCAAGCAGCAAAGCCATTAAATGAATGTTGTTGCTTCGCGAAACGGTTGCCAAGTAAGCCTGCGCCGCGTACACAACCATTAATGACACAACAAAAAGTATAATTGTTGTAATAAGCCGGCTTAAAGGAAGAGAAGATTCAATTTCCCCCAATATTATGGGCGAAATAAACAGCCCTATTACATTTGTTACAACCGCGAGAGCAGCCGCTCCAACGCAAAAAAACAGGACGCTTTTTTTATGCCCCCACGCCAGTTTAACCATGAACCCGGTATTTTGGAATAGATTGTACTTGCTTTTTTCGCTTGGCTTCGCTGAATCCGCCATCTGCGCCACCGCCAATCGCGTTACTGCGTTACTTTTTAGGTTTCCGCGTTTTAATTGTATTTAATTCCATGCAGCAAGTATGGTAATTATAATCTGCCATTCTGCGCGGCTCGGATTTTGGTTTGCGCAAAGGAGTTTTCGCTTAGGATGGCGTTTTTATCAGCCATATACTAATGGTGGGTTTAATTCGAAAAGTTTTAGTTCCTCCTGTGATAAATCCATTTTGCTGATACCTTTTTTACGGCAATACTCAGTCATTTCCGGGTAGTCGAACTCAATTGTGAGCGGTCTGCAAAATTTAAAATAACCCCCCGCCTTTTCCGCAAGTTCATCAAGCTCAATATCCGCTCTTCTTTCTGTTTCACTTAACATATAAATCGCCCTCCGCTGTGTAAATTTCAATAAGCTTTTGTGCGTTTTCCTCCGTAATTTCCATTCTGTATTCGTGAAAACGGGTAGGTACTCTAACTGCACCGAATTTGTCAGCATAATAATTCACAAGTTCGATGCTTTTTGTGTTAAAGTAAAGATATCCGCCGAAACCATTTGCCAAAGATAATTTTGCGGCTATTGCAAAAAGATGACCACCCACCCCGAAGTATTTTTTTTCAATACGGTTATGCGGCGCACTTTCTGCTAAATGTGCCCATACCGCACCACGCCCAACCTCTGCTGAAATTAAGCCCTGAATTGTATCGTCACCATCAATTAGCAGTTTATAAATGTTCGTATACCGCAAATCTTCGTGATTCCAATCAAAAAGCCATCCTTTTTCCGTAAGCTCTGCTAAGTCGTCTTTCTTTGCAAGAGAGAACACGGTTTTATAAATATTGCCGTCCGCGTCCTCTAAACACGGTGTAAACTTGTCGATTAGTATATCTATTTGCATTAGTTCATCATCCTTTTTCTCTATGTTTTTATTATTTCTCATACGCGCCAAAATGTCAAGTTTATGGATAATTTCTTGAAATATTCTCCGCTCTATGATACCATATGTTATATCATAAAAAAACAGGGTGAGCAACCATGAAACACCTTCTTTCAATTACCGATAAGGATATTACCGGCTCGCACGCGCTATCCGCCGCAAAGCCGCGTATAGCCGTTAACGCGGTATTATTCGACGCGGACGGAAAAATCGCGATTTCATATATGGGTAAGTACGATTTGCACACACTGCCCGGCGGCGGTATTGAACCTGGGGAAAATTTGCGCGAAGCGGTAAAACGCGAGGTTTGGGAAGAAACGGGTTGCGAGTGCGAAATTGTCGGCGAACTCGGCACGGTATTTGAAAACCGCGCCGAAAATGATTTCACACAAAAGCGCAGTTACTATATAGCGAAAGTTATAGGAGAAAAAGGAGAACTGCATTTAACAGACGAGGAAATATCGGAAAATGTAACGGTTGCTTGGCTTCTAATTGAAGAGGCGCTAAGGATTATATCGGATAAGCGGCACGAAAATTATCAAGGGCTGTTTATTCAAAAACGGGATATCGCTGTGCTTACAGAGGCTCTCTACCGGCTACGAAAGAAGGGTGCAAAAATGCAGCAACCCTCGTAACCGTGAAAAACCCATCACCTTTGGGGTTGATGGGTTTATTCTTCAATTTAAATTAAAGCCATATTCGGTTCCAAGTCTCTTAACTTCCCTCAAACTTATGCCAACCCTTTGGGCTATCTCCCTTTCATCAACACCAAATTCAAATAAAATCTTGAGTTCGCCTTCTGCCCTGCCTTTAAGTTCAGCCGCTTCTCTTTCCTCTTTAGTTAAAAATTTCCCTAATAATGCCGTCATTTTACTGTCTCCTTCCTTAATCTGCTTTTTCGTATCTTATTGTTGCGCATGAATACCTTATCGCCCTGTTTAACCTTCCGATTACAGGGTCGTTCAAATTTATCCCTTCAACAGCTGCGTCCGTTTTGATAAACCCGT
>JAISVZ010000089.1 GCA_031271295.1 Clostridiales bacterium | reverse complement strand
AGGTTCAATCATGCTCCATTGCTTATCCGTTAAATCTGTGCTATATCCCATATTTACCCTCTTTCACTCGTGATGTAAGATATATCGACACATTTTTTGATTTATTGAACACGGGTTCTAAAGCTACGCTAATACGAATAACGATACAACACCAAAGGTAATTAAAATTACGCCAAGCACTATGTAGAAAATTCTGGCACCGCCGCGTCCTATTAGCCTTACGAAAAACGCAGCCTTTCTGTTTTCCATAAACCAGTTAAAATCCATAGCCGCGCAAATGGCGGAAAATAGCCCCATAATAATTAAAATAATTGCTGTACTCATGTTTTGCACCCGCTCAAAATTTTTTCTTTTGTATTTCTATCTTTGACAAAAAGCCTCCTGCCGCAGTGATTATAGCATGGCATAATAAGAGCGTCAACAATTTGTGTTTCGCCGGAGCACTATGCCGGTAGTCGGCGATACGTTACTGTTCACACCCCTGCCGAATAGCATTTGCTATTTCCTTTTCTATATTTTAAAATATAAGAAAATCCTGCGAAGGAGTGATTACATGGAACACCGTATACTTGGAAAAACCGGATACTCCGTTAGTATTCTCGGTTTCGGCGGCATCGCTGTTGAAGGAATGGAAGCGGCGGAGGCGGCAAACATCGTTGCGGAAGCTGTAAATGAAGGGATAAACTATTTTGATGTTGCTCCGTCTTACGGCAACGCCCAGTATGTTCTTGGCCCGGCGCTTGAGCCGCACCGGAAAAATGTATATTTGGCGTGCAAAACCGAAAAAAGAACCGCAAAAGAGGCTAAGAACGCGCTGGAGGAATCTCTTAAGGCGTTAAAGACGGAATATTTCGACAACTATCAGCTTCACGCTCTCGACGACGCGGCGGAAATTGAAACTGTTTTTGCGCAGGGCGGAATGCCGGCAAAGCTAAGTGATAGCGATTTGGAAATGATACGTAGGGCGGCGGCGGAAATTAAAGAGACAATTTTTTAAAAGATGTTTCTTTACTCCCGCCGAAGCTTCACCACCCGCGCCGCCTTGCGTCTGTTATCCTCCGCTACCTCCGCGTAGTGTTTTCTTGTTGTGTTAACATCCGAATGCCCCAAAACATCCGCCACCAAATATATATCCCCTGTTTCGCGGTACAGGTTTGTTCCGAATGTGGAGCGCAGTTTATGCGGCGAAATGTTTTTCAGGTTCGTTACAAGCACGGAATATTTTTTAACCAAGTTTTGAACAGCGCGGTCGGTTATGCGTTTTTTCTGCATGGAGAGAAACAGCGCGTCCTCGTGTCCTTCCGCCGCCTCCATATTTTCGCGCTCGGTTAAATATAATTCCAGAGCGTCCATTACCTCGTCCCCGAAGTACACAACCGTTTCGTTACCGCCTTTTCTTGTTATTTTTATCCCGCCAACCTCAAAATTTATATGAGGTATATTTATGCCCACGCATTCCGACAGGCGGATACCCGTTCCCAAAAGCAGGGTTACAATAGCCAAATCCCTTGTTTTGGTGTATTTGTGGTATTTTTTTTGCCCGTCCGTTAGTTTTTCGCCGGATTCCACCTCGTCTAACAGTTTGGCAACCTCGTCCACCTCAAGCCTTGTAATTGCCTTGTCCCTAAGTTTCGGAAAATCCACCAGCGCGGCGGGGTTACTGTCCAATCGGCGTTTTTTATAATAATAATTTATAAGAGATTTTATTGCCGACAGTTTTCGGGATTTCCCGCGTTCCGCGTTTTGCAACTCAACCGTTGAATCCTCCCTGCGCGATACGTAAAAAGTTAAATAATCCATAAACGCCTCTATATCCTCCGGCGTAACCTTTTTCAAATCCTCCATGCTTAAATTAGCGGCGTCAAGCCCGGCAAACGAGCGTCGAAACTCCGTAAGATAGCCGAAGAACAGCTTAAGGTCGTAAGCGTAGCCAACTCTTGTGCGAATAAGCGTGTTATCCGCCGTCGCCCAAAAAAATTCCTCGCAGAACTCCGGCAGCTTGCCTATGCATTCGCGAAGCCGCAGCGTGTATTTTTTCCTTAACTGCTCATGATAATCAGACATTTTTTCCCCACCCTTCAATTTCGGATTTTTTTATGGCGGTAAATATTTTTTCGTCAAAATCCGGATAGTTTTTTCGTTGCGTTTCAATAAAGCGCTTCGTTTCCTCCCGCGAGGTATATCCGTTGGCGGGGCAGGGGTTTACAACGGTTGTTAAGCCGTATTTGTTAACAAACCCTTTTGCGTCCGCTTCCGGCACGTAAACAAGCGGGCGCACGGAAAACAGGTTTTTTCTGTCCAAATAAGATACCGGCGAAAACGTATGTATCCGCCCCTCGTAAAACATGGACATAAACAGGGTTTGAATAACGTCGTCCTTGTTGTGCCCAAGGGCGATTTTGTTTGCGCCGTGCTTTAGCGCTTCGTTGTGCAGTGCGCCCTTGCGCATTTTTGAGCACAGCGAACACGGGTTTTTTTCCTTGCGCTCATCGAAAATAATTCTGCCTATTTCAGTTTCCGCCAAATAAAACGGAACTTGAAGCTTTGCGCAAATATCGTAAAGCGGCGAAAAATCGCAGCCGGCAAACCCAAGCGAAACCGTTACTGCCATAAGGTCATATTTTTTCGGGTAAAAGTTTTGCATAGTTTTAAGCGCGTAAAGCAGCGCCAAAGAATCCTTACCGCCGGAAAGCCCCACCGCTATGCGGTCGTTTTCGCTAATCATATTGTAGTCGTCTGCGGCTCTGCGCACCAGCGAGAGCAATTTTTGCAGTTTCAAAAATTACAACCCCTTTTTTTATACCGTCAAGTTTTACGTAAATGCCAAGCCAATAACCGTATTTTATACTCACATAAACTTAATATCAACACAAAGATAGCCGCTTTTCATTTTTTGATTTGGTTACAGGAGGGTAGCATGTTCTTTACAGGCGGCGAAAGAAGCGCGTAAATAATTGGGTGTGTTCTTTGCAGGAAGCAAAATAAGCGCCCTTTAGCAAGTAACAAGTACCGCAAACACTGAACAATATAAATATTTAGCGTTACTTCTATTTGAACTTTTGGAATAATTAGTGACATATATATGTCACTACAGTATAATAAAGACGAAACGGAAAAACCGCGTAAATCAAGGGTTTGAGGGTCGTCTTTATTATTTTTTCATTCTTTTCCCCAATGAAAATCGGACGAAAAATCCGCGCGGAAAAACCGGATACAATGTTAGCGCCGAAAATATCTGAGGAAAGGAATGAGTAAAAATGGCAACCGTGGTAACTGTATCTAACGAAAAAGGGGGCTGCGGAAAAAGTTTTACTGTTACAAGCCTAAGTGTCGGAATTGCCCGTTTGGGTAAAAATGTTCTGGCAATCGACGCCGACCCGCAAGGTTCATTAACAGTTAGTCTTGGTTATCAACAGCCGGATAAACTGCCTGTGACGCTGGCAACGGTCATAGGA
>JAISVZ010000069.1 GCA_031271295.1 Clostridiales bacterium | reverse complement strand
TGTCCTTGACCCATTTTGTTTCCTCCCTGTCACTTTGTTGTCTCTCAACTCCATTGTAACTGGTTTGATTCATTTTGGGTCTTTTTTGTTTCCTTGGGCAATTCATTTTACAACTTGCCATGGGTCGGTTTAGCTTGAAATAGAGCTGACAATTTGTTCAAATCCGCTCGGCGCGTCATTTGCCGTCAAAAAATTTGAAGCACCGCGCCGAGCGGCTTATACTGCAAAAATGGCTATTGCGCAAAACCGACTTCTTTCAAAGCTGCCATAAAGTCAGCTTCATTAACGAAAGAAGAACCGTCCACTATTATAAATGTCAGCGGCGTTTCTTTGCTCCCGCAAACAACCCTTGCCATAGTTTCACCTACCGGCGGCGCAAAAACAGTCGCCACCATTTCTCCGCTTGTTAAAACGATTTCCCGCCTGTCGTCCTCAAAAATTGCCTCAACCGTAAAACCTTGCGCTTCCAATTTGGGAAACATATCGCGCAGGGCTACCGGCTCGGCAATAACCTCTTGAGACACTTGAGTTGTAAGGCGAATTGCGTTTTCCGCCTCGCTCCATTCCACAGCGTAACCCATGCCCTCAAGCACAGCCCTAACGGGCATATAGTTCACGGAAAAGCCGGGCGCGGCTTCGTCCACAATGCTGATTAACGCTGCGGAAAGAGGCAATTCATTCCCGTCGAAAATCACTTTGGTTGCGTTGTATTCAGCCTTTGCCACAGTGCCTTCCGCGGAAGCCGAAACACCGTCGGTTTGCGGCACTGCGTTTTGAGATGTAATAACTACCGCGTTATTCGCCGCGTCCCATTCAACGATATAGCCCATACTCTCCAATACCGCACGTACAGGCATGTAGTTTACGGTAAAACCGGGGTTGGATTCATCCTCAATTGCGACTAATGGCGCGGAAAGAGTAAGCTCGCGGTTATTCAAAAGAACTTTGGTATCGTTGTAGGCCGATTTTGTTATTACCCCGGCCGCAGACACTGCCTCGGCCGCCATCGCGCGGGCGCAGGTAAGGTTAAAGGCGAATGCCGCCGCAAGAACCCATGTCAGTAACTTTGTTGTCTTTTTCATTTCAACAGCTCCTTTTTAATTTTCGGCGGGCCGCATCTGTATGAGAAACTTCCGTACAGCCCGCGTCTGTACGGTTATTATAAACCGCTCGCGTGCGCTACAGGTGTGCAGCGTGCACACATTTGAAATTTTTTTTATTTTTTTTCGAACATATTCGAAGTATTATTAATCAACGGCATTAACCTGAATATCATCGCGGGATAAGGTTTCCAAGTACGTCTGCATACCGCCGGATATCTCCAGAATTTTCAGTGTATGAATACCGTTTAGCGGCGAAAAATCCTGTATGCCTGTTCTGCTTATCGATAACTCTTCCAGCTCGGTATACCCCTCAATACCGTCCAAGGTCGATATCGCAGCCGAATTTAAGTGCAGGTTTTTTACCTGATAAGCTTTCAGCATGGATATTTCCGTAAGAGCGGGGCTGTATATAAACAAATATCTCAGCGTATTTATTTCCGCAAGCGCGGAAAAATCATTGACTTGGGTATTGGCAAGGCCAAGATTTCGCAGCCTTGGCAGGAAGGTTAAGGGTGATATATCGCTTACGGGACAATCCGGCAGTTCAATCCATTCCAGCATTTTGCAATCGGCCAAAGGCGATATATCAGTAAGCGACTGGCCCCTTATAAACACTTCGCGCAAATTACGCATAGCCCGCAAATCCTCTAAGCTGTTTATATTGCCGAATTGGTTAGGGTTATACATGCTGAAAAAATCATCGCGGGATTGCCGAATTGCCGTACCGTCGATATAAAGCTGCGTTATATTGTCCAAATCGGCTTGTATCAGCGGCTCTTCTTCGCCTTTGCCAAGCACTAAACGCGCGGCGCTTTCAATAAGCGGCTCGGCAAATACATAAGTTTTCTCCACAGGCGTTTCCAAGGACGCAATACTTAAAAACTCCGTATACCTGCCAAGCGCAAAACCCGCCGATAGCGCCGCGCAAAGAACAAAGGTATACGCGCTAAAGCGAAGAACCCTTCGCATAGCGCTATGCCGGTATTTTCTCAGCGCCCGCATAAGCAGGCGAACGCTTTGATAGCGTTCATCCGGCGAAAATGCGGTACACTTATCTGTAATAGCCTTTAATTCGCCGTCAACAATTTGCCCGTCCGGCGAACCCGTCAGCATAAAGCGCATAACGACGCCTAACGAAAAAAGGTCGGAGCGCCCATCGGTCTGCTTATAGCCGTACTGTTCCGGCGCGGCGTATTTTTTTGTGCCGAAGCTGACCGTATCGGTTTCGGCGCCTTTAGAATATCTGCGCGATATACCGAAGTCTATAAGTTTTACACTGTTATCCTCCGGGTTTATAATGATGTTTGACGGCTTTATGTCCCGGTGAATTATCGGCTCTGTTTGGGAGTGAAGGAAAGTTAGTATATCGCAAAGCTCTAAGGAAACCCTCACGGCAATGCCGCTTGCCAATACCCCGCGTTCGCCGATATATTGGCCAAGCGTTATGCCCGGTATGTAATCGCGCATAACAAAGAGCGTATCATTGCTTTCAATTTCCGCTTTTAATTTAGGCAATCCCTTATGATACAGGCCGTTTAGAAGCTTGGCTTCGTTATCCCTGCCGGTCATTTCGGATTTTTTGTAGGTTTTCATCACATAGCGTGTGCCGGTGGAATTTTCCGAAAGCAAATATGTCTCCCCTATATCGTTTTCGGAAAGCCGCTCCATAACGGTATACTCCTGCGATATTTCCTCCGGCAGTTCAAACTCCTTATATGATTCAAGAAAGACATCCGCTAAAGACTTACTCAAGCTGTCCCTCCTTTCCCAAAAGCGGCAGCTTGAGGTCGCTTAGCATATTCTGAAAATCAACAATTGTGACCTTGCGTTCCAACGCGAATATTATGGCGGCATCGCGCTTAATTCTCGGATATAGCGGGCTTTTCCTTGCGGCTTTGAGAAGCGCCTGAGTTTCGCTGAAGGTCATTTCAAACCCGAACGCAAGCTGAATAGCTTTATCGCGGGACGGCTTGCGCCTGCCGCTGAAAAGCTGATGGCCGTATGAGCGTTCTATCCCGGCGTTCAGTATTACATGCTCCGGGATTTTGTTCTTCCCGATACATAACTCCGTGATGTACGTATCGAAGGAAACATACTCCATTTGCCTGTCGAAATGCTTTATAAAGCGCATTATGCTGGCCGTTTTGAAAAGCCTTCTCAGCAAACCGCTTGTAGTAATATTATCTTCCTTCATAGCGCGTTCTCCCTCCCGGTTATGATTATAGCCCATTATAACATACCCTTTTTATTTCACAGGTGTGCAAAGAGCACACTTTTGAGGTTTATTTTTCCTACGGAAATATTACTATTCTACACTATTTGTATTATTTTACAAGATTAAATTTTTTGCAAGGTGAAGCTTTTATATTTGCGCCTTAAACGCCCTTTCAACTTCCCTTTTACTGAATTTTTCAATTATGAGCCGCTGACCGTGCAGCTTGATATGGTGGGAGGATTCCTTCAGCCTTACCACTTGCCTCATAATTTTGCCAAGCAGTACAAACGAAGGGTCGTTAACGAAATATTCCTCTTCTTCCGGCGGGAAAAACTCAGGTATATGCCCCAAATCGGCTTTGATTTTTGCTTTTAACTCGTCAATTTGCGCTTTAGCGTCAAATTCTATGCAATTGTTCGGAGTAAACCTGTATTTTAACGCGTATTCGCGCAGCTTCCCGCCAAGTTTTCCGTTTAACCTCTCATCAAGCATAGCGTCATTTGCTTCCCCGCCGCCGCTTGCCATTTTAAGCAGCTCAATGTAATCCGTTACGGCCTTTTGCGCAACCGAAACCGGCGTACCCGGCGCTACGCAGTGGTGCGCCCTGCTAAAATACGGCTCCGGTAATTCCCTTTCCGCAAGCGCCTGCTCAAAAAGCCCCGATATTACATAAAACAGCGGGTAAGAAAGGTTCATGTAAGCGTTTACCTCAACAAAATATTTAAGCCAAATTTTAAGGTTTTGCTCCTCCCCCGGCCGTATATCCTGTGAAAGCAACAGATACTCCCGCATTCTTGCATCCCACTTATCCAATATTCCGTTTAAACCCTGCGGCGTATAGGTTCGCAGTTTTATTCTGAATGAAAACGCGTCCGCAAACGACATCCAGTAAATGCCGCCTGCAACCTCGTCCCTAACCTTCGGCAGGTTTAGCAAATCCGTTATAAATGCGTTTCCCTTGCGGTGAATTTCGTGCAAAAGCGGGGATGTTATATCTCTGGGTTTTTTAAGCCATCTTACCCCGTTTTTGTCGGTTCGCGTTTGCCCAACGGACGACGCGTTTTGAAAAGAATCCTCTTCGGTATCGCTGTCCAAACCGCCGTACTGCGCACTGCCGGATTGGTAAACCAAATATTCTTTGCCGATATTACCCTCGTAAATAATTCGCGCGGTGGCGTCTACCGTAATATATTTTCCCTGATACTTCTTCATTTTCTCCATTGCCTCATCGCCTATTCCGGTTATACAGCACATGCCCATTTCTCTGGCGCATACCGCCGTGTGGCAGTTGGCACCGCCAAACATGGTTACAATACCCCGGCACCTGCGCATATACGGTTCCCAACTGCTCGCGGTTTCCCGGCAAAGCAGTATGTCTCCGCCTTTAAGATTGTACGCGTCCTCCACGGTTTCGCAGTAAAAGGCCGTACCGGATACGGTTCCGCGCGAAGCGCAGTAGCCAACGTTTCTTACCGCTGCGCGAAAGTTATTATCCGCCTTTACGGTTTTAAAAGTTCCCTTGCCGGAACTTGCCGCCGTTTCCGGCCTTGCCTGCACAAAATAAATTTCGCCGTCCTCTATAACGTATTCAATATCAACATACTTAATTTCGGGGGATAATTTGCGCATCTCCTTTTCCACACCCGCCGCGTAATCCGACAGGCGCAAAATAATGTCGTTACTTAACAGATAAGTTTTTTCCGAAGCGCGCGGTTTGTGACGTAAAATAACGCTGCCCCGGCACACCGCGATTTCCGGTGTTACAATACCCTGCATTTCCGCGTCGCCAAAACCCGCGCTTGCCGAAATATAAGTATCCGCCCGCCCGGATTCCGGATCCAGGGTAAAAATCGCGCCGGATATTACGGTTGCTTTCGTGCCCACCATCGGCATAATAAGCACCCCCATTTGAATTTGGGCGCTTTCTATTTTATTCTGACGGCAATAATCCAAAACGTTGTCACTTGCGGCGGATGCCTGCACTTCCCGTATTGCGCGAAGCAAGCCGCTTTCGCTAACATTTAAAAGTGATATAAACTGTCCGGGGAACGCGCAGGATACTCCGTCCTCAATTGTTGCGGACGAACGAACCGCGAAGAGGGTATCCGGCGCGTATTTTTCCGTAGCCAAACCCAGCTCCTCGGCCAGTTCGCCGTCGGATATTTCGTTTGCTTTAATGCTAACCGCAATTCCGCCGGGAAATGTCCGCTTAAACGGTATCCTCATTTTGTGAATCATCGCAGCTTTTCCGCCGAATTCCTTCGCACTACTAACCTGCGGGCAGTCAATGTCCAATAAACAGCAGTTGGTTCGCTTCATAATGAATCACTCCTCGTATAATTTGTTTTGCGGGGTTTTTTTTATTAGAGCGAAGCTAACCCCCCCCTTCGTTAGCCCGCTCTAATTGCCTCCCCGGATTCGATTGTACCATTTTAATTGCGCCGTTTTAAAGGCAATAAAGTACATTTATTCGCTGTATTTCCGGGTAAATTTTTATGAAATTCGTAAAATTAACGAAAAAAACGCACCCGAAAAGTGCGCTTTTGTTTGTTTACATTTAAGCGAAATTTTTTTATGATAGAAGCATCGGGTGTTTTTTCGGAATCATCCCAATAAAAGAATTAGTATAAAATGACCGGAGATGAGCCGTTAATGCCCAACGAAACCGCAACATTAAAGCATAGAAGCCAAAACTTATTGGATATAATAAGAAAAGCAAATAAAACAAAGGCCGAAACCGACAAAACGGAGCTTAGAACACTTAACGCTTTGGTAAGCCGCCCGCTTTTGAAGCGCACATTCGGAGGCAACATCCAGCATTTCGGAAGCCTGAATGCTATAACAATGGATAAGGCGTTCGGAGCGCACTACCTTCTTACTCTTCTAACTCAAAGCGCCCTGCTTAAAAAAATTCTCTACCCGAATAATCACACCCATACCTTATACTGCGACCGCGTTATTTTCGATTATTTTAATTATCACGGCTTGTTTGAAGCCGGGTTTTGGGATAATGTAAATTTTGAAACGGCGGAATATGTGTTAAATGCGCAAAACGTGGATACGGATATTTATAACAGCGCGGTAAAACCTCACGCCTTAACTCTTGAAGCGCGTTTAGCGAAAAAAACTAATGCGGCGGTATTTTTTTTAGACGCGGATTTACTCTTAAAAAAAAGGCACGATATAATTATGAAGGACGCGGAAAAAAAACACGCGGCTTTCGCGCATTACGAAGCCGCCAAGGGGATTTATTACCCTGATTTGAAAAGCCTGCGTTTCCCGAAAGGCTTTGCGCTTCCCCAAAACGCAAAAACGCGCTTACCCGCCGTTAACACAAGCTTAATGTTTTTTAACGATTTGAATTTGCTTGAACAGTGGTGCAATTTATTTATAAGTTTTTTTACCGGCAATTTGTTTAACACCCCTCCGGATAACATAACGGCAATGTGTCATCTTTTGGCGGCAGATCAGCGCACTTTTCCTATAACAGCGGATTTAAACGGTTATTGGGGAACGGAAAAAATTGCGCCGTTTATGGATATAATATGGAAAGATTCCCGCTTTTTTAACGCGGACGGTACCGGCGCGGATTGGAATTACCCGAATATTGAAATAGACCAAAGGCGCAAAACCTGCTTGCAGGATATAATGCACACATGGATATCCAAAAAATACACGGAAAGAGATTTTCGCTACAGCGCTTATCAAATATGCCTTATGCTTGAAATTATATCGGATGTTATGCCATCCGCCAAAAAAGCTTTGGATTCGTTTGAAAGCTTAGAGCCGTACCGGAATTTACAAACCAAATACGGCTGTGCGGACAATATGCTGGACGCGGGCGTTGTAAGCGAAAACCTCTCTGTTTAGCATTAAACTAATTCCAATTTAAAAAGTTGAAGCCAAGCTTGGCTTCAACTTTTTAAACAGAATTAGTATTAATCGATTTTTACCGTTCGAAGGTCGATATTTTTTTCCTCCAAAAAAAACTTATGAACAAGGCCGTAAAGCAGCTTGGGCATTTCCCTGAGCATCTTTTTTTCAATATTGTTGCCGTTTTCATCGTAAATTTCCTCAATTTTGGGAAGCCTTACAATCCACGCCTCAATATCGTTAAAGATTTTGTAAAACGTTTTGCAAATGTCGTCGCTGCCGCCGGAATGTATATAATTTTTTTCCTTAATACCCTTTGCGGTTTTAAGCACCGAAGCGTACAGCTTATCAAACTGTTCGCGGTTTAGCCCGCACGCCACGCCAAAAATGTATAGCTCCTTGAGTGTGGGAGGGTCGGTATCGAACTTATTCGGGCGTCCTAAACCGCACGCCACACAGTATATGGATTTAGGGCTTTTTGCCCAGTTGCGCATTTTTGTATACTCCAACATCAGAGAATAATAATCCTCTTCCGGTTCAGCGTCGGAGTCAGGTTTGCCGCCGCTTTTTATAACGCCCATAATTTCGCTGCTGCGCAATGCCGGCTGTTGGCGGCATTTTTCCACAATGGAGTTTATAATATCCGCGCCGGATAAAAAATCGTATTCGTCGTTAAGGTGCGGATACCTGTCCAAAAAACGTTCAAAAGCATCGTATTCAAACAGTTCCCTGCGTTTTTTCCTGAGCTTCGCCTCTTCGGCGGATATTGCCCCGTCCGCGGGCGAATCCTCGTAATCCTTAAGCTCTTCCTTCCTGCGCCTGCGCATTTCGCAGAATATATAGTATACAAGAATTGCGTCCTTTTTGCCGTAAGGGTATGTTATTTTCCCTATTTTTACGTTCAGCCTGTTTTGCAGATAATAAAGCTCCGCCGCTGCGTTGAGGTTTTCTTCGTAACTTGCGTTTACGGGCAGGGTACTTATTACGCCGTCGTAAATAGACTGCTCTATGGGTTTACTCGCCACATGCAAAAGAAGTTTTTTGGTTTTTTCGTCCAAAATATGCGTACTGTTTAAAAAATTTCTGCTGAAATTAAACAGAGCTTGAATTGAAGCGTTTGCTTCGGTGTTTGGGTTTTCTGCCCTTTTATCCATAGTTTTCCCCTCCCTGTCGGATAAATAATAAATTAATTATATATTAATATTGCGGATAAGCTCCACCATGTTTTTGCCGCGCAGTATGTTTGACGAATACCGCATGGTTATAAACGTAATTATAAATACCGCCGCAGAGCATATAAGCATACCTTGCCACGGCAAAACAAACGCGAATTTTACCGATATTTCAAACGCGCGGTACATTATATAATACAACACGAACGAGATTGGCAGCCCAAACGCAAGCGCCTTTAAGCCGTAAAACAGGCTTTCAAAGTTAAGCATACGTTTAAGAGAGCGCGGCGTCATGCCAACGGAGGACAGCATTGCAAACTCCGGAAGCCTCAGCGAAATATTTGTGGAAATTGTGCCCAAAACGCTTGTTACCGCAATTAATGAGAGCATTCCCACAAAGCTGTAAATGAATATTGTTATCAGCAGGTTTATGCTTTGAGTTATGCGCGCGTTCTGCTCGTAGTTTACAACATAATAATTTCCGTTAGGCGAAACCGATTCGAAAATTGAATTCGCCTCGGCGCAGAAAGACGCCGGGTTTTCGGCAACTCCCACCCAATACGCCATTGAAACCTCGGCATCCGCGGCAAATTTCGCGAAAGATTTCTCCGGCACAACAATATTAAGGCTCTCGCGCTGCACATACGGCGCAATTGCGGTTGGTAAATCGTCTATATCCGAAACTTCCCCGCTCAGTTCAATTTCATAAACGGACGGCGGCGCGGCGTTTCGGCTAACCGCGAATTTATCGCCCGTTTGATAGTTAAACGGCTTAAAAGTTATGCGTTTGCCGGCATCGTCCAATAAACAGAAGTTAATGAGTATTCCCTTAATACCGTTTTCGCCGACGGATAAATCCGGGTTAACATTCGCGTTCTCGCCGGTAAACAAATCCGGGTTTACATTCGCGCTTTTGCATATTTGCTCAAATACCGCGTTATCCGCCGTAATTATTTCAACTATATCCGCTGTTCCGTCCGCCGCTGTTATATCCTCGCCCTCCCAGTACAGCGCCGCTTCGCGCGTTAAATAACTTAGCGGAATGTTTGCCGAAGCGTAGAGCATTTTAGAACCGGCTATCTCCGCGCCGGGAAGTTTTGCCAACCCGGACGATATTTCTGAAAGCTCGGTTAAACCGCTGCCGGGATAATTCATAATAACGTTAACGCCAAAATCCTTATATATCATATCCAGCGAGCTTGATAAAAACGACCCGAAGCCGGAGCCTAAAATAAACAGAACAATACTTACCGTAAGCGATATTACCGTTGCGCGGTACTTTCTGCGGTTGCGTTTTAACGCCTTTGCAGCAAGGCTTCCCTCGAACCCGAAAAGCTTGCCGGTAAGGGGCGAGGTTTTAACCTGACGCGGTTTTATTTTAATTTCGCTTGTAAGGTTTATTGCGTCGAGCGCGCTCATTTTTGCCGCTTTGCCCGCCGGAAACCACGCGGAAAGCAGCACCGTTAAAACGGAAAGAAGCGCCGCAAGTAAAGCTGCGGCTGCGGAAAGCGTAGGTTTAATTAAAAGCGCTCCTTCGTTTAACATGTTAACCTCGTAAAGCAAACCGTTGGCAACCCAAAGCGCAACCCATTCCACCGCGTAGCCCGCCGCAATTCCTAAAGGTACCGACAGCGCCGAAAGAATAATTCCTTCCGCCAAAACCGTTACGCGTATTTGCCGCTTTGTTGCGCCCGCGCTTTTAAGCACGCCGAACTGCCGCACACGTTCCGACGCGGAAATATTAAAGGCGTTGGCAATTACAATTACCGAACCCGCAATAATAATAAGCCCTAAAACAATACCTATGGAGTACATCGTGGTCAGGCTGTTGTCGCCCGCAATAACGCCCTCCGTTGCCATAAGCTCCTTGTTATATCTGAAATTTACCGCGTCCGGCGCGTAAGAACCCGCAATTTGTACCGTTACTTCCTCGTAATTTCTGCCGACGCCGCGTATCCGAAACAATACCCACGTTTCGCCCGTTTCCGCGTTGGTTTGAGTGTAACCGCTCTCTACCCGCGCATCCGCAATAATATCATTTGCCTGCGCTTCGGTTACCGGCGAAAAACCCACGTGGTAATTGCCGCCGTGCATAATGTAGGTTTGGCGCATCATTTCCCTTGTTGCCTCAACAAGCCCGGATACCGCCGTCAGCATGGAAACCGAAAGAATAATGCCTATAACCGTAATCAGCGTTCGTTTTTTATTTTTTTTAAGCTGTTTAACAGCCAGAGAAAACATTATCTTCACGGACGAATCACCTCGTCCCGGATAATTTTCCCGTCCTCTATGGTTATAACACGTTCCGCCTGCATCGCTATAGCCTCGTCGTGCGTTATTACAACAAGGGTTTGGTTAAAACGTTTGTTTGCCGCCTTTAAAAGCTCCAATATTTCCTTGCCGTTTTTGCGGTCTAAATTTCCGGTTGGTTCGTCCGCCAAAATGATGGCGGGGTTATTAATCAGCGCGCGCCCAATGGATACCCTTTGCTGCTGCCCGCCCGAAAGCTGGTTTGGCATGTGCTTTAAACGCTCCGAAAGCCCGGTTGCGCGAACAATTTCCGCAAACTTTTCAGCATCCGGCTTGCGCGAATCTAAAAGCTGGGGCAGCGTAATGTTTTCCTCGGCGGTAAGTACCGGTATAAGGTTGTAGAACTGATAAATAAGCCCAATGTGGCGGCGGCGGAAAATTGCAAGGTTGGATTCGCTTAAACTATAGATATCGGTATTATCTATAGTTACCGTGCCGCCGGTTGGCCTATCCACCCCGCCGAGCATATGAAGCAGCGTGGATTTTCCGGAACCCGAAGGCCCAATTATCGCCACAAACTCGCCTTTTTCAATTGAAAAGCTAACGTCATCAAGCGCTTTAACGGCGGTATCGCCCTTTCCGTAAATCTTTGACAAATTTTTTACTGTTACGATTTCCATAAGAAATCACCTCCGCCTTTAATGTACACCCCCGAAATGACATAACGGTGACATTACCGGTGACACTTTCGTCACTTGTAAAAATAAATGAAAAAACAAGGACGCCTTTTTTCGGTAATATTTTTCACTTGTAAAATTTAAGCGTAAATACCGATCCGTTTCCCTTCTCAGTTTTAACCTCGATATCGCCGTTTTGCTTTTGCATAACGGATAAGCTCATTGCAAGCCCTATTCCGGCGCTGCCCTTTGCGGATTTCCCCTTATAAAAGCGCTTAAATAAATGCGGGATATCCGCCTTATCTATTCCCTCGCCGCTGTCGGTTATGCTAATCCATACGCAAAGCGGGCTTTCTCCCGCGCAAGCGGTGATAGTTCCGCCCTCCGGCGTATGTTCGCAGGCGTTTTTCAAAATATTTGAAAGAGCCTCCGCAGTCCAGTTCGTGTCGCAAACTACCGTTAAATAATCGTCTATATCCGCGGTAAAGAGCTGATTTTTTGCCTTTATTACGGGCATTAGCGCGGAGGCGGCAAAATTAACAATATCTCGTATATTTACCGTTTCGCCTTTAAGAGTTTCCTCTCCCGAGTCAAGCCGCGCAATTTTTAAAAGCGATTTTACAAGCCAATCCATACGGGATAAGCCCGTTTGCAAATTGGCAAGAAATTCGCTGCGTTTTTCCGGCGGCAAACCGTCCGTTTCAAGCAAGTCCGCCATAACGGTAAGCGAAGTTAACGGCGTTTTTAGCTGATGCGATATGTCGTAGAGTATGTCCTTAAGCGCGGCTTTTTCCTCATTTAAAACAGCGGCCTGTTCCAAGAGCCGTTGCGCCAACTTATAAATGTCGCTTTTTAAAATGGAAAACGCGCCCTCTTTGTTATCCCTTATATCGTAAACTTCCTCGCCGTTTGCCATTTTCCGCACATAAGCGGAAAGCTCCTTTATTTTTTTGCCGGAAACCATTTTACCCCTCCGCTCTGTAGCCCAAACCGCGCACAGTTTCTATAACCGCGCCGTCCGCGAGTTTTTCGCGCAAACGTTTCATGCATACGGTAAGCGTGTTATCGTTTACAAAACTCCCGGCGCAGTCCCACAGTGCTTCGAGCAAACGGCTGCGGGATAAAACCTGCCCTTTGTTTTGCGCTAAAATAAGCAAAAGCCTGTATTCCTGCGCGGATAAAAGTATTTCCGTTCCGGTGCTGTTTTTAAATACCTTGCCCTGCGCGGTTCGGATGCTTACATCACCTAAGCTTAACACTTCCGGCGCCTGGTGGTTAGCCCTGCGAAGCGCAGCTTTTAAACGCGCCGAAAGCTCGCGGATGCGAAACGGTTTTGTAATATAATCGTCCGCGCCCATTTCAAGCCCTTTAACAACGTTACCCTCGTCGTCCACGGCGGTAAGAAAAATAACCGGAACCAAAGGTTGCTTGCTTTTAAGGCTCTTAAAAATATCAAACCCGCTGCCGTCCGGAAGCGATAAATCCAGCACCGCAATATCGAAGCTTTGGCGCGAAATTTCATCCAGCGCGTCTTTTACGGTGCCCGAATATGTTACGGCGTAGCCGTCCGTTTCAAACGCGTAACTTAAACCTGCGGCTATTATGCCGTCGTCTTCCGCTAAGAGTATTTTTAAAGGGTTTTTTGGAGCTGTGCTCATGTATTTCACCTCTGTGGTTTTGGTGTTAACCTGTTTTATATATCGTCCGGCGTATCCGGCAAAATATCCACGGATACCTCGTCAAATTCTTCTTCCCCTTCGCCAGCTCTCGTACCCAGCCATCTTGAAAAATTAAGTATCAAGCCGGTAAAACTTACTCTGCCTTCTTCTTCGCCGTGTTCGGCTAATAACATTGCCTGAGATATAACAACCACGGCGCATACCGCAAACAGGATTTGCCATGTTGCAATAAGGCTTGCGCACAAAAGCAACCCGCAGAAAACCGCGTCCGAGAAATTGCCGTTCGGTTTCTTGAACGCGCGCCAGCCAAACAGCGCCATAATAAGCGCCATTGCGTAAAACGAAAACCTATTCGCAACGGAAAATTCGGCCTTTGCAATATCCGAAGCTATATCCGCCGCGAAAACAACCGCGGTAAAGGTAACTACTATTGCGATTAACGACAGAATTATCTTAAATATAAACCCGATTTTTGTTATAGTGGCGGCGGACAACTCAAAGTACCTTTCCCGCAACTTATCCAAATATATTGCAAACGCGGATATAATAATTGCGGCGGGCATTCCCGGAACGGCCGCAACCGCCGCCGCGTACAAAATTGCACTTTTGCGCAAAGCGGTTTCGTAAAATTGTGAAATTAAGCCGGCAGGCCGCGACGCAAACGCCGAAAACCATACCTGGCCGAAAACCGCGCCTCCCCAAAAAAACGCCATCACAAGAATAATTAACGAAAAAATCCACACGGAAAATCTTGCTTTGGTAACCCTCAGAGCGGTGACAAGCAAAAAAATTATAGCCATTAAATTTAAAACGAGCCAAACATTTTCTTCAGCCCATGCTGAAAAGCTATTCATACGGTATCACACCCTTTCTGCTGTTGGCGCAGCTTATACTAATTCCGTTTAAAAAGTTTGAAACCGGCGCCCCAAAAACGCCGAAAATCACAGCGATTTTGGGGGCTTGGCTTGGCTTCAACTTTTTAACTTGGAATTAGTATTAATTGCCTGTAAATCCGTCGTATACAACCTTCGAACCGTCCTCGCGGGTAACCGCCGCCGCAAGAGCGTCGTCCACCATGTACTGCGCGGATATACCGGCAAAATCTTTGGGAACAAGAACAAGTTTGAACTCCGCAGCGTTAGTATCGTTCGGCGCGTCCGGGTGGTACGCGCGTATTTTAAAACTGCCGTCACTGCCCGGCGCAATCATGTACGAATCCTTGTTTGCGGGGCGATAATCCGGCTTTACGTAATACTGATCGAGCAGGATAAACAAAATTATCCGGTAGTCGTCGTAGTTTTGACCGTCCGCGAGATTAAGCCGCCCTGTAACATACCTGTCTGATCCATATTTAACGTTTACAAAATCTGTGGCTGCGGGTATGGCGGGCGTAACCGGAGCCTCAACCGGAGGCGGCACTTGCACCGGCTGCGGCTGGGTTTGCACCGGCTGCGGTTCTTGCGCCTGCACCGGTTGCGGCGGTTCAACTTGTTCCTGCTGGGTTTGCGCCTGCGAAACTCCCGGAGGTTCGGCATCGTTACTTGTTTCCCCTCTAAAGCTTGCAAGCGAAAACTGTGCCGCCGTTTCCGTATCGCTCATGTTTGCCAAACCCGGATACGTTTCGGCATCTATAAGGTACAGCTCAAAAAATTCGGCGGTAATATCGCTGCCTCTCGAATCCGGATGATACGCCCTTATTTCGAATTCGTATACTCCGGTTTCGGCGGCATGTGTTAAGGAGGATAATTCCTGCATCGCTCCCGCGCGGAATGCGGGTTTTGCGTACAACCTTCCGGCTACATCTATAAAAAGCACTGCCTTGTAGCGGTTTGCGTCAAAATCCAACTCGTTTAAGTTAACTACATTGCCCTTTACCGAATATGTGGCGTTGTCGTAAATCAAATTCTCAAAAGTTAGCAGAGGATTAGTATCGACAACGTGGTTTTCCGAAACGGTACCGCTTTCCGAAGAAGTACGAACGGAAGTATCATTTTCCGAGGAAACATTAGAAGAGATAACGCTTTCCGAAAAAGTATAGCTTTCCGGTGAAGTATCCGATGAAGTACCGCCTTCCGGAGGCGGGGATGATTGCCGCGTAAAAAGAACAAACCACACTACTCCCCCGCAAATTATAACAACGATGGCAACAACAATCATTAGATTTCTTTTAGAATCATTACTCATACATTAGCGCGTATTACTGACGCAAACGCGCTTGCCTCCCTTCAACTATTTTCTGATTTTTCAAGTTCCCGCTCACTTGCAATACGCCGCAGAATTTCCGCGTAAGCGGGTTTTACTGTGCCATCCTCATAAAACAAACCGAAATTCGCTTCCGGGTCTGTTTCATAGCGTCCCTTCCAAGCCTCGTTTATCGCGCTGAACACTATACAGAGCGTTCCGCTTTCTTTCGACCATTCGTATACATATTCAAAGTAAATACGGGCGTTTTCCTGGTTCACAACAGCCTCGCCCACAGAGTCGCCGTAATCCGGAAAACCTGTTTCGCTTATTATAATTTCCTTGCCGCCGGCTCTTTCTTTAAGCGATGTAACCATTCCCTCAATATCGGCTGCCGCGTTTTCGGCTGCAACTCCGTTCCAATACGGGTAATACGTTACGCATACCGCGCTAACCGCGTCAATTAGCTGTGCGCTGTACGAATCCGGCGTATCGGATGTGGATACCGGAATATCCCTTGTAAGGTTTTCGCGCACATATGTTACCCACTGCGCAACCTCGCTCGCGGAATGATCCCCTCGCAGAATGTTTTCCGAACCGCACAAAAGAAAATCCGCCAAACCGCTGTTGCCAAGTTCAATAAGCTTATCCAGTTCGGCATATATTTGCTCGCGCGTAAAATCCCTGTCTATCCATGCCCCGGCAAAAACGCGCATTTCCGGATACTCGTTTTGCAAAATCGGGTATAAGCGTTCCAGCGGCCCGCTTATTGTAAAAGTTCTTATTGTATCCGTTGTTGGCCGCAATAAATCAAGAATTTCGCGGAATATTTCGTCCGGAATATCGCTGTCTTCCTCCGCGCTTAACCCCCTTATATACGGCCCGAAGTTTACCGCTATCGCGGCGGATTTTTCAGGCGATTCCGGCGGGACAGGCTCCGGCGAAAGCGGTTCCGGTGTGGTAGGTTCCGGCAAAAGCACCTCCGGCGTATCAGGTTCCGATGAAAGCGTCATAGGCGTATCAGGTTCCGGCGAATCGGGCTCCGTCGAAAGCGGCATAGGCGGGGCGGTTTGGCTTACGGTGCCCGCAGTATTACTTGCAGCCGCACCATCCGGAAGAATCGCCGCCGCAATTTCTCCGCCCGCCGCATCATCCGGAAGATTCGCCGCCGCCGCTGTTTCTCCGCCCTCCCGGTTTATTTCGTTTGCGACAAAAATTCCGGCAACTGTACAAACAGCCAAACAAACTAAAATTACAAGCATTCTGTTCATATTCACTCACCTTACTTCAAAATAATAGGGATTTTACGCCCGTTTTTATTAAACGCACCGATAATTTGCCTGTGCGGATTAACAATTATGCTTACCCCGTCGGGGAAAAGTAGTGAATTCGCCTCCATATCCGACGACGACATAAACACGTTTAAGCTGCCTGGGTGGGTGTGCGCGCTTCCAACCAATTTCGCTCCGCTTTTGCCAAAAACCTGCATAGCCCAAAACCATAACTCGCCGGGAACCGCAACATGCCCGGCGGAAGCGGCCGCGGCGGGCAGGGGAAGCGCCTGGCGCACAATAATTGTATCGCCGTTAATTTCCCCGCCCAAAGCTGCAATTTGTTCGCATGAATTAAAATCCTGCTCCGACGCGTAGCCGAAATATTCCATGAAAATTTTAAGCGCCGGATAAGTTAAATACACGCCCGCCTTATCCGATATCTTTTTTTTGCCCATATTCTCACCTCGGCTGGGATATTCCCGGCAAAGCGGGCGAGGGGAGAATTTCCTCCCCGCACCTGCCCTTGCAAAAAACCTCGCAATTTTTGTCCGCCATACTTTTAAAATTAAAAGTTTTGGGATCCATCAGTATAAGCCTTACTATTCTCAGCGCTGTGGAAGCCATAGTTTCCTGCGGGTTCCACGCGCCTATGCATACGTTGCCGTTTTCGTAAACGTTTATATGCGCTATGGGAACACTTGTAAAGGTTGCAACCGGCGCATCCTTCGGGTAACCGGCGCTTGCTTTAATTGTAAACACATGCGGCCCGTTTACCTTTGCAAACGTATTCTTGCAAAAGCTTTGCGCGTTGACGCTTACTTTGTATTGGCGGTAAGGCTTATCCCCCAACCCTTCTACGGTAATAAAACCTTCAACAGCCAATTCCGCCATTTGCTTTTCTTCCGACGAAAAGCGCATAAGCTTTCGTTTTTCGTCCTGCGACGTCATAATTAACACCACCTATACGCCGACGGCAAGCAGCGCAGCGCTTTTTCCGCGCGGCCATATGCCGGCGGCGGCGTTTACCGTATCCGGCAGTGCCAGAATTTCCACATCCGCAAAACCCGGAAACATTTCTTTGATATCGCGGGTTTTATCATTCAGCAACCTTCCCTTGGACGGGTCTGTTAGTACAAAACCGTGCGGGGCGCGCGCTCCGGATTGCTTTTCGTAAAGCTTCTCCAAATCCGCCAAAATTGTGTCCTCACTGGATACAAAGGACATTGTGTTTCCGGCCGTGTCGCTGAAGGTAACCTTTCTCATTCTTTCGCTCATTTTTTCGCTTGACATTTTAAATTCCTCCTTTAATAGATAGTACAAGGAGAGATATTGCGGCAGCGGCGGCAGTTAACACAACACATAAATACAGCGCTGCGCGAAGCCGAACTTTCCAAACAGGTTCCGGCCGGGGCTGCCTTGGAACGCGAACACGCACTCTTTCGGTGCGAAGCGGACGTTCGGTTAAAATGCCGCCCGTATTTACAATCTCTTTGGCTAACAAATTGTTTGGCCTAACAAACAAAAGCTTATGCGAATGTGCGCAAATAGGGCAGGTACTAACAAAATCGTCGCTGAAAAAAACCCTTCTGCAAGCCGCGCATACAACAATGCTGTCGCCGTGGTTAAAAGGCTGAAACCATAAGCCGTCTTTAGGGCCGCGCTGAAGAAACAAAGAATCTGTTTCCGCGTTTAGTACGTGAGTTTCCTGCGCCGTTACCATATAAACCTCTCCTTGAATTACGGCTGTGCAGCGCTTTTCGCGCTCGCAATAACCTGTGTGATTAATGTGTTCACTTATACATCCTTATTAAAGAAGGGTATTTTCACGCAATTTTAAAAAATCTTCTTCAAATTTGCAAAAAAAGATTTCCTGCAATTCGTTGTAGAAATAAATATCGTCGCAGCAGCGAAAACCTATTTCCCATAATGTTAAATTTAAAACATGCTTTGGGGTATTTTCAGAAATTGTGTTTAGAGTTTTAGCGTTGCGGATGCCGCCGCAGTTTTTGCACGCGGCGGGAGAGGAAACTTTCCTTAGCGGTTTAAGAACCGGTTCGGACATACCGCAGTTTCGGCAGGTAAATTCCAGAACAAAATCGTCATGGCAAACCACCGTATGCGCGGCGGACGTTTCTTCCTTTAGATGTGAGAGTATTTGCCCGGCTGTTACCGTAAACACACTGCCGCTTAAAATTTTCGCGCTTTTGGTTTCCTTTTCGTGAAAAGGGCAGTTTTCATCGCGCAGTATCGGGAATTTATGAAGAGCGTTAAACGAATCGTAATACCTTGCGTTTATATGCATGACATTGCCGCCAAGGGTTTGAACCAATATACCAACCAAGCGGTTTGCCGCCATAGCGGAGGAAACTTGCAGCGCGGGCGCTTTTCCCGCAGCCATTTCCGCCGTATATTTTTCACCGCAGCCGGTAACCCTTGTATCCATTGATACATCCCCTCGCCAGCAGCAAAGGCAGGCATCGGAATTATTATCGAACACTTCAACGCTGTAGTTATATTCGTTCGTTGCGGCGCGAAGCGTTAAAATGCCGGAGCCCGCAATCGCCGCGCCAACGGAGCAAACCGCTTCCATATTATCCAGCGCGACTAAAACCGCGCCGAAAGAACGGAAAAAGTGCTTGCCCAAATCCCGCACGTCGCAAATTAAGCTTTCGCTTTTTGCGCCCCATGAAAGGGCGTAATCGCGCAGAACGTCGGCTTTATACTTTCCGGTATCCCTATCCGGAAGGAACAGACCCGCCGCGCGGCTGCAATTGTGAGCCTCAACCTTATCGAAATCCAACACGGTTATATCCTTAAACCCCATAAGCAGGAGCGTTAGCATTATATTTGCGCCTACCGCACCGGCACCCAAAAGAAGGATTTTTTTACTTTGGTACTTTTCTATCTCGGTAAAAGCAGCAAAATCAAAAATATCGCGGTTATCCATAAAACTTCCCCCTTATATACTGAAATACTGAAAGCTGAAACATATACATAAGCCGGCGCGGCGCTTCGCAGTGTTCATGCCGGCATCCGGTTACTGTTCACACTCCCGCTAAAAATATATGGTATTGCGACGCCTTTGAATAATAAGGCGGCGCTATTCTTTTTCCGGAATGATGACATTTTTTTGTCATCATTCTAAATGGCAAGCCGTTATCTTTACCCGTTCTTCGCGTAGCTATCCGGCAAGGGTACAGAGGCTTTGGCGTAAATATTACCCGCGATTTTTGCGGCTGTTCTATAAGGGGTTACAGGAGGGCTTCGGCGCAAATTATATCGCCCGGCAATGTGCCACCTGACGCTTCAGAACATTTTTGAGCGCACCAAAGTTATAATAAAAGGTCTATTTTTACAGTGCGCTCAAAAATATTCTTCTCGCTGCTCTGGCGAACCAATTTTCGCCCCAAGTATACCACAGAGATTATTTTTTGACGGCGAAAATCGTTTCCCCGCCGCGTGGCACAATCATGCTGT